>NZ_REHO01000001.1:0-30402 GCF_003692935.1 Lactobacillus sp. ESL0260
TTGTTTGACATTAATAAATTTTGGCAGCATTTTAATACAGAAATGCGTGAACATTTTAATGAAGTTGCATATAATGCCTGGTTTAAAAATACCAGACCAGTTTCTTACAATAAAGAAACTCACGAATTAAAAATTGCCGTACAAAATCCTGTAACCAAAGGATATTGGGAAAAGAATTTAGCTTCACAATTAATTCAATCTGCATATGGCTACGCTAATATTGAGGTTATGCCTGTCTTTCAAATTGAGGGCGATCAAAGTACTGAGCGCATTGTAACTCCTAAACCAAAAAGTGAGGCAATGTCCGCAAATTCACGGCCGCAAATTGAAAATGCCTTTGTCCGTAATCTTAAGCTTAATGAAAAATATACTTTTGATAATTTTGTTCAAGGCGAAGGCAATAAACTGGCAGCCGGTGCAGCATTGGCAGTGGCTGACAGTCCAGGTAGTTTTTACAACCCTCTTTTTATTTTTGGCGGTGTAGGTTTAGGTAAAACACACTTGATGCAGGCTATCGGCCATCAAATGTTGGCAGAACGGCCTAATGCCAAGGTTGTCTACATCCAAAGTGAAACTTTCGTTAATGATTTTATAAATTCAATCAAAAACAAAACGCAAGATCAATTTCGCGCTAAATATCGCACCTGCGACTTATTACTAGTTGATGATATTCAATTTTTTGCTAAAAAAGAAGGTATTCAAGAGGAGTTCTTCCATACTTTTGAGACCCTTTATAATGATCAGAAACAAATAGTCATGACAAGTGACCGGCTGCCTACCGAAATTCCTGATTTGTCAGAGCGACTGGTATCACGATTCACTTGGGGTCTGCAAGTAGAAATTACCCCACCGGATCTGGAAACACGGATTGCAATCTTACGTAAAAAAGCCGAAGCCGAAAATTTAATAATTGATGATAATACACTCGATTATATTGCTTCTCAAGTTGACACTAATATTCGTGAACTAGAAGGAGCTTTGGTGAAAGTACAGGCACATGCAACAATTGAGCACGAGGATATCAATGTCAATCTGGCTCGTGAAGCATTGGCTGATCTCAAATTAGTCCAAAAAAACCAAGGTCTGCAAATTTCTAAAATTCAAGAAGTCGTTGCCAATTATTTCCAAACTTCAACTTATGAATTAAAAGGAAAAAAGCGGGTTAGACAGATTGTCGTTCCAAGACAAATTGCTATGTATTTATCCCGTGAATTAACTGACTCCAGCCTTCCTAAAATTGGACAGGAGTTTGGCGGTAAGGATCACACAACTGTGATGCATGCTTACGAAAAGATTAGTCGTGAAATTAAGACCAATTCTGACATCAAAACTGCTGTTTTTGATTTAAAACAAATGCTTGACCGCTAAAAAGTTATCAACTGTGGATAAATAACGGACTTGTACACATCTTTTTAACCGCAATAATTACGTTATTTTAAGGCTAATGTGTCTTTTCAACAGAAATCACAGGACCTACTAATACTACTAATTAAATATATAATTAATATAAAGAAAACAGACAAAATAACAGGAGGCACCAAATGAAATTTACAGTTAACAGGAATCTTTTTTTAGATAATTTAAACAATGTAATGCACGCCATTTCATCTAGAGCAACTATACCAATTCTTAGCGGAATTAAGCTTAACTTAACGGAAACGGAATTACTTCTCACTGGAAGTGATACTGATATTTCAATTGAAATCAAAATACCGGTTAGTGAAGATTTGACCGTCGATTCAACCGGATCAGTCGTTTTACCGGCAAGATTTTTTAGCGAGATTATCAGACGCTTACCAGGAAAGGAATTTTCTTTGGAAGTTAAAGAAAGTTTCCAAACACAAATTATTTCTGAAAACAGTGAGTTCACTATTAACGGCTTAGATGCTAATAACTACCCAAGATTACCGGAAATTCCAGACGAGTCCTCTTTTATTATTTCGGGAAAAACTTTTCGAGAAATTATCAATGAAACCCAATTTGCGGTTGCAACTCAAGAAAGTCGCTTAGTTCTGACTGGTGTCCACTTCACCTTTAGTCCTGATAAAATTCATGCGGTAGCCACAGATTCACATAGACTGTCCAGTCGTGCGTTGACTTTAGAAAATGGACCACAAACAAAAACAGACTTAATCATTCCGGGAAAGAGTTTACTGGAACTTGCACGTATTATCGGAGAAACGGATCCGGAGATTAAAGTTTGTCCGGGTGAAAATCAGGTACTCTTTGAAATTGGCAACATTCTGTTTTATTCACGTTTACTTGAAGGCAGCTATCCTGACACTGAACGCTTGATACCCACTGACAGCACAACAACTGTAGAATTTGACTTAATGGAGCTTTCAAGTGCGCTTGATCGGGCAAGTTTACTAACACATGCAGGACGCAATAACGTAGTAGATTTGACACTGGATACTAAAAAACAAAGTGCCAAATTATCTGGTGAATCAGCAGAAATTGGGAATGTTGAAGAAGATGTTAATTTTAAGAAACTTGAAGGTGAGAATTTAAAGATTTCCTTCAATCCTGATTATTTGCGTGATGCATTAAAGGCTTCGGTGACTGATTCCGTCATTATGGATTTCACGCAACCATTGCGGCCATTTACTGTCAATCCAGATAAAACCGACATTGATTTTGTCCAGCTAATTACACCGGTGAGAACTTTCTAAGCTTTCATTCTTAATAAAAAGAAAAAGTCATCAACTGATGGCTTTTTTTCTGACCAAATTTTTATAATCGAACAAAAAAGCATGCTGGTTTATTTTTAGTGTCATTCACTATGAAATGTTTGTTTTGAAAAAATCCGTTTATATGGCTCTATATGGGCTTTTAGTTGTTTTTTACTTGTGAAACGAATATACTTATTATAGGTAGTTAATGGTGTGAAGGTGGTTAAGATCAAAGAATTTAAAGTAACAAGCGAATATATTACTCTGGGTCAGTTTTTAAAAGAAGAAAGTATTGTTTCTTCAGGTGGACAGGCTAAATGGTATCTGCAAGAAAATCCAGTTTTACTGAATGGGATCAAAGAAAATCGGCGTGGTAAAAAATTACGCCCTGGCGATACGCTAGAAATTGCTGACGAAACTTATGAATTGCGGTAGCTGTGGATGTATCTCAAACACTTTATTGCACAAAATTACCGCAATTTGCAGCAATTTGAGGTTGACTTTGATCCCAATGTCAATATTTTTATAGGTCAGAACGCGCAAGGCAAAACTAATTTACTTGAAGCGATTTATTTTTTGGCCCTAACTCGTTCTCATAGAACCAGTAATGATAAAGAACTAATCGCTTTTGGTAAAGACTATGCCAATGTTTCTGGTCACATTTATAAAAGTCAAATTGATCTATCTTTGCGGGTTTTAATTACCACTAAAGGTAAGAAAGTTTGGGTTAATCGGGTTGAACAAGCGAAATTATCCAAATATGTGGGACAATTAAACGCTATTTTATTTTCGCCGGAAGATTTAGACCTGATTAAAGGGGCACCCAACTTAAGGCGGAGATTCATGGATCAGGAGTTTGGTCAAATTAGTGCCGAATACCTTTATTTTGCAGGCAAGTATAAGCAGGTATTGCAGCAAAAGAATAATTATTTGAAACAATTGGCCAAGGGTGAAGCGCATGACACCATGTTTTTGGAAGTTTTGTCGGATCAACTAGCCGGTGTTGCGGCAGAAGTAATAGTCCGCCGCTTTCAATTTTTAAATTATTTAGATCAATATGCTCAAGATGCTTACGCTCACATCAGTACCAGCGCTGAAAAGCTGGAAGTAACTTATCGGCCATCGGTAAAAGAAATAACTGCAAGAGATAGCGTCGAAGAAGTTTATCATAAAGTGTTAGACAATTTTCAAAAAAATCAAAGAATTGAAATTCTCAAAGGCACGACCTTAAGCGGTCCTCACAGGGATGACATTGAGTTTGAACTTGATGGTAAAAACGCTCATTTATATGGCTCTCAAGGACAGCAGAGGACAATCGCGCTTAGTATTAAACTGGCTGAGATTCAGCTTGTGCACCAGTTAACTGATGAATATCCGTTATTATTACTAGATGATGTCATGAGTGAGCTTGACCATAACCGCCAAAGTGCCTTACTCAATTACATTCACGGTAAAACACAAACATTTATTACGACGACAGATCTTGAGGGTATTTCCTGGGAAATAATTAAGAAGCCGAAAATATACCGCATTAAATCTGGACAAATTTATTTAGAAGAGGGGAAATTGCATGGCAGATAGTAACAAAGAAAATCTTAAGCAAATTAAGCAATATGAAAAAGAAGCCGATAAATATAATGCCAGTCAGATTCAGGTCTTAGGCGGACTTGAAGCAGTTCGTAAGCGTCCAGGAATGTATATTGGCTCTACCAGCTCTCAGGGTTTGCACCACTTAGTGTGGGAAATAATTGATAATGGTATTGACGAAAGCTTAGCCGGTTTTGCCAGCAAGATTGAAGTCACAGTTAATGAAGATGGCAGTGTAACTGTTCAAGACGATGGTCGTGGTATTCCGGTCGATATTGAAAAAAAGACGGGTCGACCAGCTCTTGAAACTGTTTTTACTGTCTTACACGCCGGTGGTAAATTTGGTGGTGGCGGCTATAAGGTTTCAGGCGGTTTGCACGGAGTGGGTGCTTCTGTCGTGAATGCTTTATCAACTAAGCTAGATGTTACAACAATGCGTGATGGTAAAAAGTACTTTATTGACTTTAGTCGTGGTCGCGTAGTTGATGAAATGAAAGTAACGGGGACTGTGCCTTTATCTGAACATGGTACCATAGTGCACTTTTTCCCAGATCCAGATATCTTTACTGAAACCACTTCTTTTGATGACAAGATCCTCAAAAATCGTATCCGTGAACTTGCCTTTTTAAATAAGGGCTTGAAATTAACATTTACCGATAAGCGCAAAGACAGCGCGGAAACCGACGTTTATCACTATGAAGGTGGTATTCAGGAATATGTTTCGTTCTTAAATCGTGATACAGAAGTATTATTTGATGAGCCGATCTATGTAGAAGGTAATGACAACGATATTAACGTTGAAGTATCTTTGCAATATACAAAAGGCTATAAAACAACATTAATGACTTTTGCCAATAATATTCATACTTATGAAGGTGGAATGCACGAAGCTGGCTTTAAGACAGCCTTAACACGGGTAGTTAATGATTATGCTCATAAAACTAAGCTGTTAAAAGATAGTGATGACAATCTTTCAGGAGAAGATATTCGGGAAGGGATGACAGCTGTCGTATCAGTAAAGCACCCTAACCCGCAATTTGAAGGTCAGACTAAGACTAAATTAGGCAACTCTGATGCTCGGACAGCTGTAGATCGTGCTTTTTCTGAAACTTTCAATCGCTTCTTAATGGAAAATCCGCAAGTTGGTCGGAAAATTGTTGAAAAGGCTCAGTTAGCTGAACGTGCTCGGACAGCTGCTAAACGTGCGCGTGAGGTAACTCGAAAGAAATCAGGACTCGAAATTGCTAACTTGCCGGGTAAATTAGCTGACAACACCAGTAATGACCCTAGTATTTCCGAATTGTTTATAGTTGAGGGTAATTCTGCGGGCGGCTCTGCCAAGCAGGGACGCTCAAGGCTGACTCAAGCTATTTTGCCAATTCGTGGTAAGATTTTGAACGTTGAAAAAGCTTCAATGGACCGCATTTTGGCTAATCAAGAAATTCGTTCACTTTTTACGGCTTTGGGAACCGGCTTTGGTGCTGACTTTGATGTTTCCAAGGCCCGCTATCATAAATTAATTATTATGACTGATGCCGATGTTGATGGCGCCCACATTCGGACACTGCTTTTAACCCTCTTTTACAATTACATGCGTCCGATGATTGAAAAAGGCTACGTTTATATTGCACGTCCACCTCTATACCAAGTACGCCAGGGAAAAGTGGTCAGATACTTAGATACTGACGAAGAATTGCATGACTATTTAGGTAGTCTGCAGCCAAGTCCTAAACCTTTGGTACAGCGCTATAAGGGACTGGGCGAAATGGACCCAGAACAATTATGGGATACAACCATGAATCCTGAAAATAGGAGACTCGACCGTGTCAGTCCGGAATACGCTAAAAATGCCGATGAAGTCTTTGAATTACTGATGGGAAATGAAGTAGGTCCGCGGCGTAATTTTATCGAGACTAACGCTAAATACGTTGAAAATTTGGATGCATAGGAGGTTTAAATGGATAACGACAATCAAGGTCAGGATCATAGAATAAGAAACGTTGATCTGACCAGCGTAATGAATAGTTCATTCTTAGATTATGCCATGTCTGTTATCGTGGCGCGGGCTTTACCCGATGTGCGCGATGGCTTGAAGCCGGTTCAGCGCCGGATTCTTTATGGCATGAGTGAACTAGGTGTTACACCAGATAAACCATATAAAAAGTCAGCCAGAATCGTGGGGGAAGTTATGGGTAAGTTCCACCCTCACGGTGATTCCTCAATTTATTTGGCGATGGCCCATATGGCACAAGATTTCAGTTACCGCTATATGTTAGTTGACGGCCACGGTAATTTTGGTTCAGTTGATGGCGATGAGCCGGCCGCAATGCGTTATACTGAGGCGCGCATGAGCAAAATTGCCGTCGAAATGTTGCGCGATATCAATAAAAATACTGTTGATTGGCAGCGTAATTACGATGATTCTGAAAATGAGCCAGTAGTATTGCCTGCCAGAATACCTAACTTATTAGTTAATGGTACAAGTGGTATTGCCGTTGGTATGACGACCAACATACCGCCTCATAACTTGTCAGAGGTGATTAAGGGTCTGCACATGTTGATGAACAACCCTGATGTCACTACTAAAGAATTGATGAAGGCAATTCCGGGTCCAGATTTTCCTACAGGTGGTACTATCATGGGTCGCGGTGGCATTTATCGGGCCTATGAAACTGGGCGCGGCAATATTGTTGTTCGCGCTAATACTAATATTGAAACCGAAAAAAGCGGTCGTGAAAGAATAGTCGTTACTGAGTTGCCATACTTGGTTAATAAAGCTGAGCTGGTTAAGAAAATTGCAGACTTGGCACGTGCTAAGACTATTGATGGTATTACTGGTGTGCGTGATGAATCCGATCAAACAGGGATGAGAGTCACAATTGATATTCGCCGTGATGCTAGTGCCAGTGTTGTGTTAAATAATTTATTTAAATTGACGCAGATGCAGGCCAACTTTGGTATGAATATGGTGGCAATTGTTGATGGCGCACCGCATTTTCTCAGTCTCAAGCAGATGCTGCAATATTACTTGGAACACCAAGAAGATGTTGTTACCCGTAGAACTAAATTTGAATTAGCCAAAGCCGAAGCTAGAGCACACATTCTTGAAGGTCTGCAAATCGCCCTTGACCACATTGATGAGATTGTCCATATCATTCGTCAGAGTCAATCAAGCGATATTGCTAAGGCTGCTTTAATCAGTCGTTTTGGTCTTGATGATAAGCAATCACAAGCGATCTTAGACATGCGGCTGGTACGGTTAACCGGTCTTGAGCGTGACAAAGTTGAAGCCGAATATAAAGAGTTACAAGCCAAGATTGCTGATTATAAAGACATTTTGGCAAAACCAGAGCGCATTAATGAAATAATCTATAATGAGCTGCTGGATATTCAAAAACGTTTTGGCGATGCTCGCCGGACTAAGATTGGCGCTAGCGAAGTTGTCTCAATTGAAGATGAAGATTTAATTGAAAAGCAAGACGTTTTACTGACATTAACTCACAGCGGCTACATTAAGAGGATGCCTATTACCGAATTTAAGACTCAAAATCGTGGTGGTAAAGGTATCAAAGGCATGGGCGTTAAAGAAGGCGACTTTATTGCCAACCTGATTTATTCAAGTACTCATGATATGTTGCTGTTCTTTACCAACAAGGGCAAGGTTTATTCAAAGAAAGCCTATGAAATTCCAGAATTTGGTCGTACTGCTAAGGGTCTCCCAATAGTCAACTTACTGCAACTGGAAAAAGGCGAGAAGATTCAGACTATCGTTAATATTCCTGAAGATGCGGATGACCAGTACTTATTCTTCATTACGAAAATGGGGACCGTTAAACGTACTCATGTCAGTGAATTTGGCAATATCCGCAACAGTGGCTTAATCGCATTAACCCTGCGCGATGGTGATGAGCTGAATAATGTCTTGGCTACAGACGGCAAGCAAGATATCCTGATCGGTACCCACTTAGGTTATGCTGTGCGCTTTAATGAGCAAACTGTTCGGTCAATGGGACGGACAGCTGCCGGTGTTCGGGGAATTAATTTACGTGAAAATGACTATGTTGTTGGTTCTGGTGTCGTTAAAAATAATGATGAAGTCTTAGTGATTTCCGAAAAGGGCTACGGTAAGAGAACAGCAGCTGCTGAATATCCGACAAAGGGCCGCGGCGGTAAAGGGATTAAAACCGCAAACATTACCAAGAAAAATGGTCCACTTTCAGGCGTGACTGTGATCGATGGCAGTCAGGATATCATGGTTATCACAGATGATGGTATCATGATCCGCTTTAAGACAAAGGATGTTTCTCAAACTGGGCGCAGCACTCTCGGCGTGCGCTTGATCAAGATTAATGACAACAATAAAGTTGCCAGTCTGGCAATTGTTCCGGCTGAAGAGGACCAGGAAGTAGCTGCTTCTACTGAAAATGCAGAAGAGCAAGACTAATTAAGAAACAAAAATATTTAAAAATTATCAGATTATTTTACGTATATATTAAGTAAGGAATGAAAATTTCTTATTGGATCACGTAAAGATAGTTTGGTAATTTTTTGTTTATGTGCTAGAATTAGAGATTGCGAGTAATAAACTTCATTACTCCTTGTTCTTGATTTTTAGCAAGAACCATTTAGTCCAGAAGGAGGTGCACTAGTATGACAACTACTAAGTATGAAATAACTTATATTATCAAGCCTGATATTGATGAAGAATCAAAGAAAGCATTGGTTGAAAGCTATGATAAGGTTATTACCGATAACGGTGGTACGATGGTTGAGTCAAAAGACTGGGAAAAGCGTCATTTCGCATATGAAATTAATAAATATCGTGAGGGTTTATATCACGTTATGACTTTCACTGCTGATAACGCTGATGCAGTTAACGAATTTGACCGTTTGTCCAAGATTGATACTGCCGTTCTACGTTCAATGACCGTCAAAGTTGGATAATTAAGAACAAAAACGTTATCGTTTTCGTGATTTAGGAAAGGGAGGACCTAAAGTATGATTAATCGAGTTGTACTTGTTGGCCGTTTAACACGTGATCCTGAATTACGTACTACTGGGAGTGGAATCTCGGTTGCTACGTTTACTCTTGCTGTAGATCGTCAATATACAAACGCTCAAGGCGAGAGAGGTGCAGATTTTATCAGTTGTGTCATTTGGCGCAAATCTGCAGAAAATTTCTGTAATTTTACGTCTAAAGGCTCACTTGTTGGTATAGATGGCCGAATTCAAACCAGAAGTTACGATAATAAAGACGGGCAAAGAGTATATGTAACAGAAGTTGTCGTTGACAACTTTGCATTGCTTGAATCACGTAAAGATCGTGAAGCCCGTGGTCAAAATGGTGGTTACACACCAAATAACAATGGCAATTTTGGTAATCAGAATACCAATAATACTCCTAATATGGGGGCTTCAAATCAGAATAACACTGCTAATAATGGTCCGGATAATACTCAAGATCCATTTGCAGGTTCAGGCGATACCATTGATATTTCTGATGATGATTTACCATTCTAAATTAACAGAAAGGACCTAGGATATGGCTCAACAAAGAAGAAGCGGCGGCGCTCATCGTCGTCGTAAGGTTGACTACATTGCTGCCAACCATATTGATTACGTTGACTATAAGGACGTTGATTTGTTGAAACGTTTTATCTCTGAGAGAGGTAAAATCTTACCACGTCGTGTCACTGGCACCAGCGCTAAGAATCAACGTAAGGTAGCTAAGGCAATTGAAAGAGCTCGCATTATGGGCTTGTTGCCATTTGTTACTGAAGACTAATAAATAAAAACTCTGCTAATGCTTGAAAAGCACTGAGCAGAATTATTGATAAGAACCTTGAAATTACGATAATTTTGAGGTTTTTTATTATGCATAAATTATCTAAGCAAGAATAAAAGTGACTGGTTAAATTTTGACAGTTAAAGAGAGTAAAAAGAACCAAAAAAGTAATGATAGTTCAAACCTGAACCTTGTGGAGTTTCTTATCTAGTGAATACAATGTATAATAATAATGATGTATTATACATTATTTTAGGAAGGACCTTACATGAAAGATTTTTTACGTAAGCTTGAATTTCCTGCTTTTATTAAAGATTCTAGGCTGACGGCTTCAGTCATTATTATCTTAGCGCTATCGCTTTTGGGCAGCATCGTTGCGATGATCATGAACCCATTATTTGGCTTGGCTATGGTCTTGATCTTTATTTTAACTGTGGCATGCGTCGGTTATGGTGCATATATCTTAGCTGGTAATGCAAACAATTTTGCTGTTAGTTTATCTTATCGGATTAAGCGTAGCGAGCAAGAAGCAATGATTAAGATGCCCCTGGGCATTTTACTTTACGATAAGGATCATCAAATTCAATGGGCCAATCCGTACCTGCAGCTTTATTTAAAAAATGAAGACCTGATTGGACATACAATTGCGTCCGTTGATCCTGAACTGGATAAGTTAATTAATGAATCCTTAAAGGCTAAAACTGCTGAAAACCATGTAGTTAATTGGGATGGTCATCAATTTGAGATGGTTATCCAAGACAACCTGGGCGTGGTTTATTTACTGGATATTACGCGTTACGCCAAAATAGAAAAACGATATAAAAACGAATTATTAGCTATTGGACAGATTTTTATTGATAATTACGATGAGTTGAGTGAAACCATGCATGACCAGGAATTGACTGCTACTAGTGCATATGTCCAGAATACTCTGAGTGATTATGCTAAAAACTTTAACGCTTACCTTAAACGCATTGATGAAGATCACTTTTTATTATTACTCCATATGCAAGATTTAGCTAAAATGGAAAAAGATAAGTTTTCTGTTTTGGATAAAATGCGTTTAGAAACAAGTCGTAACAATACACCGTTAACTTTGTCAATTGGAATTGCTTTTGGCAGCAGCTTAATTACTGAATTAGCTGACCAAGCGCAGTCTAACCTTGACTTGGCGTTAGGCAGAGGCGGGGACCAAGTTGTTCTTAGTCAACCCGGTAAAGCAGCTCGTTTCTATGGTGGTAAATCGAATCCGATGGAAAAGAGAACCAGAGTTAGAGCAAGGATGGTTTCACAGGCGATTAGTGAGCTGTTCAAAGAAGCAGACCGCGTTTTTGTAGTTGGTCATGCCAGCCCTGACATGGATTCGGTCGGTAGCGGTATTGGCGTTGTTAAAATTGCCCGTTTGCATCATGTAAAGGCAAATTTTGTCTTAGATGTCAATAAGACCAATTATGATGTCAGCCGCTTAGTTGCTAAAATGGAAAAACTAAAGGGAGATAATGATATTTTTATCGCACCTGGGGATGCGTTAGAAGCATTGACTGACAAGTCTATGTTGGTTATGGTTGACCATTCAAAATATTCTATTACTTATTCCAAAGAATTATATGAGCAATTAAGAAATAGAATTATTGTCATCGATCATCACCGTCGCGGTGAAGAATTCCCTGAAAACCCGATGCTGACGTACGTTGAACCTTATGCCTCATCTGCCTGTGAATTGGTAACTGAAATGGTAGAGTACCAACAGCCAAGTTCAGGTAAGCGGGTTTTAACCGACCTTGACGCTACAGCAATGCTAGCGGGAATTACAGTTGATTCCAAAGAATTTTCGCTGCGTACTGGTACTCGGACATTTGATGCTGCCAGTTACTTGCGGTCAATTGGTGCAAGTACAATGGGTGTCAGCGAGTTGCTAAAAGAAGATATTGCTAGTTTCTTGCAGCGCACCCGGCTGGTCAGCAGCTTGAAGATGATCAAGCCTAAAATGGCGGTCTTATGTGGACCCGATGATAAGGAAATTGACCCTATTATTACTGCCCAAGCTGCAGATACGGCGCTTGATTTAGAAAATGTCGAAGCCAGTTTTGCAATTACCAGACGGAATAAGGATACAATTGGTATATCTGCTCGTTCAATGGGTGATATCAACGTTCAGCTTATTATGGAAAAACTTGGCGGCGGCGGCCATTTGTCTAATGCGGCTACCCAAATTAAAGGGATATCTGTTAAGGAAGCACTTGCTAAATTGATGGATGCAGTGGATACTTATGAACAAGAAAATGAATAAAAGGAGAGCACAATGAAAGTTATTTTTACTAAAGATGTTAAAGGCCGTGGCAAACGCGGTGAAGTTAAAAACGTTCCTGATGGTTATGCCCAAAACTTTTTATTTAAGAGAGGTCTAGCCAAAGCTGCAACTAAAGCAAATATGCATACTTTGGCAAGAGTGGCTGCTAACGAAAAGGCGGCATATGAAACTGAAAAGGCTGAAGCAGAAAAGATTAAGTCTGAACTGGAAAAGGATGAAACAGTAGTTAACTTCAAGTCTAAAGCCGGTTCAGATTCCAGACTGTTTGGTTCAATTTCTGGTAAAAAGATCGTTGAAGGCTTAGAAAAACAGTTTGGTATTAAGATAGATAAGCGCAAATTAAACCTGCCTGAACCAATTAAATCCTTAGGATACACAAATGTACCAGTTAAGTTATTTAAGGGCGTAGAAGGTAAAATTCGCGTTCATGTTACCGAACAGGATTAAACTGTAGTTGAATTCTGAAAAAAGTGGGCGTAAGTAATGGATAATATTGTCTCACAGCAGATACCACATGATGATGAAGCGGAAAAAGCCGTTCTAGGTGCAATTTTTATTGATCCTGCTGCAATAGCTGATGCCAGTGCAGAGGTTCAGCCAGAAGATTTTTATAAAAGAGCAAATCAGTTGGTTTTCCAGGCTATGCTTGATTTATCTGACCGTGAGGATGCAATTGATCCGTTAACGCTGCAGGATGAACTGACTAAGAAAAATCAGCTTGATGATATTGGTGGTATAGCTTATGTTTCTGAACTGGCTATGGCCACGCCGACGGCTGCTCACGTTACTTATTATGCTAAAATTGTTCACCGTAAAGCTTTATTGCGGCGGCTGATTTCTGCCAGTCAAAAAATTATTACGAATGCAATGCAGGATTCCGATGATGTCACCGACATTTTAGATAATGCCGAAAGTGAGATTATGAATGTCTCATCGGAAAATAATGCCAATGGTTTTCGTAATATCAAGGATATCGTTAACTCTACTATTGATGAAATTAACAACATTCCTGAAGATGGCAATATGGTTACGGGTCTGCCAACCGGGTTTGTGGAACTCGATAAGATGACCACCGGTTTTCATGATGATGAACTAATAATTGTGGCGGCACGTCCCGGAGTAGGAAAGACTTCCTTTGCGCTTAATGTTGCCCAGTATGTCGGCTTGCATACCGATAAAACTGTCGCAATGTTTTCCTTGGAAATGAGTGGGGAGCAACTAGTCCAGAGAATGCTTGCTTCTGAAGGTTTAATCAATTCGCAACACTTGCGTACTGGTCAACTGGATGAAGACGAGTGGCCTAAATTAGTCACTGCATCCGGATCATTGGCAACGGCCAATATTTATATCGATGACACACCGGGAATTAAGATGAGTCAGATTAGGGCACAGTCTCGCCGTTTGGCTAAAGAGAAAGGCAATTTAGGCCTAATTGTAATTGATTACCTGCAGTTAATTGAAGGTCCGCACAGTGAATCACGCCAGCAGGAGGTTTCAGCTATTTCACGGCAATTGAAGAAATTAGCCAAGGAGCTTCATGTACCTGTTATTGCTTTGTCGCAATTGTCGCGGTCAGTTGAGCAAAGGCAGGACAAGAGACCTGTCTTATCTGATATTCGTGAATCCGGCTCAATTGAGCAAGATGCCGACATTGTCTCTTTTCTTTACCGTGATGATTATTATCGCGATGAAGAAGAAGGCGAGGAAAATAAGGAAGTATCGGCTGAAGATGATAATGGCGAAGTTGAGGTTATTATTGAAAAGAACCGTTCAGGTAGCAGGGGAACAGTAAAATTAATGTTTTCTAAACCTTATAATCGCTTTTCTAATCTCGATTATAGTCATGATCAGCCTAACGAATAAGAAAGAATAAAAGCCATGGTGATTTATAGTAAAAAGCTATGGCTTTTTGCTTTTCTACATCTTTTAACAAAAAATAAGGCGTTTTTAATGACAATAATTATACAAAATTGTACTATTAAGGTGTGAATAGAAATTTTTCGCTAATTTTTTGGGAAAGGATCGATTAAGATGGCTGATAAAGGTTTTAAAGATAAAGTAGCTGGCAAAGCTAAAGAAGTCAAAGGCAAAGTTCAACAAGCTGCTGGCGACGTTAAAGATAAGGCACAAGAAGCTACTGAAAACGTCAAAGACAAAGTCGATGACGTTAAGGATAAAATGAAGAATTAATTCTTTTAATTAATAAATAAAAGGAGATTGAGAAGACCAACGGTTTGCTCAATCTCTTTTTTGGGTTACACATGAAACAATTTATCGCAATTTACGGCGAATACTCTCTGGTAATTTTAGATTCGGCCGATCAGGATCATAAAATTCATAGAACACTGGGGCCTTATTAGAATCATTACTTTTAGGATAAAGGTCGTAGTTGCTGGCCATTAAGGGCAAAGTCATATTCTTTTTGTAGGAATTCCAGATATTGCTTAACACTTGAGTTAACAACTTTCGTTCTTGGGGTTCAAGGGATAAAAAGGCACGACCAAAGCGGTAGGTTCCTACTATTTTATTACTAGTTAGTTGGTTTAATTCATCAATGTCATAATTTTCAAAAGCCTCGAAAAGATCAGAAAAGGCATCGTTTCTTTCTTGATCGGGAATCGAATTATTGAAATTAATTAGAGCATGTCTGATCACGCGGCTACTGGAAGAAAGACCATCGGCTAGAGTAAAACTGTCGCGACCTACTGACCAGCGGCGAGGGTCATGCTGATTGCGCATTGGTACGGTACTTTTGACAACCAGAGTTTGTTCCGGATGGTCAAGCATTGCACCAAAAATTGAATTCTGGGGAATGTAGGTTTTCATTTTAGACATGGAAGAAATGAAACCAGGACTCGTGTATACCTTATGGAAAAAGCCCGGTCCGTCGAAACTAATCGCCTTGATTACCCGTTTTTGAATTTCAGGCTCAACTGCACATAAAGCAAATTGAGCAAAGTTCCCTCCTTTTGAATGGCCTAAAAGGTAAATTTGTTGATCACTAAATTTATGTGCTATTTTTGTTAAATATTTAGCTGCCACTTCCTGACCATAAATCTCAGGCAGGTAATTCATACCCATATCTTCATTTAAGCCAATCATAGTGCCGTCAGTTCCGCGAAAGACGACAGCAATGGTTTTTGTGTCAATAAGAAAGGTGGCAGCAGTAAATTGCAAGGGATGCGGTTCTTTTTCCAGTCTGTCTGTCCAATCTAGAATCTTGATGTTGCCGATTCTAGGACTTTCCGGTAACAACATAACTTCAGTTGCAGTCTCGGCATACATTTGATGTTGAAAAGAAGACAAGTTCCGCAATTTTTCCGCTACTTCTCCTAGAGTATGATTGGTGGCAGAACTATCGGCCGGCAAATAAGCAATAGATGACAGCAGTGAAGCATCAACACTATTAAATGGCTTTTCTTTAAAGCTTAAGTCACCACGCCAGCGTAAATAATCCAAGGGTCCGGCCATATAAATTCTCCTTTCGTAATAAAAGTTGATATTAATATTGTAGTAAGTTTGTGCAATTTAGATAAAAATAATGCAAAAAAAACAATAGAATTAACTATTGCTTAAAAAATATAACTTTATTTATCTATACTAGCAATACTGATCCGCTTGATGTCAGGATATTTGCGCAGAGCCATGATAATATCATTTTCATTAATATTATTATTGATGATGCCGTCTACAAAAAAGATAATTCTTTCATCACTGACAAAAAGAATCTTGACAGAAACATTTTCAACATGATTTGTTTGCAGTTCCTGTTCGATGATATGCAAGATATTAGGTTTATTGACAGCTTCTATTTGAATATTAAACCTGATATGCATGATGATTTTGTCAATGATAGTATCATCGTGAAACATCATCTGAATAACGAAAAGAAAGGCAGTCGCTAAAATTCCGATAAAATAAAGGCCAGAACCAATTGCCATTCCGATGGCCGCTGTAGCCCAAATACCCGCAGCTGTGGTTAAGCCGGAGATCTGTTGCTTCTTAATTAAAATTGTACCGGCACCAATGAATGAAATACCAGAAACTATCTGCGCAGCAATTCTGGAAGGGTCCAGAGCAACATCTGACATTTTTAGTAAATCGCCAAAGCCGTATTTTGAAACTATCATAAATAGCGCGGAAGAAAAGGCAACTACGATATGTGTTCGCACTCCGGCACTTTTTCTTTGAATTGCGCGTTCATAACCGATCAGTGCGCCACACAAGGAAGCAACTAAAATTCGTAGTACCCAGGGGAACTCGGCGCTAATCGAGGCTAAATTTGCCATTACATCCACTCCATTCTGAATCTATCTTCATATTATACTCTTAAAAAGTTTACCAAAGCTTAGTTATAACAAAAACTGAGAAAAAGTCAAAAAATGCTTGCGTAAACTAGTAGAATATGTTTTAATTAATATCGTTGTCGAGATATGACAATGCTGACTTAGCTCAGTTGGCAGAGCACGTCATTAGTAATGATGAGGTCGGAGGTTCGAATCCTCTAGTCAGCATTCAGAAGGATAAAATTAGTAAAATGACCTTGATATATCAATGTTTTCTGTTGGTAAGTTAAGGTTATTTTTTGTTTATTAAAGATAATTATGCACACGATACGGAACACGATTTTAGCTGTGTTCCGTGCAAAAACTTTTAGGTAGGCACTATGGCAGATATAGCAGGCTTTTTGCCCGCTTTTTTGTGTACTAAGTTTAGTCAAAATTTCAAAAAAATTATTAAATTTAAAAAATTAGTGCAAAATTAAATTATAAGAGTATAATTAAATAATAAATTTTAAAGTACTAATAATTCTTAAGATTTTAAAATATTTGTTTATGAGTTAAAACTAGAAGATCATAGGTAAAGATAGGATCTGCTTTGTTAGATTTAAAGGTTGAAGAAAGTTAAGCTAATCCATAGATTAAAAAGCTATGTTAAAAACTATTGGCATATGTATTTGGTCATGTTTTAGTCTATTGTAACATATTGCAGCTTTAGATAAATCTATAAATCTAATCAAAGCTTTTGGGAATAATAACTAAGGGATTTTTTTACAAATCGGAAAGTAAATTATATTAACTCAATTCTAAATATAATGACTCATAAAATAAAATGGCAAACGGGTTAGTTGTTTTTATACTAAAAGGTGGTTATTATGAATCGATATTATTTTAAAGCTAATTTTAAAATTGCAATAAAATCGAAAAAGAACTTTCTTTTAGTCTGTTTATTAATAATTTCTATGACTTTCTTCCTCTTTGTAGTTGAAACTCAAAAAATTGGCGATGGCTATCGTCAATGGCGGGACTACTATGAATCTGTACAAGTAAATGAAGATTATTTTGATGGTAGTTCTCTTCGTCAAAAAAATTATAAACAAACTTATGCAAATTTATGCAAACAATCAGCTTATATTGCTGTTTTGCAAAATGGTGAAGTGTTTTCCGATCCACAGACTTATTTAAGAGGATCGGAAAATCTAATTGAGACAATGCTTGACGGTTATAAGAATAATTATAAAGGTGCTAAAACTCTTAATGTGCCGCCCAAATATGAGCTTTACCAAAAACTGGCTACATATAAATACCTTTATCAACATCACATTCCAGTTGTGATGAACTCTAAAGCATCTTCAACATATTTAGTTTATATTTTGTCCATGTTAGGAAGCCTTATTTTCCTTTATATTCTTTTTATTTCAAATGATGTTTGGATATTGAAATTACGACATAGCAGTCTTTTGAAAAATATTCCTTATAGAAATAAAGATGAAATTTCTGGGAAAACTACAATCAATATTGTCTTAACTATCATCCCTGTGTTAATAGGAATCATAGCTGCATATATTTTTGCGGGTGTGCGTAATGGTTTTGTTACGTTAAATTATCCTAATGTATTTTACTTTAATAAAATTTTCGCAATACCATTATGGGCTTATTGTTTATTATTTTTGGTATATGTTGTTCTGCTTGTATTATTTACTACATCATTGACTTTATTTCTTAATCAACTAACTAAGAATGTTTATTTAACAACTTTAATAGGGATGTTAGTTTATGCTATTTCTTATCTTCCTGGCACCATTAGCAAATATCTTTTTTGGCTACCATCATCATATCTAAATATTACTAATGTTTTTAATGGAACGGTAGCTAATACAACCGAATTGAATTTCTTAAATTGTTGTACTGGTGCACTAATATTAATGATTTGGTCACTAATATTTATGAGTTGTTTTAGTTATTTGGTCAATAAAGGGAGGAGAGTAAGATGAGATGGCATTATTTTATTTCTCAATTAAAAGCCTTTTTTGTTAATCCTAAAAATATCGGATTATATATTGCCACTGCTTTGTTATCTCTATATTTTGGCCTGGTAAGTGTACCTAATCATCATGTCATTAATCGTGTTGATCCATACTCTATTCAAAAAGAATATAAGAATGATACTGCCTTTCTTAAAAGTGCTAAAAAACAATATGCAAAAACAAAAAGGCCGGGGCTTAAGTTTGATCCAAGTGTAGGTGCAAGAGATGCGATTGCAACCTATCCTACAATACTTAAATATGATAAAAAAAGATTAGCAGCATTAAAAGCAAATGACTGGAAAGAGTATGCTTTATATTCTAGTAAGTGGTACAAGTATGTTGATAATTTGATCTTCGTTGAAGAAAATCAAAATTATATGTATCCAGTTGAGTATGGACATAATGGAATTTATCAAGAAAATGGACATTATGGCTATCAACAAACTTATCACCTTTATAATGCGCTTTTAGCTGGTAAAGCAAAATTAAATAAGAACGTGTTGGAAGAAAGAACAGCACTGCAGCGAATTCAAAACTCTTTATCTGGTTGGACAACTTTAATTTTAATAATAATTGTTATCTTTTTTGCAGCTGATATTCTTACTAATGATTATAAATATCGTACGGTAGTAAAAAATATTCCCCTAAGCAAGAGTACTATCTTGTGGCTAAAAACCGCAGTAGTTGAGATTGGCGTCCTGCTTGATTTCTTGATGGCGTTTATTATAGCAGTAGTATGTATTGCTCCCAAATATGGACTGGGATCATTTAATTTAAGGACTACTTTTTATATGGGAAGACTATATTTTAAAGTGCCATTTACTTATTTAACGTTAGGAACGTATTATTTGCAGCTGAGTATTTTTGCAATACTGATTGTGTTTATATTTATCCGTTTAACACTCTTGATATCTTTATTAAGCAGAAATGAATATGTTGCAGAAATTCTTTCCAGTTTATTTGCGGTAGCTGGGAAGGTACTGTATTTCTCATCGGGAATGGGTTTTGTTTATCCATTTTTACAATATTTGCCAACCACGTATTTTACAATTGGTGATAGCCTATCTGGCAACTTATCTTATTTAATGGATACTCCAGGATGGGGCTTCAATGCCGGAATTGTGCCTTTAGTACTAACAGTTTTAGCTATTGAACTAGTTATGTTGTTAATTTATAGAATAAAGAAAATACCTTTAATTAAATGAGGTGAAATGCAATGTTAAAAATTAATCATTTAACTCTAAATTTTGGTGAAAAAAAGATTTTTACTGATTTATCTCTTGCCTTTGAAAAGGGACAAATCATTGGATTAGTTGCACCCAATGGTACAGGTAAATCTACTTTAATTAATATTATTTTGCATAACCTTACACCTCAAAAAGGTTTTGTTGAATATAATGGGATGCGCTATAGAAATGAGCATGATATTGTTAAATTACATAAACAGATATGTGCTTTTCCCGATCAAAGTGAATTATTTCCATTTATGACTGGACGAGATCATTTAAAACTTTATGCGGACTTATGGAATAAGCCTGAAAAATCCGTTAATGGCATTATCGACGAACTGAATATGAGTAGTTATGTTGATCATAAAGTTGAGACCTATTCATTAGGAATGAAGCAACGTTTATGTTTTGCAATGGTTGTGGCTGCTGATACTCCTGTTATGTTATTAGATGAGGTAATGAATGGACTAGATCCCCAAAACGTAGCATTAATTTCAAAAGTGCTTGTTAATTTAAAAGAGAAACAAAAGTTAATTATTATGGCTTCACATTTATTATCGAATTTACAAACTTATGCGGATCGAGTCCTGTTTCTAAAAGATGGTGCTATAAATAAAGATTTTGATAATAAAAAGCCAGATAAACAATACTTGAAAGTTGAAAAAACTGAAGAGCTTATGGGATTTCTAAGTAATTTAAAGTATGAAGAATTACCCGATAACTTAATCTTGATACCTATTTCTGAAAATAATCAAGATGACCTAAAAGCATTATTTTTAGAGCTATTACAACACCATATTCAATGCTCAATAGGAAGAATAAGTATTAAAGAATTATTCGACAAAATTTATGATTAAAATAAAAGGTCTAAAAAATATATTGACATTTAATTATCAATAAAGATTACATCTTGAGTAATTCAATTATTGTTTTAGCCGTAACAAGACTGTTGAGATGTACATCTTCAAAACAGTGTTTTGGTCTTTAATAGTGAGAACAAATTAATATATTTACTAAAAGAGGACAAAAACCTTATAAAAATATTGAGTAGAGCTAGTATTTATTATAAGGAGCAAGAGTAAGATGTCCTCTTTTTTATGCAATAAAAAAACTACTAGCAGCTTATCACAGGGATAAGTCATTGATAGGATAAATTGTAAAGCCATAATTATGCACATGCTACAGAATACGTTTTTAATCGTGTTCCACGAGTTCAGAATGGAGATTGCTAGAGCCATATTCTTTAGGCGCCCGGTTGTGCTAGCAGATGAAGCAACAGTTTTGCTCAATCATGTACTTTCTAGGAAGATTTATAATACTATTTTGGTAGATAGTTATTTACTAACGTTTTTACAAGTCAATATTAAATAAGTATGTTAGTCAAAATATACTATTAATTTTATTTTGTTGATTTAAGATTTGTTTGATGCTATTATTAAGCAACTAAAAATTTATAAAATAATAGTCTGCACAATTTTATTAGAAACGTTTTATAACTAGTAACTTGTTTTATGACTTAATGCTGCTACTGGACTTTTAATGTATTAATCTTAGGGGGTTTTTATGAAAGAGTAAGGTAGTATGATGAAAGTATATCTTTTAGCTTATAGCAAGTGTGATAGTTCTTCTGACATTGTTTATAGCAAAAATCAGATTACTGTACATTAACAGTCTTTTTGTTAATTATTTTAATCTTTGTTCTAAAAAAGGGATGTGAAAAATCATGAATTATTATAAAGCCTTTGATGCTGGAAGTAGTATATATCTGGTTGCATTTATGATTGATTATATTATAGAGCTGTTTAGTATTAACAGTTCAGGTATCAAGACTACCGCATTAGGACTAAAAATAATTACGAATATGAATGAGCATTCCTTAAACATTAATTTTTCATTAACATGGGGAATATTAATTTCGTATTTGGTATTTATCTTATTTTTTATGTCTGCCTTTCATTTCTTTAAAAAGATAAAAACCAGATGACTATATGGCAATGTGAGCTTGAATAATAGTCTTATTCAGAAGAATCATTTACTCTGATTAGCCTTGATTTATCAGCATTTCACGCAGATAAGTTAAGGCTGATTTTTTGTGTAGTAATAAATATTTTTCGGTGCAATAAACAAATTTACGGTGTAAAATAATTAAATTTTGCACCGATAATCTTTTAAATGCACTAATACTTGGTATAAAATATGTAAGAAGAAACTAGTTTATAAAGGAGACGTAATACTTTGAAAGTTTTTGATTACCAAACTTTAAATGGTTTGAAATTAACTACGAAGATGATTGAAAAACTCAATCTGATCTGTGAGCTAAAAGGTAAAACGGATCATATCTCCTTAAAATCAAAAGACATAATGAATAAGCTGTTAGTGGTCGCAAAGATTGAGAGTACAGACTCATCAAATCGAATTGAAGGAATTGCAACAAGTGACGTACGGCTTAAGAAATTAATGGATCAAAAAACGACTCCGAAAAATCGCAGTGAAGAAGAGATCTCTGGCTATCGTGATGTTTTAGCAATAATTCATGATAATTACAAATATATCAAGATTATGCCCAATAATATATTAGCATTGCATAAACAATTATTTGATTTCACTGAAAGCAGCTGGGGCGGTCAATTTAAGGATATTGATAATGCAATTATTACTACCTTTGCAGATGGTCATAAAGAAACTCGCTTTACTCCACCACCAGCATATATCACACCTGAATTAGTCCAAAGTTTATGTGAAACCTATAATGATGCAATTTGTGATAATTCCCTCCCACCATTAATACTAGCGGCAGCATTTATGTTGGATTTTGTATCAATTCACCCATTTAGAGATGGTAATGGCAGAATGTCACGCTTGTTAATGTTACTTGAATTACAACAATTAGGTTTCGGAGTTGGTAAGTATATTAGTTTGGAACGTTTAATAGAAAAAACTAAGGCGCAATATTACCGGACTTTGTTAGAAAGTTCAGGAAAGGCATGGAATAATAATGAAAACGATTATGGACCATATGTTGACTACTTTTTGAGTATCGTATTGCAAGCTTACCGTGAATTAGATTCACGAATTGATTTCACTAATGGTACGGAAAAGGATCCGGAATCATTGCTATTGAGTAAAATTACTAATAGTTTAAAACCGCTATCTAGACAAGAACTAATGAATTTGGTACCGCAATATGGTGAAAGTACTATTAAACATGCTTTAGCTAGGTTGCGCAAAGAAGGAAAAATAGGTTTAGTAGGCAAAGGAAAAGCAAGTCGCTATATTGCAAATAACTAAAGCAGGGCAGTAAATAAATTATCGGTGCAAAATTTAGTTATTTTGCACCGATAACTATAGCAACGGGCGAATTAAGGGAGTTCATTGGTAACTTCTTTCTAGAATTTTGTGGTTAATTACATTCTATCAAAGAAGTCCAATGGACTTTTTTCATTTTCTAATCAGGGCAAGTGTTCAACTTCATTTTACAATTTACCATTTTATTTTTTGTTAGCGCGTATTATCTGAACATGGAAGGAATTAAGCGCAGATGCCCGGACACCCCCAGGGTATCTGCGCATGGACCGATGTCAGGACAGAAGTTTTAGTTTCCTATAGGAAAAATAAGCAAAAATAATATGAGTTTATGCTAAAATTCAAATTAAAGAATAACGCTGAATAGATAAAGGCAAAGCTATGAAAATTAACGATATAATAATAAAAGGTATAAAAAATAGTGAAAAAATTGATACACCGTCAGTTATTTATTTAAAAGATGCTATTAGATTTAATATAGATGAAGCGTTAAAACAATTATCGGAAGTAAAAACTAATGAGACAAAATTACTTTATTCTATAAAAGCTTGTTATAACTCAAAGGTAATTTCGCTTTTATCAAGATTTGTGGCCGGCTTTAGTGTTTCCTCTGTACAAGAATATAAAAAATAGCTTGGTTTAATAATAAAATTGTTTCGGCTATCGGATTTGACGGTGTTGATATTAGTATAAAAAAGGTATGACGGTTTATTATTTGATTATAACTCGTATAAATTAAATAATGGTTCTACTAATTTTTTAAAAAATTTGAAGATTTTGCAATCAAATGGATTTATAGTTACAGATTCATTTGGTAGAACAAAAATACCAGGTTTGTTTGCTATAGGAAGTGTAATAATGCCAATATCTTGAGTCCCAGAAGCTATTTATTCTGCACAGATTACTGGATTCTATGTAGGACATCTCATAGAAAAGACAACTATTGCTGATCCTAGTGGTAGATTTCCTTTCTTTCCTAGAGAAAGGAACTGGTTAAATGGCTATCAACATAAAATAGAGCTTGATGAAGAATAACCATAAAAGGTAGATTAGTTATGACAATTGGTGAAGCCTTGAAAGAAATGCAGAAAGAGCTTGGACTAACCGGAAAAGAAATGGCTGCTGGCATTATTACAACTGGTACGTATTCACGTGTGATCCATGGTACTAGAAGAATAAGCAGTGATTTATTAATAAAATTACTACTAAAACACAATATAGACTTATCTTATTTCTTTGATAAAGTATCTGATACTTACATGCCTCCCTCCAATAGGTTAGAACAAAAATTATCCTCTCAATTTGGACTTGCATTTAATAATCATGATATTGTAGCAGCAGTTACAACATTCGAGCAGATTAAAAAGGCTAATGTTAGTATTCATTTTAAAAAAAGAGTACAGATAGCTGTTGCTTTTTTGACAAAAACTACAGATGATTTAGATAATAAGTTTAAGAAATCCATTATAGATGATTTAAATAAAGAGAGTAACTGGATTTTTAATATTCAAGCTTTACTTTTGTTTGCTACATCATTTGAAATTTTACCAACTGAATTTGTTGAAAAAAAGATGGTCTTTTTCTTTAATAAAATATCACGATCTAAAAACATTTCAGAAATTATGAAAGAAAGATTTGCCATCGTTTGTGTTAACTATTTACATTGGAAATATTCTCAAACAATAGGATTGAATGGAAAAATAGGGATAATTGGAGCTAATGTAGTGAATGCTATAAATTATCTTCAAAGCTTAGAGTCAACCACTCATTTGATCATTTATATAATATCAGCTAAATATTATTCGGCATTGTTTTCTGGTAATTTAACTCGTGCTAAGCAGATTAAAGAAAATCTGCTTGATATGGGGTGTACATTAGTGGTTAAAAATTGGCCACTGTGAAATTTTTGTTTATTTAAAAATATAAATTTATTATGGATTTATAGTCAACCGATTATGAGTATTATTAAAAATAAGAAAAGGATTATAATTAAAAAAGTGTATTATGTTATGTAAAAAATATGTAAACGTTTATAAGCTGCTAGTTGGCCGAGTCACGACCAACATCGCCGACAGTCTGTTCTACATGGCGGTGCTCTGGTACTTCAAGGAGACCGGGCACTCACCTTTCATGGTAGCGGTCCTGTTGACCGTTACTTCCGGGGTTGACATGGTCTCCTCGTTCGGCCTGGGCCCTCTGATTGATCGCATCTCAATGAAGAAGCTGCTGAACTATTCCACCATCATTCAGGCCGCAATCAGCGCTGCGGTGGTGGGGGTGTTGCAGCTGGGCCAAGGCGGCATCGGGGCTGACGCTGTGGTCTTAATTCTTTACACGGCCTCCACGGTTCTTTCAACCATTATTTACCCGGCCGAAACCAAACTGCTGCCGCTGTTTGTCGCGGAAAAGGACATGCTCCACTTCAACGGCCTGTTCGAGGTGACCTACGGCGTTTTGGACTTAGTTCTGGACGGTTTTGCCACCTTTCTGATTGCGACAACGTCAATCAGCATGACCGTGGTCATCTCCGGCGTGGTTTTTGCGCTGGCCCTGCTGACCTACGGGCGCCTGCAGATTAACGCCCTGGCCAAGGACGTCTTGGAGAGCGAGGAGTACTTCACCGGCTCCTA
This sequence comes from Lactobacillus sp. ESL0260, assembly GCF_003692935.1. Taxonomy (NCBI): domain Bacteria; kingdom Bacillati; phylum Bacillota; class Bacilli; order Lactobacillales; family Lactobacillaceae; genus Lactobacillus; species Lactobacillus sp. ESL0260. The sequence continues at coordinate 25,825 of NZ_REHO01000001.1, forward strand.
CTGGAAGGACCTACGCATCGGCTGGCAGACGCTGAAGGATGAAAAGAACATCCTGGAACTGATTCTGCCGCTGTGCGTCGTCAACTTCTTCTACGGCATTTTCGACGTGGGCCTGCCGTATTTTGGGCAGAACTACGTTCATGACTCGGCAATCGGCTACGGTGGCCTGCTGATGGCCTCGTCTCTGGGCGGCATCGCTGGTGCCTTCCTGGTGCAGCACTTCAAGCTGGGCAAGAAGAGCATGGAATTGTTCATCGCAATTTGCTTTGTGGGTGCTGGCGTCTTCCGCCTCCTGGTTCCGTTGACGGCGGGCCTGAGCGTCCTGCTCATCCTGCTGAACTCGGCCGTCTCCTCTTTGTGGCTCACCATGATGAACACGGACTTTGAGGCCCTGGTGCAGGTCAGCTTCTCGTCTGCGGTGCTGGGGCGCATAGAGACCATCAACGACAGCATCCTGTCCATCATGATCCCGCTCGGGACGATGGCGGGCGGACTGGTGGTTGACCGGCTGGGCTCGATCAGCACGCAGTACATTTACGGTGTTACGCTGCTGCTCGCGGCGGTCTACTACCTCGGCGTGGTCAGGCACAAGGCCAAGAAGTAAAAAGAATCCGCATGGCATTAACATGATTATTCATCAGATTCTGTTGCTATAGTTTGGCGATGTTTTGATTGAGCATTCAGACTAAAAATAGATATGCCCCTTGAAATTAAAGTAGTTTAATAATTTCTAGTTAAGGACTAACTTCCGATATTAAATCGGGGTTAGTCCTTTCAGCTTGCTTGTTCCAGTGAAGGAAAGTTCTTGAAGGTCTGTTCAAAGCCGTAGAACATATTCCACTTTAAGGTGCCAAAGAAAGCCTACCATCAGTCCGTTGCCTTTGCGCGGTATGGACTGATGGATGCCACGGCTTTTAGTCAAGTTTGAAATTGTAAGTATTCGTCTAGGTATCAATTAGTTGATGTGAATCAGTGTCAATTGTTTGAGCCACAGAACAGTGCTGTAGCCCTCCTCATGTAAGCTGAGTGCCTGTAATTTTTGTTCAACGGAAAATTGACCATAGTAAAACCCTTCAGATGGACTTAGGTCCAATTGAAGTGCAACTAAAAAGTTAGACATTTTATCTAAAAAATTCTTGAATTCAGGCCAGTCATAAAATTCAAACTCTATTTTACAATTTACCGAAAGAAAACAAAGGCAAAAGGATTATTTTTGTAACTCAGCGCTTGTCTGCGGTGAAATATGCAGATAAGATTCTCTTTTTACAAAATGGTAGAATTCTCGGCTTTGATACACACGAAAAATTAATCAGAAGTAATGCTGATTATCATAATATGTATAATTTGCAAAAGGATACTTATATCTAAATTTGGGTTGGTCTAAAAAGCGCTTTTTGCTACAATTAAACTATTTTAAGTAAGTATTTGCTGTTTACTATAGCGCAATGGAAAGTGTGACAAGTTTGAATTCTATTAAAAAGTTTTTAGATTGGCTAACAAGTTTATTACTGATTATAGTTGTCGGACTGGTTTTGATCACACTTTTTTCAGCATATTATAGTTTTGGCACTATGATTTTTGGAGTCCATGAGGCGAGCGCAATAAAGGATTTTTGGTTCACAGAAATCATGTTAGGTACAGCTTATGTATCTGTAGTTATGGTCATTGCTATATATACGGCAATAACTCGTTTTTTGAAGAAAAGAAAAAATGATGCTACTTGTTAAGTAGCATTGATTACAAATATAGCAAGATGAAGGCAGGTAGTTCATTGAACTAACTGCCTTTTGTTATTCAAGAATACTGTGGTTCTTGATATAGCTGGCTTTAATTGATGGTAAATTGTTTTGAGAGGAAGAGTGCATATGGCATGAAGTCCTTTAGAAAGGTGTTCAGCCATTGAGTGTTTACCATGCATTAAAACTAGTGCTGGAATTTGCCTCACGTATTATTGCCTTATGTCAACAAACACAAGTAAACAAAAAGACCGTCCCGACAATAACTTTATTAAGTAATATAAGTGTAAAATTGGCTAGCCATGAAAAAAGGAAAGACTAAACTGACAGTCTTTCCTTTTCCTATATTGCTTACAGTTCACCAATATTTATTGCTAAATTGCCCCTTAGGTTTCTGTTCTCTGTAGCAACTTTGTTCAATGACATTATGTTAAGTTAGATTGGTCTGGATTTTTTAGGTAAAAACATCAATAAATTTTTATGCAATTTCAGCTTGTTTTGTTTTGTTGACTTTTATCATTACAATTAAAGTAACAGTGAAGACGATTGCACTAAGTACTAGGACACCGTACAAGGCGTAATTAACGTTGATTGTACCAGCTATGGTGGTAAATAATGTCGTCATTAATGGACCAGCGATTGCCAAGATTGTGTTTAAAAGCCCTGCTGAAGAAGATAATATTTTGCGATCTACGGAGATAACCAACCATTGCATTAACTTGGGACTGCTCGTACCAGCTAAGAAACCAAGAGTGGTCATTAGAATAAGGCAAAACACGATATTCTTATTTAGGATGACAATAGCCATAATGGCACTACTAATAGTAGATAATAAAGATAGCTGGAAAAGCGAGGTGTTTTTAAGGAGTTTGGTGCCGACTGCACTGCCAAGAGCTAAACCAATTGCGGCAGCGGCTCCTAGAAGTGCGATGGTGAAACTATAGCTGCCGATAAGCATGCTTTTGTTTCCTGCAATAACGATTGAAATTAATGGCTGGACAGAACTGAGCAAGCCATTAAGCATAGCTACAACTAAAACAATCGTTAAAAGTCCGTGGGCTTGCCTTACTTGCTTAAATGATGAACCAATTGTGGCAAAGAAGTTTTGGTCATTGACCTCTTCTGTCTGCTCAGGCTGTTGCTTATGAACGTTCGTCCCAATGTTGGCATAAAGTAAGCCTGCTGCTAAGAAGGTTAGTGCGTTGACAATAGCCAGTTCTGAGTATGACATGAAGAGCAGGAGCCCGGAGCCAACAAATTGTGCAACTAGCGTAATTAGTTGTGATACGCCGCTTGTAAAACCCTGAGCTTCGGCCATTTCGTTTTTACCGACGAGGCCAACGATTAGCGGCGTTTGTAAACCGCCAGAGTACATGCCGGAAAGATCAGATACAAAGTTGAGTCCGATAACCATTAAGACCAGGTTCCAGCCGGCAATATTGGTGGCAAAAAGCAGACCCACCAGCATGTATAACGCAAAGCGAATAACTGCCAGCCAGACAATTACGCGATACTTATTGTGTGTCCGGTCAGCCAGGTAGCCGCTGAAACTTTGAATTAAATCAGGCAGAGACTCGGTAATTGCAATTGAAGATAATGCCAGGGAATAATTTTTTAACTTGCTAGCATAAGTCATGAGGGCCAGGTAGAACAGGATGTTGCCTGCGCCGGATAACCAGCTGGCGATGGTGAATTTTCTGTAATTTTTATTCTTTAAAAAAATGTTCATGTTTTTACCTCTTTTCTTAACTATATATTTAGTATATTTTGGTTATAATGAAAAAGAGAGGAATGTCATATTTGACAGTTTAAAGTTAGAAGGAATAAAAATGACAATTGGGGAGTTGTTAAAAGATTATCGGATAAGTCAAAAAAAGACGCAGAAACAATGGGCAAAAGATGTGATAAGCCCTTCATTCTATGCGAAAGTAGAAAAAAATTTAAGTCGGATTTCTGCCGAAGATTTAATTGAATTACTACATTCTAATCAAATTCCAGTGATTGATTTTTTCAGTAAATTAAATCAAAAAGATAAGTCGATTAATCAACAAGAATTAGAAATAAATCGACTTATTAATGAAGCATATTACCAAAATTCTAAAAAAGAGTTGCAACAAATACGAGATGTAGTTGCTGAAAGTGAATTGCCTAATAAAAATGATGAATTACTTCTTATCGATGCCTATATTGCGGTAATTAGTAAAGACCTTACAATGCTAGATAAAGAAGTTATAGACAGAATGAAAGAAAAAGTTTTTAATATTTCTAATTTTGATGAAGATGGATTAATTATGTACTGTAATTTCATGAGCTTTTATGATTTGAATAGCAACTTATTGCTATCTAAAAGGATAATAAAACAGCTTGTTGGATCAAGCAGTGTCAGAATACAAGAAAAAATTTTGGCTATCATTATCAATATGCTGATTTTTTGCATTAGAAATAAGCGATTTGAAGAAACTGAGGTATTTGTTAATTATGCGGATCAAATAAAAACAAAACCGGAGGTTTTCTTTTATAAGCTGCTGATACCGGCATTTTATAATATAGTTAAATATCAAAATAATCATGATAAAAAATATCTGGATGAAACAGAAATAATAATTAAAAGTATCAAATTAGCGGGAATGCCGGATTATGGTAAGGAGTTAGAAGAGCTTTTAGTTGCAAATAAATAAACTTGAAAAAGCCATGTTTGATTTTGAAGTACCCCCAAATTGAAGTGCTCCATAATAGTTAGACATTAATCTGACTATTAGGAGCACTTTTTTCATGACTAAATATTCAACTACTTTGAAAATGGAAATTTGCAGTAAATACTTATCCCACCAAACCTCTTTAG
>NZ_REHO01000002.1:0-79065 GCF_003692935.1 Lactobacillus sp. ESL0260
AAGCAGAGCTGTTTTATGAAGTTTTAGATTCACCTTCATCAGTGTTAAACTGTAATTTTGTAAAGGTTTCTACTGCTAAATATATTTTTGGTAAACATTTAAAGCCAGTGAATACAGCAGCTGATGTCACGTCAGCCAACACAGAAAAAGACGTAAAATAATAAAATTAAATATAAAAAGCAATGAGTCTGAAGTGCCCCCACAAATTTAGGACACTTATATTAGCTGCTAACTGAGGACTAACTTCCGATATTCAATCGGAGTTAGTCCTTTTTAGGGCACGCTTGTCTTTTAAAAAGAAACAGAAAAGCGATTCTTTTGGGTCGCCCCAGACGCAGGTAAAAGTTGTTTATTGGTTCGGCGCAAAGTTTAAACAGCTTTATTGATTTTTAATAATACAATTGAAATAGCAATAAAAACTGCAATACCCAGTATAATGATTCCATATAGAGCATACGTAATGTCAGTTGCACTAGCAATGCTTGTAAAAACTGTAGTGGTTAAAGGGCCTGCCATCACTAAAATTGTATTTAACAAACCAACAGATGAAGATAAAATTTTACGATCAACAGTAGTAACAAGCCACTGTAGTAATTTAGGGCTTACAATACCAGCCAAAAATCCTAATATTGTTAAGCAAAATAAACTAGCAAAAATGTTTCCATAAATAATAGCAATAGCTAAAGTAATAGTAGCAATAGTGTCTGCAAGGACAATTAAAAATAATGAAGTGTTTTTAAATATCTTAGTACCGATTGCACTGCCAGATGCCATGCCAATAGCTGCAACAGTGCTAACCACAGCTATTGTAAAACTATAATTGCCAATTAACATGTTTTTATTGCCAGCAAGTACAATTGAAATTAGTGGTTCGACTGTGCTAAGAAGGCCATTAAGCAAAGCGATGACCAAAACAATCGTTAAGAGGCCATTAGCTTGTTTAACTTGTTTAAGTGAAGAAACAATGGTTGCTCCGAATTTTTGAGTGTTAACTTCTTCTGGCTGTTTATTTACTTCTTGTTTTTTAACATTCATACCAATGTTAGCGTAGATGATACCGGCTACTAAAAAAGTAATGGCATTAACAATTGCTAATCCTGAGTATGACATAAATAGTAGAAGGCCAGACCCAGCGAATTGTGCGATCATAGTAATTAGCTGTGAAATGCCATTAGTAAAGCCTTGAGCTTCAGACATTTCATTTTCACCAACTAGACTAACTATTAGTGGGGTTTGCAAGCCCCCTGAATATTTACCCGAAAGATCTGAAATGAAATTAAGTCCGATAACCAGTAATACTAAATTCCAGCCAGATATGTTAGTTGCAAATAATAACCCTACTAACAGATATAGTGCGAATCTAATTATTGCTAGCCAAACAATGACATGATACTTGTTTTTTGTCCGATCAGCTAGATACCCACTAAGACTTTGAATTAGATTAGGTAAAGACTCTGTAATTGCAATCAAAGAAAGAGCTAAAGAGTAATTTTTAAGTCTACTAGCATAAGTCATAAGAGCTAGATAAAAAAGTATGTTGCCGGCACTTGATAGCCAGCTGGCTAAAGAAAATTTTCTATAATTTGTATTTCTTAAAAAAATATCCAAAACTATGCCTCCTATTTCTTTATAAACGCTATTTTTATTATATTTGGGTTTATAATTTTAAATGATAAAATGGCGAATTCGAATTTTTTTGGCTAAATAAGAAAGAGGGAGGTAAATTAATGAAGATATATGAATTATTGAGACAATACAGATTGGAACAAGGTAAAACTCAAAAAGAATGGGCTAGCAACGTAATCAGCCCTTCGTATTATTCTAAGGTTGAAAAAAATATTCACCGTATTTCAGCAGAAGACTTAATTGCTTTGTTAGAGGCTAATAATGTTTCGCCAATTGATTTTTTTAGTAAATTAAATAGTAAAGCGCAATTACGACATAAGCAACAAGCAATCTTTGAGCGGCTGGCAGGTGATGCGTATTATCAAAATTCTAAAGCGCAATTATTACGGTTAAAACACTTAATTAATGAAAATGATATTTTTGCTAATAATGATTTAATAATTACTATAGATGCTTATATTGCATTATTAAATGATGATGTAGATAGTTTGGATAAAAAAACTAAAGAAGCGATTAAAGAAAAAATTTTTAATACGACAAAGTTTGATAGAAGTAAGTTAGCTATGTATTGTTCGTTTATGCCTTTTTACGATATAGATAGTAATCTTTTACTTTGCCAAAGGATTATGCAACAGTATCAAAATAGTGCAGATACAAAGATTCAATCAATAATATTGGCAATAATAGCTAATTTACTAAGTTTATGCATTGAACAAAAAAGATATGAAGTAACTAAACCGTTTATTAAGATAGCAGTTGGAGTGGAGTCAAAACCAGAGCTGTTTTTTTATAAAAACATGCTATTGATTTTTATCAATATAATTGCTTATCATGATGAAAACAGCCCAAAGTATTTAGCTAAATGTAAAAAGGGAATTGAAAATCTAGCTTTGCTTGGTATGCCAGAGTATGGTAAAAAGGTAGAAAAGTTTTTTTATGAAAATATAAAAGTCGATAATGATTAATAAATATAGTAGTTGTTTTGAATATTAGGTACAGTTATATTAAATGGTAAAAGTTTGAATTATAATTGGTCTAATTGTGAAATTACTAGGTAACGAAAAAAGGGAAGGCTGTTAAATCAGTCTTTCCTTTTGCTATATGGCTTCAATTTCATAAACAATTATTTGTTGCAGTTTTAAGCCGTGTAGCTCTAAGTTTCATAGCAACTTCGTTCAATGTACATTATGTTAAGTTGCTTTGGTATATATGAAATTATAAATATATGTAGAAAATGTTGGTGCTTATCTTTGGTTTTTTACAATTGTTATTTGACGAAGACCATGTTGCCTGAAGCCCACATAATGTAAAAAAACAGAATAACACTAATTATTAGAGCTAATAGCCAACCTAAAACCAAACTTATAATAAAGGTAATATGTTTGTGCTGAAAAAATGTTGTTAATACATCGGCCAAAGCTGATAGTAGGAGACCCAAAGCGCCAACGCTTAAACCAAGAGATTTGAAAAACGGTAGGATTAAAACCAACAAGAATTCGCCTAATGCAATAAGCCATACAACTTTATATAGATGATCTGATAACAGTTGTTCTTTCATCTTAGTCTGTTTTTTGGTCATTATTGATAGCTCCAGCCTTTATATTGCCAAGATCTAACCTTAAATATTCTTCCTGCTTTGTAAGCACCAACTTGTCCAAGTTCAGCACCGACTATTTTACTAGCTATTTCCTTAATTACCCAGGTAGCAATAGATCCCATGTTGGGTACTCCAGCTATCGTAGTTATTATATTTACAGCAGTCTTAAATCCGCTACTGAAGCCCATTTTTCTAATTCTGTTTAACATCTTTTTTGAAATATAAAGGTCGAAGTTGCCATTCAATGCATTACCATGCCATTTTATCGTTGATTTTCCGGCTTTTCTGGTAAGGGTGTAGTCTGGTGCGTCTATCACATGATATTTGGCTAAAATTGATTCTACGGCATTGTCAGAAATAGTAAAGGTAGTGTCTTCACCATCTGTAGTAAATTCTCCGCTAGCTTTAATATCTTCTGCAATTTTTTCCGCTGTAGCGTCATCTATGGTTTTATCAGTTTGATTCGGAGTGTTGTTTTCAGTTATAGCGGGATCTTTTTCAACAGCTGCAAATGTATTATTAGTAAAGGCTGTTGCCATAGCTGTTCCAAGTAGACTGGCAGCTGCGAAAGAAATACTTAATTTTTTAAATGATTTTTTCATAAACGAATGACCTTTCTAAAAATAAGTAAGTTATATAAGAGAGCTATATAACTTACTTATATAATATTATAAGTTTTTAATAATGCAAGTGCTTAAATTAAAAAATGATTAATTTAATGTATAACTATCATATATGTCGTATAACAAATTTTTTAGCAGCGTTTTCCTCGGTTAAACAGGGTATGAAAAAAACAACGGTCTGCGCACTAGTAATGCCGTTGTTTAAGAGGTTTCTTTTGCTTATTGCGATTAATACAAGGTATCTGATGAGGAAAGCTGTTTAGGAATTATTATGCAAGTTCTGCTTGTTTTATCTTGTTAACTTTTATCATTACAAGCAAAGTAGTAGTGAAAACTATGACGCTAAGTCCTAAAACGCCATAAAGTGCATAATTAACATTGATTGCTCCAGCAATAGATGTAAAAAATGTTGTCATTGCCGGTCCTGCAATTGCTAAGATCGTATTTAAAAGACCTGCTGAAGATGCTAAAATTTTGCGGTCTACTGAAACAACTAGCCATTGCATTAATTTAGGACTACTTGTACCAGCTAAAAATCCAAGGGTTGACATTAGGATAAGGCAAAATACAATATTTTTATTTAGAATAGCAATTGCCATAACAGCACTATTAACAGTAGATAATAAAGAAAGCTGGAAAAGTGAAACGTTCTTTAAGAGTTTAGTACCTATTGCACTACCTGAAGCTAATCCAATAGCTGCTGCCGCTCCTAAGAGTGCGATTGTGAAGCTATAGTTGCCAATAAGCATACTTTTATGACCAGCTATAACGATTGAAATTAGTGGTTCTATTGAACTAAGTAAGCCATTAAGTAAAGCCACAACCAAAACAATGGTTAAGAGTCCATGTGCTTGTTGTACTTGTTTAAGTGATGACTTGATTGTTACAAAAAAGTTCTGATCATTGACATCTTCTTTTTGAGTATGCTGCTTACGAACTTTCGACCCTATATTGGCAAAGATTAATCCAGCTATCAAGAAGGTTAATGCGTTGACAATTGCTAATTCTGAGTAAGACATGAAAAGCAGGAGACCAGATCCAATAAATTGTGCAGCTAATGTAATTAACTGCGAGATACCACTGGTAAAGCCTTGTGCTTCTGCCATTTCATTTTCCCCGACTAAGCCAACAATTAGTGGGGTTTGCAAGCCACCAGAATACATACCAGAAAGGTCAGATATAAAATTAAGTCCAATAACTATTAACACAAGACTCCAACCGTTAATGTTGGTTGCAAATAGTATGCCAACTAGCATATACAATGCGAAACGAATAATAGCAAGCCATACAATTACACGATATTTATTATGTGTTCTATCGGCCAAGTAGCCACTAAGGCTTTGAACTAAATCTGGGAGAGATTCGGTAATAGCTATTAAAGATAATGCTAATGAATAATTTTGTAACTTGCTGGCATAGGTCATAAGCGCCAGGTAAAAAAGAATATTACCTGCTCCAGATAACCAGCTAGCAATAGTGAATTTTCTATAATTTTTATTTTTTAAAAAAATACCCATGACTTCTCCTTCATCAAATATTATTTCTTTGTAATGATATTTACAGTATATTTTGACTATAATGAAAAATATAAAAGTTTCGTATTCGAAATTTTTTGTCAAATAAGAATGTTATATTGAAAATAAGAGGAGGAATATATGACTATTGGTAACTTGTTAAAAAAATATCGATTAAATAAAGAAAAAACACAACGAGAATGGATAGGAAATATTATAAGTCCTTCTTATTATTCTAAGGTAGAGAAGGGGATCCATCGTATATCTGCAGAAGACTTAGTAAGTTTGTTAAATTATAATTCTGTTTCTTTAATTGATTTTTTTGGAGAATTAAATAATTCAAAGCAGATAGGTTACAATCAAGAACAGGAATTAATGGGTATGATAAATGATGCTTATTATCGCAATGCCAAAAATGAATTGGTAAAATTGAAGGAGATTGTTAACGAAAGTGATTTACCTAATAAAGAAGCTGACCTACTTTATCTAGATGCTTATATTGCGGATATAAACAACGAGGATTTAAATGATAGAGAAAAGCAAGCTTTAAAAGATAAGATCTTTAGTAGACCAAACTTTGATAAATCTACGTTAGTCCTTTATTGCAATTTTATGATGTTTTATGACCTAGAAAGTAATGTGATAATTTCTAGAGGGATAATTAAACAATTTCAAGGATCAAATGATGTAAAAATTTTAGAAATGATTTTAAGTGTTATTGGTAATTTGTTAATCCAATGCATTGAAGAAAAAGAGTATGATGAAACCAAATTCCTAGTCAGAGCAGCAAATCAAATATCAACCAAACCAGAATTGTTCTTCTATAAAAATGTCATAGTATTACTTGAAAACATGATTATGTATCACTATGACGCTAAGGATAAATATTTACAGATTTGTCATAAGTTAATTGAAAATTTTTCTTTATTAGGAATGACTGAATATGGCAAGGAAATAAATAAATTTTTTGAAAAGCAAAAATAAAAATATCGTATTTAACATAAAAATTGATGTAAGTCCCAAAAGTTAAACAACTTTTGGGGCTTTTTAGCCCGTTATGAGAGCGATCTTTAGATTAACCTGTAACTAAGCTAGCAGTCTTTAAAGCAGCTGCCTGAAATCCAGAGAAGGAATCTTGTTTATAAGGCTTCTTTTTTGCTTGTATGCACATTATGGTTTGAGCAAATTAGTCTTGTGCAATAAATTGCAGGAGTAGGTAAGAATGGTCTAGGCAATAGCCTTTTGTTGTCTCGAAAAAATTAGACAAGTGGCTGACTGTTACAACTGAGAGTACAAGAAATAATCCTAGTAAATTTGCCATAAGGATTAGAAGATATATGAAGCATAAAAATATTTAATAGTGGGAAAGATAAGTATTTTTAACTTCTTAAGCTTTTTTCAGATACACGAATTAAGCTATGCAAGTCTAAAGTATTCCATTCTAATTTTTGAAACATGTTTCAGAAAAATGTTGACTTTTTGAAACAAGATGTTTATATTTTATATGTAAACGATTGCAAAATCGCTTTTAAACTAGAAGTAGGAGTGAAGAAAATGTCTGAGAAAAAAGAAAGTAATTTTCTTAACGAAAAATTGATTCCTTTTTTTAACAAAATATCTAGTGCCAGACACATGGTTGCGCTGCGTGATGGGATGACAGCCGCTGTACCGATGATCATTATTGGTTCAATTTTTATGATTATTGGTCAGTTTCCTGTTAAAGGTTATTTAGACTTTATGGCCAGTATTTTTGGTTCCAATTGGTCTAATGTCGTGCAGTATATTACTAATGCGTCATTTCATATTATGGGGCTAGTGGCTGTAGCCGGTATTTCATATAGTTTAGCCAGAAGTTATAAAGATATTGATCCATTTTCAGCGATGATTGTGGCAATAGCAGCTTTTATCTTAACTATTCCTATGCAGGTAGGAAAAGATGGCGGATTACTAATTCCTCTGAATCAATTTGATTCATCAGGTTTATTTACCGCATTGTTAGTTGGACTATTTGTCACTGACTTGTATGTTTGGCTGATGCATAAAAATTTGGTATTTAAAATGCCAGACTCTGTTCCACCAGCTGTAAGTAATTCATTTGCGGCACTGTTTCCAGGGGCAATCTCATTATTTGTGGTTTGGTTAATCAGAATTGGAGTTGAAGCGACTCCAATGAAGAGCATTCCTAATGTGATTACTTTCTTCTTACAGGCACCGATGAGTAAAGTAACCAATACTTTAGGTGGAGCAATCGTAATCGAATTAGTAGTATGTATACTCTGGTTCTTTGGTATTCACGGTGCTAACGCAATTTCTGGAGTTATTGACCCAGTATTGTATGCTGCATTAAGTGTTAACTATACAGCTTTTAAGGCTAACAAGCCTCTTCCCAATATCATTACCAAAACATTTTTTGATAACTTTGTCCGGATAGGTGGCTGTGGCGCTACACTCGGTTTTGTAATTTTAATGGTTTTTGTTGCTAAAGATCAGGAAATGAAAGCACTAGGAAAGCTTTCTATCGGTCCAGCTATTTTTAATATTAATGAGCCGGTGGTCTTTGGTGTACCTATTGTATTAAATTACCGTATCATTATTCCGTTTATCTTAGCGCCAATGGCTAATATAATTGCAACTTACACAGCAATGAAAATGGGTTGGGTCGCTAAAACAATCGGGATATATCCACCTTGGACAACACCACCAATTTTATCCGGAATTCTTTCTACGGGACATATTTCCGGTGGAGTGATGCAACTGTTTAATATCGTAATGGATACCTTGATATATTATGGCTTCTTTAAGAGTATGGATAATGCTAAACTAAAAGTTGAAAAAGAAATGGAGCAAGCAAAAGCTTAAATCAAAAGTCTAAACTGAGGAATAACGATGCGTACAAAGCAGAAACTGACAGCAACACAATTGCAAATATACAATTATATTGTAGCTAATAAAAAAGAAGTAAAAGATATTACTTTACGTGATTTGGCTAGTATTCTGTCTGTTTCACCTGCTTCTGTAGTACGAACCATAAAAGCTTTAGGCTATAAGCATTATTACGATTTGCAAACTGAAATTAAAGACGAGCTGAATAGAAATAAAGTAGTTGATGACATTACTTATCAGGCCCAATATTATTTTTCGCAAGATTTTTTAACCGATTATGATCAAAAGATTGTTGCTTTTAAAAAGATTGCCAGTAAGACGACAGACTTTATCTTTTTTGGAATAGGATCTTCCGGTGATCTATGTGACTACGGTGCCCGCCAGTTTGTTAATAATGGACGCAATGCCTTTGCAATTGGCGATCCCTATTATCCAGTGGAGCTAAGCAGGGATTTATTTCATGGTAAAACTGTTATCGTACTATCAGTAAGTGGTGAGGGCCAACCGACTATTGACCAGGTAAAAAACTTTAGGCAATTGGGTGCGACAATTGTCAGTATTACTAATAATGAAAATAATACAATTGCCCACTTGTCGGATTTAAATTTTGCTTATCATCTGGAATTTAAAATTATCGGTCAAACTATTAATTTAACCTCTCAAGTTCCAGTTGTATATTTGCTTGAACGCTTATCGCGGGCGCTGCAGGATAACAAATAAAAAGTTAAAATATCAAGTCCCAAAAGTTAAACAACTTTCGGGGCTTTTTTATGATTAATTAGCTAAACAAAAACTCTTAGTGTCTTAATAGGACTAATTATTTAGAGATATTAAGAACTAGAATTTAGCTAACAGCTATAAACTACCTAATTTTAAAGTTCAAATCATTAGTACTCAAGTATTTTTAGTAACATTGCCATTTTTTGCATAATTTTCATTATAATTAAAGTGGTGCGAGAAGTTAGTATAATTCAGAAATAGTAATGGCAAGCTTGAAGCAGAAATTAAGTATTAAATTCTACGCTGGAATAATTATTATTGGCTTGATTTTACGGGTATTGGTATCCCTTCTTTAAAGCCTATGACAAGCAATTGTATGAAAAAGAACAAAGTGTTTCTCAAAATTAAATTTAGAAATGAGGTATAAAAATGAGTTTTAAGAAAGATTTTTTATGGGGTGGCGCGACTGCCGCTAACCAATACGAAGGAGCCTTTGATGTTGACGGTAAAGGGCTTAGTGCTGCAGATGTGATCACACAGGGTTCCTATGAAAATCCTAGAAAAATAACATGGAAAAACCCTAAAACTGGGGAAACAGGTTATGTGCCTTTAAGCATGGATGTTGATCAGATGAACTTTCCTGAGAATGCTGTGCCGGCTGTCCTTGATGGGTATTACTATCCTAGTCATAAAGCAACGGATTTTTATCATCATTATCAAGAAGATATCAAATTAATGGCTGAAATGGGCTTTAAATGCTTTAGAATGTCTATCAACTGGACCAGAATTTTCCCTAATGGTGATGATGAAGAGCCTAATGAAAAGGGTCTAAAATTCTACCAGTCTGTTTTTGAAGAGCTGCAAAAGTACCATATTGAGCCGCTGGTAACTTTGTCACACTATGAAATGCCACTGAATTTAACGATTAAATATGGCGGCTGGAAGAATAGAAAATTAATATACTTGTTTACTAGATATGCTGAAACGGTAATGAAGCGTTATAAAGGTCTAGTTAAATACTGGTTGACGTTTAATGAAATTAACGCCTTAAATTTTTCAGGTTATATGGCAGGTGGAATTTTAAATCCAACTTCTCAAGATATTGCTCAAGCTGCTCATAACCAGTTTGTAGCAAGCGCCTTAACTGTAAAGGCTGGTCATGAAATAGATCCTTATAATCAAGTTGGTCAAATGCTAGCATTTACAGCAGAGTATCCGTATACTTGTGATCCTGCAGACCAGATAAAAGTTATGAATGATATGCACAGCTCTCTGTTTTATTCTGACGTGCAAACTGGTGGCAGGTATCCTGAATATAAGATTGCAGAATATAAGAGAAATGGTATAAAGCTTGATGATTGCCCAGAAGACTACGATTTACTGAAAGAATATTCAGCCGACTTTTTAAGCTTTTCCTGCTATTCTTCATCTACAACTACGGTTCATAAGGATCAAGCAGCTACAACCGGTGGTAATTTTGTAGCAGGTGTTAAAAATCCCTACTTAAAGAGTAGTGAGTGGGGCTGGCAAACTGACCCTTGCGTATTGCGCTATGCTCTTAATGTATTGTGGGATCGTTATCATAAACCGCTTTGGATTGTTGAAAACGGCTTAGGAGCGCGTGATCAAGTCACTGAAGATGGCAAGGTTCATGATCCGTATCGTATTGATTACTTACAAAGTAATATTAAATCTATGAAAGAAGCCGTTGATATAGATGGAATTGACCTTATGGGTTATGAAATGTGGGGCTGTATTGACTTGGTTTCTGCTGGTACGGGTGAGATGTCTAAAAGATATGGTTTCGTTTATGTAGACCGGGATGATCAAGGAAACGGTAGTTTGAAGCGTACCCCAAAGGATTCTTTTTACTGGTATAAAAAGGTCATCGCTTCTAACGGTGAAGATTTATCTAATTAATCGTACTCTTGTAAGAAAGCAATTGATTCAGCAAATTTTAGGTTGAAAGTTGGTTTCAGCTACATTAAAAAGCTCTATTTTTAAAAAAATAGGGCTTTTTTGTATGTAATTGTAGAAAAAATAAGTAGCTATCATGATATTAATTGGTTTAAAAATTGGTTCTATTTTAAGACCGATTTACTAAATTGGTTACATTTCTTATTGATATAAAGCGTTTTCAATAATAGAATTTGGTTGATAGAAGGAAAAGCTGATAAAAGGGGGAGATTATTATTGCAAATAATTTTAGCAAGTCATTCTCAAATGGCCAAGGGTTTAAAGCAAACCGTTGAATTGATTATGGGTAAACAGTCTAATTTACATGCAATTGCCGCTTACGATGATGAACAAGAATCATTAAAAAAGCAGATTGCTGACCAAATAACGTCGAATTCTAATGAAAAGTATCTTTTTCTTACCGACATTATTGGTGGAAGCGTCAATACTACAATTGCACAAATGATTGATGATAAGGAAAACATGTTTTTAGTAACGGGTATGAATTTACCTTTAGTATTAACGGTTTTAACCGCTAAGATGGACAACTGTTCTTCTGACCAAGTAGCTAACAAATTAGAGGAGTTTTGTGAAGAGGCACGTAAGGAACTTAAGGTTGTCCGTGTAGCTGCCCAAGAAGCAGAAGATTTCTAAAGAGGTGGTATTTAAATGATAAAAATGTTACGTGTTGATTATCGTTTAGTTCATGGTCAAGTTGCCTTTGCCTGGACTAATTTTTTATCAGCAGATGCGATTTTGTTGGCAAACGATGATGTTGCTAAAGATGATTTTCGTAAAAGAGTGTTAAATTTAGCCAAGCCTAATGGTGTCAAATTAATTTTTAAAAGTATTGCAGATTCTCTCAAAGCAATCAAAAGTGGAGTTACCGAAAAATACAAAGTCTTTATTGTGGTAGAGAACGTTCAAGATGCATACGAGATGGCGAAAGGGACAGACGAAATTAAGCTAATTGATATTGGACTGGTGGCTGATCGAGAAAATACTAAAAATATTGCGAAATCTGTTTATGTTAATGAAAAAGAAATACAGCAATTGACTGAATTAGAAAATAAGGGTGTTGAGGTTGTAGTTAAACAAGCGCCTACTGATCGTGATGTTCAATTCTCTTCACTAGTTTAAAAAGGAGTGATGACAAATGGTAGGACAAGTAATAGGAATATTCTTTATTTCTTTAGTCGCTAATTCGCAGTACTTTCTTGGTACCAGTTTTATTGGCAGACCGATTGTAACCGGTATGTTTGTCGGATTATTATTTGGAAACCTCAAAGAAGGCCTGTTAATGGGAGCAGCTTCTGAATTAATCTTTATGGGATTAATGGGAATTGGAGCAAGTGTCCCTCCGGATGAAGTTATTGGCGGTATTCTAGGTACGGCTTTTGCCTTAAAAAACGGATTAGGTGTCAGTGCTGCGATAACTTTAGTATTGCCAATAGCATCTTTAAGTTTAATCGTTAAAAATATACTATATGTTTTGGTTTTTCCAGCAATGACTCACCGAGCAGATCATTTGGCTGATGAAGGCAAAATAACTAGAGCTGGAAATATGCACTTATGGATGTGCTTTTTACAAATTGCAGTGTTAACAATAGTGACTACTCTTGCTTTTGCAGTCGGAAGCAATGCTGTAGGCAATTTAATAAAAATGATTCCCAAGGCAGTAACCGATGGCTTAACCATTGCAACATATATTCTTCCAGCTATTGGCTTTGGGATGTTAATTAATATGACATATTCTAAAAAAGTGGCTCCATTCTTCTTTTTAGGATTTGTCTGTGCCGCCTATTTAAAATTAAATACTATTGCTACAGCTATTATTGGTGCAATTTGTGCGGCAATAATGTACGTCATCTTTGTTGAAATCAGAAGCAATAGTGAAAAGACAGCAGCTAAAGGGGATGAAATTTATGACGACTTCTAATCAAAGTGAAGGCAAAAAGCTGAGTAAAAAAGATTTAAGGGGTATTTTTTGGCGAACACTTCCAATGGAAGCTTCGTTTAACTATGAACGAATGATGAGTGCGGCTTTCGCCTATTCAATGACGGGAGTAATTAAAAAATTATATTCTGATCCGGAAGACCAAAAAGCTGCAATGAAAAGACATTTGGAATTTTTTAATTGTACGTCGGCAATGTCACCGTTTATCGTTGGTGTCGCTGCGTCAATGGAAGAAAAGAAGGCTAACGACCCCAGCTTTGATGTCTCATCAATCAATTCCATGAAAGCAGGTTTAATGGGACCACTTTCCGGAATTGGTGATTCAATTTTCTGGGGCAGCTTAAGAATTATTGCGGCTGGTATCGGAGTTTCTTTAGCAAAACAGGGTAGTGTATTAGGTCCTATTTTATTTATTTTAATTTATAACATTCCGAACATGTTAGTGCGATACTTTGGTACAATGTGGGGCTACAAGTTAGGTGTATCACTGGTTGATAGAATGAAGTCAGATTTGATGGACAACATTACTTATGCAATTAATATTTTAGGTAATACTGTTATTGGCAGTATGGTTGCATCAATGGTTGTCATTAAGATACCTTTAAAAATTTCTAGTGGTAAAGGTGCACCAACTGTCCAATCCATTCTTGATTCTATTTTGCCTGCATTATTGCCACTACTTCTGACATTCTTTATTGCTCATCTTCTAAAGAAGAAGGTAAATGTATTATATCTTTTATTAATAATTCTAGTTGTAAGTATTTTAGGTGCAATGTTTGGCTTTTTAGGAGTTTAACATGCCCGAATGCCCTAAATTAGAAAAAAGGCTCTTTGAGATTTTGCTAATTCATTTTCGCTTTGTATACTATCGTAAACAACAATCTAAATTAGTTAACTGGATATCACAACAATTCTTTGCGGATTATGAAAAGAAGCAAAAAGGTTTTTACTTAACCAAAGCTGAAAACAAAAAATTATTGATTGTTAATTGTTCAGCACCAACGAAGTCTTTTATTGGAAAAAGAAGTTTTAAGATCAATCATTGGCTGAAAATGCCAAAAATTATGACAATAATGCAATTCTTATCTTTATTATTGGTAATAATTTTTATCTTCATAAGCAGCTATCTTTGGTACAGTGGACAGTTGCTTCAATTATGTATCAGTTTATTTATCTGTGGAATTTTATCTATAATTGCGATTGGTCTGCCGCAAACTAAGTGTTTTTCACATATAGCAACACTAACTACTGCGATTATGATGGCGAAAAATAGTCAAATGGACTTGCTCTTCTTAAAAGGAGAGATGGCAGAATTGCCACATAAGTTAATTGCTAATAGATATAGTAAAATTGTGTGGCTAAGAGATATTTACAATGGAGAGCAGGTACTGTTAACTAAAAGTAAAGTTGATAATAGTATTGAAGAAATGATTTTTGCTGCAGATAAAACTCAGGATAACCAACTCGTTGTTAGAAATGTTAATCGTTACGGGAATGAAGTAGTTCCCAAATCATTAATAGTTTCCTTACAACAGTTGGAATGTCTATCTAAAGAGATAGTAATTTAGATAATATAACAAAGGTTTCTTATCTTAGTTGCTGCTAATTAGGCTTTAAAGTTTAATTAGCAGCATTTTTTGTAGATTGTGACACATAAAAACATAGATAGAGTCTGGAGATGGTCATTTGAAGAAGCTCAATAAAGTGTATAAGTAATAAAACTGTAAGGTTTATAAAAAAGGATTAAAGAACTAGCTATGTAAAAGAATTTTTAAGCCGTATTTTTAAAGTAAAAAGGACCTGTTTCTCAAACATAAGAAACAGGTCTATATTTAAAAACAATAACTGAAATAGCTATACCTAAAATAAAATGTAAGACTTTTTAATTATTTAAAAATGAGCAAAACTATGTGCCTTTAACGGGTACTTAGAAGTATCATAGCCAATTGCTTCACAGTTGCGGGAGGCAATAATCTGGAACGGTATAATGAGATTAAACGGTGATAGTTCATCATTATGTAATGAAGGGACTTTAAGGATCTTAGCACCAGAATCAAAGGCAATATTTTGATCAGTAATAATAAAGATATGTTTAGTTATTTGTTTAAGAAATTCAATATATTTATTTGCTAAGGACTTTTCTGGTCCGTTAGCAATAATTAAGAAGATATATTGATCTGCATCAAAGGCCATCTCATAACCGTGTATCAGTTCTCCGAATTCATGTACGCTTAAAGGAGCATGGAAAGTTTCATATAATTTCAAATAGGCTTCCATTGCTGTTGCGTAATTATAACCATATCCCGCAATAGCTCCCTTTCTCATAGTAACTAATTCATTTTTATGTTGTTGATAGAATTCTTCTGCAGTGTCCAGAGTTGTAGGTAGTTTAGTAATATCTTCTTTAGTTTGAGTTAAAAAGTCCTGGTATTTTGCTTCATTGAGTTTGTTTTGTGCCAATCCCAGTCGTAAAGCTAAGATTAACCCCAACATAATTGTAGAAGTATACCCCCGAGTCTCTACGGGAATACCTTCATCACCTGTATTTAAGTAAATAACGTTATCTGCTTCTTGAGCTATTTTACTTTTAGTTTCTTCTGAAATAGCAACAGTATTAAAATTAAGACTGTTTGCCTTTCGTATTGCATCCAGTGTGGAACTTGATGTACCAGATTGAGAAATTCCTATTAATAAGGTTTCATCCGGCTTGAAGTATAACGAAGGTACAAAATAGTGAGTAAAGTTATCAGGTATAACTGCTTGTGTATCCAAAGTAGTAAACTTGTTAAAATACATTGAAATTAAAGTAGAAGCATGAAAGCTAGTACCTGAACCGGTGAAATATACTTTTTTAATGTCCTTCTGTTGTACGAGCTTAATCAGACTATCAGCAATGGTTCCCTCAGTATCCAGAATTTTTTGTAGCCTTTCAGGTTGGTTATAAATATTGTCAATAATTTTCATTTTAAAACCTCTTTTAATTTGTACTATAAAATTAAGAAATATTTAGTTCAAAAAAGTGATAGAAGAAACAAGCTGTAAATATTGAATATTTCTTAATTAACTAGATTTTATATTTGATTTTTGAAGTAAACAATCAAAAATAGACCGCATTTGAAAATACCACCAAAATGCAAACCAATTTTGGAACCAATTAAATAAAATTAGTTAACTTATATATTAATAGAGATAAATAATTCCTTGAGTGTTAGAATAAATTTAAGTTTATCGTGCAACATTAAGGATTTAATATTAATGCAAACCAATTTCATTAGAAGCCTAAGATACTTATTTATATTTATCCGAGATAAGTGGTGATAAAAATTGATTACTAATAAATTGAAAAATTATTTAACACCTCAGGAACGAGAAATAAGTTCAGAATGGCAAATTCAGTTAATTAGTTCAGAAGTGATTGAACAAAGTAATTTCTGGGATGATCTTTTTATGAATGAAGTGGGTTCAATATGGCGACGGCTTTTTTTGTTAAAGTATCAAGACGATCCATTTTCTCTGATTAAATCCTTTATCCCGCAAAAGCTTGTTAGAAATAAGCCTAAACAAAGTAATGATATATCTAAGCAGAATCTGGAATTAGATATAGACTGCATCAATAAGGCGGATAGAATTAAGAAAAATATTCTTTTAACTTGGCCTACTTCAGAAGAATGTCGGCTTTTGTTATTAAAGCAGGAATCACAGGTTTTTGTTGAGAAGAATTATATTTTGTGTGATAAAAATATTATTAGGTATGAAGAAGAAATTATTATTCCAGATAAAATTGAGTATGAAGATTAAAAATGACTAGTTTTTTATATACTGCAGCTAAAGAAAAAATCATCTCTTTAATTGAAAGTAATGAGATTTCTATGGATCAAAGATTACCTTCTGAAAGAGCTTTGGCTCAAAAATTAGGGTTTACACGAATGACAATTAAAAAAGCACTGAATAGTTTAGTTGATGATCACGTTTTAATTCGTCATCCCGGAGACGGTACTTATCTTTTACATGGCAAACATTCAGGAAGAATTGATGCTGGTGATGATGCTCCCTGGTCATTAACTCAGACTATAAAAATAAAAGGTGGAGTCCCTAACAGTGAAATAAAATCATTTAAATTAGTTTACGATGTCCCGATGTTAACTAAAATATTTCCTGATTTTACAGAATTTTATGAGCTGATTAGAATTAGAAAATTTGATGATATCGTTTTTTCGATTCAGAAAGCATATATACCTTTTAGGCTATTTGAAGATGCTCACCGTTATGATTTTAGTAAAATATCATTATATGATTATATGAGCTACAAAAATATGCGTCCTGCTCTTTTCCATAGAAAAATTAAAACTTGTCCTGTGACTAGTGACTCGCTTTTTAAAAATTTTAGCGTGGGACCAAGTAAATTAGTTTTAAGTGTGGAATACTTGGGTTATACAAAACCCGATTGTTTGGTTGAGTATACTCAATCTTACTTTGATTCCAATCAGGTTGATTTCAAAGTCGAAATCCCATACTCTCCTAAATAAATGTTAGTAATTCTTACTAAAAAAATTAGAACCATCTCTTTAGTAAGCTATTAGTTACAGCTACATTAAAAAGCTCTATTTTTAAAAAAGTAGGGCTTTTTTGTGTGCAATTTTACACGTGCCGCGAATTTTTATACTTTTTAATAAAAAACTTAAAATTTCGAATACGACATTTTTTTAGTGGTCTTGCTTTATTAATATAACATTATGATAATAAAGAAATTAAAACAAGGAGAAAAACAAATGACTAAATTTAATATTCGTGGTGGCTTTGGCGATACTACTAAGCCAGATGTAAATACCCGTGAACAAGATAACCTTTACTTGGCTGTAAATTCAAAATGGTTAAAGGACAATCCTGTCCCTGCAGGTGAGCCGTGGATTAGTAGTTTTGATATAGCAGATAAACAAACACGTAAACACCTTTTAAAAGATTTTTCTGCTTTTGTTGCTGGTAAAAAACCAGTTCCCCAAGTTAAAAATCTTAACAAAGCAGTTGAATTTTACCGGATAGCTGAAGACGAAGAAAAAAGAGCCGCTGACGGTGCTGCTCCAATTAGGGAAGACTTGACCTTTTTAACCGGTCTCAACAATTTAGCTGATGTCAATAAGAACTTAACGAATTTGTTGCTAGCCGACAACTTGCCCTTCAAATTTGAAGTGGAACCAGATTTTAAGGATGCACAACTAAATATTGTCACTTTTTACCGGCAAAATTTGATTTTGGCTGATACCAGTTATTATGGTAATGAAAAAACTGCCGACTTGCTTGATGTTTGGCAAAAGCAAACCATTAACTTGCTGGTAATGAGTGGTATTAAGCAGGCTGAAGCTGAACAATACGCCACAGGAGCAGTTAAATTGGATCAGCGTTTGGCGCAGGTTTACCAATCAGCAGAGTATAATTCTAAAATTGAAAATATGTATCATCCAATGGGTATGGCAGAATTTGCAAACCAGAGTAAAAATATTCATTTAGCTGATTTGATGAAAGAAAATGGACTTGAAACTGCTAAGAAAGTTAATGTTACTGAGCCAGGCTATTTAGCTAAATTTGATGAATTGTTTAATGAACAACATTTTGCTGAATTAAAGGGTTGGCTAATCGGATATTTTATTAATCAAGCAGCTGGATATTTATCACGTAAATTTAGAAAGGCAATACTGCCACTAAGAAAAGCAATGTACGGCATAGATTCTTTAGTTACAGACGAGCGCTTTGCTTATGATGAAACGGTCAGATTATTTGGCGATGTCATTGGTCAATATTATGGTGAAAAATACTTGGGTGCTGAAGCCAAAGCTGATGCTACTAAAATCGTTAAGAATATGATTGCGGTTTACCAAGATCATTTAAAAAAGAATACTTGGCTGTCAGATACTACTAAGAAAAAGGCATTAAAGAAGCTAGATACTTTAGTCTTAAAAATCGGCTATCCAGAGCATGTTCAAGGGTTTTATGACAAATTCAAGGTAACACCAGCTCTAGCAGGTGGCAGCTTATATAGTAATGTTAAAGAAAATAGCCAGATTAAGCTTAAGGATAACTTTGCAGATATTAACAGACCCGTTGACCGCACACTTTGGATAATGTCGGCGGTAGAACCAAATGCTTGTTATAATCCGCCAAGTAATGACATTACCTTCCCAGCACTTTTACTGCAAAAGCCTTTTTATGATATACACCAAGATCGAGCAGCTAATTACGGTGGTTTTGGTGCAGTTGTAGGTCATGAAATTTCGCATGCGTTTGACAACAACGGCGCACAGTTTGATGAGTTGGGTAATATGAAAAACTGGTGGACTGATGAAGATTATGCCGAGTTTAATAAAAGGGTCAAAGCTGAAATTGAGCTGTTTGATGGCGTTGAGGTCGGTACGAGCAAAATCAACGGTAAATTAACAGTTTCAGAAAACATTGGTGATCAGGGTGGCTTGACAGTAGCTGTTGCAGCTAATAAGCAAGAAGGTGGAGACGCCAAAACTTTGTTTGAAAACTATGCGCGAATTTGGGCAACAAACGCTAAGCCTGAATTTTGGCAATTAGTCGCCGCATCTGATGTTCATGCACTCTCTCAGGCTCGAGCAAATGTGCAGGTACAATGTCAAGAGGAATTCTATCAGGCTTTCAATGTTAAAGAAGGAGATGGCATGTGGCTTGATCCGGATAAACGAGTACAAGTCTGGTAAAATTTGATACTATAAATTAAGTATTTTTTAAGAAAATCAGCTCCTGCTTTGTGCTAAAACAGATATAAGTCCAGCACGTGATGCTAGAAAAATAGTAAAAATAATTTTTTAGGCAGGAGAAAATAATAATGAAAAATATTCAAAGACTAACTACTATATTAGCAATTGTTTTGTGGCTTGTTGTGATTGGCATTGTTGCAGTTGCTATCTCTAACAATCAGTTGTGGAGTATGGCTCCGGTTATTGCATATAACCGACCGCAAAACGCTCTTGGCTGGTTAATTGTAGCTGCTATTGCGGCAACAGCGGTCAGTGTAATTTTAAAACTGACAAGGGATAAGTAAGATAAAAAGGGAATGTTGTGCCATTAAAATTGCCCTAAATAAATATGCGGCCAGAAAAGGAAAGCTGCTGGTTTTATTTTTGAACCAGCTCATAGAAACTTAGCGCACAAAAGAGTATTTTTCTCAGAATAAATGTTCACAAGTTATTTCTTTGGAATATTTCATTATATTAAATGGAAACAACCCTTAAGAAGTTGACGCTGCAATAATCAAAATGACAGACAATAGATAAGACAGATACCTGATATGTATTAAATAGTGTCAGGTATTTTTGCTCGCTTAATATAGATGAAGTATAATGGTTTCTTATATTAATATTATGTTGCGTCTTTGGCATTTAGATAATTACATTATTTAAATTTATTGCGTTAAAGAATAACTGTAAGGAGATAATTACAAATGAAAAAAATTGACGGGCATTTTCACCTGGTGCGCTCAATTGCAGGCTTATCCGGTCAAGGGCGAATGACACCTTTGGGAAATGGCAAGGCAATATGGGATAATGGTACTTTTCTCAAGCTAATCCCTAATGGCTGGGGTGATCATGACTTTACAGCGGAATCCGCTTTAAAAGTAATGCAGGAAAATGAAGTAGAAAAAGCAGTTTTACTGCAAGGCAGTTTGTATGGCTTTCAAAATTACTATTCTTATCAAGCGGTTAAAAAGTACCCTGAGAAATTTATTGCGGCATTTTCAGTAGACCCATTTGCAGATGATGCAATGAAAATTGTTAGGCGTCATGTGGAAGACTTGGGTTTCAGAGCAATTAAATTTGAAATTAGTCAGGGCGGTGGCTTACAAGGCTACCATCAACCATTTCGTTTGGATACTACACCTGAATTAGGCAAACTTTTTCACTTTTTTGCGGATTATCCTGGATTTGTGATCGCTGTTGATTATGGTAATTATAGGCAAATCAGCTATGAACCAGAAGCAATTGTTAACTTGGCAAAACGATATCCCAAACTGGATTTTGTTGTTTGCCATCTGTCTTTTCCCAATGCCGACCATTTGAATCGCTTGGAAAATGCTTTAGAACAATGGCAACCGTATCCTAATATCACTACGGAAATTTCAGCGATTCAAGATATTGAAAATGAAACTGATTTTCCGTTTCCTCGTTGCCAAAAAGACGTTGCACTAGCCAAAAAGATTCTGGGGGCTAAAAGGATTTTTTGGGGCACAGATTCCCCGTTGTCATCAACTTTTAATTCGTACCATAATTTAGCAACTTGGCTGGCAGCTACTAATATTTTCACTGAGGCAGAATTAGAAGATGTCATGTATAATAATGCTAACCGCATTTATTTTAAGCCACAAAATGTGCAGGCAATGCGTGATAGCGCAGATCCTGTTTTAAAAAAATGATAAGAGGCCCTAGGAAATGAAAGAGACAAAAGTTTTGGTAACTGGAATTGTTCCAGATGCAGGTCTAACGAAGTTAAAAAAGAATTTCATAGTAACTTGTAAACCAGAAACAGTTGGTAGAGCGTGGGTTTTAGCGCATTTAGCTGAATACGATGGGTTGATACTTACTGGAATGAAAGGCGATCGTGAATTAATAGATGCCGGCACTAATTTAAAAATTATTACTGCTAATGGCGTTGGCTTTGATCATATTGATATTGATTATGCAAAGCAAAAAGGTATTGTTGTGGCCAATTGTCCTAAAAGTGTTCTCATTCCCACTGCTGAAATGACATTTGCCTTACTTTTAGCAACCGTAAGACGCCTGCATTTTTATGATAAAACCATTCGTGAAGGAAAATGGGTTAATGTTTCTCAGCCGGAAAATATGGGAACAGGGCTCAAGGGAAAAACGCTCGGTATTTATGGTATGGGCCGCATTGGTTCTGCGGTAGCAAAGTATGCCCAAGTTTTTGGTATGAAAGTTATTTACCATAATAGACATCGTTTAAGTTCTCAAGAAGAAGCAAAGAAGAATGTTCATTACGTGGATTTTGCTACTTTAGTTAAAACAGCTGATGTAATTACTCTGCATGCTCCTGCAACTCCTGCTACAACAGGGGTTTTCAACGCTCAAGTATTTAAGCAAATGAAAAAGACAGCTTATATTATCAATGTCGCCCGAGGTAAGCTAATTAAACAAAATGATTTAATTGCCGCATTGCAAAATGGGGACATTGCTGGAGCAGGTTTAGATGTTTATGAAACTGAACCCAAAGTGCCACAAGCACTCTGCAAATTAGACAATGTAATTTTGTCACCTCACGCGGGTTCAGGGACGCTCACTGCCCGCACAAATATTACTACTGAGGCTTCACAAAATCTCATTTCATATTTAAGGGATCACAAGCCATTAAACCAAGTTAATAAGTAATTTTTTAATTAGTAAAAATAATCATGAATAAAAACCAAGTTTTTGCTTGGCTTTTTTCTTTTACTGTAATAAAATATGAAGTTAACTACATGAAGCCAACTTCATATTGCTAAGAAGGTGAGATTATCAAAAATTTAGTTAAGGAAAATAGAAAAAAGCTGCACTTAACGCAACGTGAACTTGCCGCTAAAGTGGGTGTCACTGAACGAACGATTATCTCAGTAGAAAATGGTAAATACAAGCCCTCACTCATCTTGGCGTATAAACTAGCGCAAGTTTTTAGGACCGATATTGAAACCTTATTTTGTTTACAGGAATATATAGAAAATGAAGAAGAATAAGAAAAGAAAGATCAAATATTATTTCGCAGCATGCTTTTTTACATTTTTAGCACTTCTTGAGTTAGTGCTGATCAGTTTAGAGGTTCTGCAGCACCGCAGGCAAACCGATATACCGAAAAATATTATTTATGCAGTTTTTGCTATTAGTTTTGCTTTTTATCTTTATTATAAAGCCAAAACTGTGGGCACAGATAAAGATGTTGAAGACGAGCGTGATGAGTTTATTGCAGTAAAAACTGATCACCAAATGTATAAAATAGCTAACTGGTTAATTTATATTCTGAGCCTGGTCTTTATAACTAGCGCAGCGTTCATGTATGAAGCTCAAGGCTTTACGACACCGGTCATAATATTGACAACTATTGCCGCTACTTTAAGCGTCTTATGGAACTTATTATTGTTAATTGAAATGATTATAGGTATTACTAATGAACTTAGAAACTGATGAGACATAAATATTGCTAAATAATATCCAAGCAACTTTGCATTTTAGTATAAAATTTGTCCCACTTACATTCCTGATAGTGACCTCTTAGTTAAATAGTATTGTAATCACGGTTCTTCTCAAGTTTAATTAATTTATCATCTTTGAAGAATGAAAAAATTATTAACAAAACTGAGGGAGAAAAATAATGATTTACCATAACTATTCACATTTAAAATTCTTTTGGCTTAATGTTTTCGGTTTGATATACAGTACTTTAAATATCTTTGCTGCTTATATGCTTAGCAATTTGATCAATATGGCAACCAAAAGACAATTTTCAGCTTTACCTTCTTTAGTAACGCAGATCATAGTAGCGTTAACTATAATCTTAATTTCAGGCTTACTATTTAATTACTTAAAAACCGATGCAGTTAAGCAGATTAACACTAAGTTGAGATCTAAAGTGCTGAAAGGAATGCTGCTAAATAAAGAAGAAGACAGCTCTGATTTAGGTTTTTTAACTAACGACTTTAAGTTATTAGAAACTAATCGTTATGAAGCTGAAATTGAAATTCTGATCTATGCCTATACCGTTATTTTGGCGCTGGGTTATGCTTTATATTTAAACTGGTTTGTTACCTTAATTTATTTCGTGGGCTCAGCAATCCCTACAATCGTCTCCAACTTTTTCCAAAAACCAATTCAAAAGGCTTCAGGTGATTGGACTAAGGCTAACGACAAGTATGTCAGCCAAACCAAAAATATTTTAGCTGGTACCGGAACTTTTAACTTATACGGCAAGCAAGACAATGCTGTTAAGCAGAATAAGCGTGTCGTTGATCGCTTGGAAGAAAAACTGGCCAAAATGAATGTGCTGAATAATAATACTAATACCTATCTTAATGTTATTGCGATTGCCAGTGCCTTTTTACTACCATTTGCTTTTGGGACATTATTGGTAGTCAATGGTCAAATAACTTTGGGAGCTTTATTTGCCATTACCCAGCTTTCTAACTCATTTGTTAACCCTATCCTGCAAATTTTAAATGAACGAAACAATTTATCGACCACGAAGGGTATTGTTAACAAGATCAAGCAGTTTATTGCTAAAGGGGAACAAAAGCCGCAAAACGGTGTTGCTACTGACGACTTTAAGCAATTAGAAGTGAAAAATCTGACTTTAAAGCGTCAGGGTAAAGAATTAGCTAGTCAAATTAATTTTGCAGTTGCCAAAGGACAAAAAGTTGCGGTCATTGGACCGTCCGGCTCTGGTAAATCCACCATGCTTCAATATTTAATGTATGGTGATTACGGCCAAGCACAAGAAGAGTTGCTTAATCAAAAAGCAGTACAACCGGGCTCTTTTACCAACCTGTTTGCATATTCAAGCCAAAGTGCGGTCATCTTTGCCGACTCATTATGGTTTAACCTTACGTTAGGTGCGGACATCCCGCGAGAAAAAGTTACAGACGTGTGTGAACATTTAGAACTGGGACAGCTGGTTAAAGAAAAAGGTTTTAACTATCAATTAGGTGATAATGCTGATCAATTATCAGGTGGGCAATTAGCCCGAATTGAACTGGCAAGGGCTATCTTAGCCAAACGACCAATTTTATTACTGGACGAAGTCAATGCCTCATTAGATAAGGCAACTTCTCAAGCAATTCATGATTACTTGTTTGATTCAGACTTTACTTTCATTGAGGTTATTCACCACTATGAACCGGCAGAATTGAAGCGGTATGATGCCGTAATTGATTTCAATAATTATATTGGCAATCATTAAACTATAAAACTACTAAAGAAATATATTTTTGTAATTTAAATTGCAGAAATAGATAAATTATCTTATAATCTGTGTAAATAAAAGATCATTATTCTTCGGAAGTATAACCTTGTAAAAGACCTAGTTATATAGTCTTTTAGAGGTGATACTTCCTTTTTTATATAAAAAGAGTTTACAATATGAAAATTTTTGTAACAGGTTCTACTACTGGGTTAGGTTTTTTAGCAGCTAAAAAATTGATTGAAAATGGTAATGAAGTTTATTTACATGCTCGAAATAAAGAAAAAGCAATTTATGTAAAAAATAAATTACCACAGGCAAAAAATGTTTTAATAGGTGATTTAGGAAAAAGGTCAGAAGTTATTAGACTTTCAAAAGAAATAAATAAATTGGGTCAACTGGATACTATTATTCATAATGCAGGTGTATATAGTTCGAATAATGAGCTTATTTTTAAAGTGAATGTTTTAGCACCTTATATAATGTCCTCATTAATCAGAATTCCTAAGAAAATAATATTTACTTCATCTAACATGCATTTAGGTGCGAGCTTGGAAATTGATCAAATAGAGAAGGATACGGACTACTCTTCTTCTAAGCTGCAGGTACTTTTGCTAGCTAAAAGCATAGCAAGGCTTTATAAAAATACTATTGTGACTACTGTAGATCCGGGTTGGGTACCAACAAGAATGGGAGGATCACAAGCAACGGACAGCTTAATTCAGGGTTATTCAACGCAAGTATATTTGGCAACATTAGATAATAATGCGGTTTCAGGCAAGTACTTTTATCATTTAAAAGAAACTAATTATGACGCTAGAGTTGATAATATTGACTTACAAAATAAGTTTTTAGCAAAGATGTATCAAATAACTAAGCTAAAAATTTAGCTTTCAAAAAGTGTTACTATAAAAATGATACTTTATTTAATTCTTAATAATTAAGGAGACTATTATGGGATTTAATCAAAACTTTTTATGGGGTGGTGCAACGGCTGCCAACCAATATGAAGGAGCATATTTAGAAGATGGTAAAGGTTTAAGTACTGCGGATGTAATGACTAATGGCTCTTATGGAAAGCCTAGAAAGGTAACTTGGAAAAATTTGAAAACAGGTGCAACAGGCGCTAAAGACTTCTTATTTGGTTCAGGACAAAGAGTTGTACCTGAGGGAACAGTACCAGCTGTTATTGATCAAAAATATTACTATCCAAGTCATGAAGCATCAGACTTTTATCATCACTACCAGGAAGATATAAAGCTTTTTGCTGAAATAGGTTTTAAAACTTTCCGCATGAGTATCAATTGGTCAAGAATATTTCCTACCGGAGAGGAAAAAAAGCCGAATCAAAAAGGACTTGAATTTTATGATAAAGTATTTAATGAACTAAAAAAATATAATATAGAGCCTTTGGTAACTCTTTCTCATTATGAAACACCATTACACTTAGCAATTAAATATAATGGTTGGGAAAGTAGAAAGCTAATTGAACTGTTTATGAGATATGCTGAGTTAGTAATTAATAGATATCATGATAGAGTCAAATATTGGCTAACATTCAACGAAATTAATTGTATGGATGTAAATCCATTCTTAGCAGGTGGATTAATTGATGGTTCAAAAGAGAAAAGAGCTCAAGCTGCACATAATCAATTTGTTGCTAGTGCTATGACTGTCAAAATGGCTCATGAAATTGATCCAGAATTGAAGGTCGGAGAAATGGTAGCATATAGTCCAGTATATGCATTAACTTCAGATCCTAACGACCAGTTAGCAGCAATGAAAATGATGCAAGATACATTGTTCTATGCTGACGTCCAAACTGGAGGCTTTTACTCTGATTATAAGCTTCAAGAATATAAGAGAGAGCATATTAAATTAAATGATACTCCTAAAGATTACGAGTTAATTAATCATTTTAGAGCCGATTTCTTAAGCTTTTCTTGTTACACTTCAAATACAGTTACTACTCATAATGGAGAGACAGACTTTTCAGCTAATTTACAAGCTGGTGTGAAAAATCCATATCTTGAAACAAATGACTGGGGCTGGGCTTTAGATCCCAACTCGCTCAGAATAGCTTTAAATACATTATATGATAGGTACCATAAACCATTATGGATTGTTGAAAATGGTTTAGGTGCTATTGATAAAATAAATGAAAATGGAAAAATTGAAGATGATTATAGAATTAAATATTTAAAAATGAACTTAAAATCGATGCTTGACGCAGTTGAAAAAGATGGTGTTGATTTAATGGGATATACAATGTGGGGCTGTATAGACCTAGTTTCTGCAGGTACTGGTGAAATGGATAAGAGATATGGCTTAATTTATGTAGATAAGCATAATGATGGAAAAGGAACATATAAACGGATGCTTAAAAAATCTGCATATTGGTATAAAAATGTAATAGAAACGAATGGCCAATCACTTAAATAAAATTTAATTCAGGAAAATGAGTTTTGTGTTAGCTCTTAATTGTTTTGTTTACCAATACTAATGTAAGAAAGCTGATAAATGTCGGGTAAAGCGACAATTATCAGCTTTTTTGCATATAAAAGTTAAAACTGCAACATTTGCTGCACTTTTATTAAATTTCTTCGATAAGTAAACCACAGCGGAAATTGAAAACTAATTCAATAAGTAAAAAGATTAAAAAAATAATAATTGCTGAAACATTTTGTGAAAAGGGAACATAGCTTTTAATCATAGGCGGGATTAATAATAAAGCTGCGACCATGACGGCTATTAAGACAGAGGACTTGGGATTAGGAATAACTTTATAATGAGCGTCAGTCTTATTAATAATCATTTTGGGCGAGCGATTTAATCCGCCTTGGGTGAGTTGCAGTGTGTCTCCTTTTTTTAAGTTTAGTTTTAAAGCATAACCTGCAGCGATACTGCCTACCCTTAAACCATTGACTATTACAGTTGTAGGTTTACCCATTGAAATATTATTTTTTGATCGTTGAACTGTAATCATACCGGCACGCTTTCTTTAATAATAGTTGTTTAAGATTAGCTTATTAATAAAACAAATCAATGTCAATGTTGTTTACTAAAAAAAATTATGTTTACAAAACAAAATATATAAACTATAATTTTAGTGTAAGTTGATGTAAGCGATAACAAGAAGGAGGTAATGAATTGTGCAGTTAGTAAATGTCAGAGTTGATAGCCGTCTAATTCATGGTCAAGTAGCTCGTGTGTGGACTGGGCAATTGGGAGCAGAACGACTAATGGTTGTTGGCGATAAAGTATCTAAAGATGACTTGGAAAAAACAGCTTTGAAATTAGCTCGTCCTACCCAGGCAGCTTTAAGTATTTTGCCACCGGATCGTGCAAGTAACAATATTGTTCAAGGCCGTTACGCCGACCAAAAAATATTTATTATTACACGTGAACCGGAAGCTCTGGTTCAGATGGTTGATGCAGGAGTACCAATTAAAGAAGTTAACGTTGGTAACTTGCCAAGTGGTGAAGGCAGACTGCAACTGTTCAAGAGCGTGGGAGTAAATGACGAAGAAATAAAGGCTTTTAAGGAACTTGATGCTCGGGGAGTAAAGCTTTACCACCAGATGGTCCCGAACGATTCTAGAGAAGACTTTATGTCTGAATTAAATAAACGGATGGAGAAATAATATGAATTCATTGAGTGTAGTTCAAATAATTTTGCTGTCTTTGTTTGCTTTCTTCCAAATCAATGAAATTGTCACAGTTGGTATTGGTTTTGGTAACCCAGTTAACGCTGGATTAATTGCAGGACTGATTGTCGGTGATATGAAATTAGGTTTGGCCGTAGGAGCAACATTACAGTTAATGATATTGGGAGTCGGTACTTTTGGTGGTGCTTCGATTCCTGATTATGCCACTGGAGCAATCATAGGTACTGCAATTGCACATATTTCAGGAAAAGGAATTAACTACGGTATTGGTGTTGCTATTCCTGTTGGCCTATTGATGGTGCAACTTGATATTTTGGCTCGTTTTGCTAATACCTACTTTGCACACAGAATTGATAAGGCAATCGATCGTAACGATGATAAAGCTGTTGTACGAAATAGTCTTTATGGGGCTATTCCGTGGGGGCTTTCACGGTCAGTGCCCGTATTATTGGTGCTAATTTTTGGTGAAGCATTTGTCAAAAATGTGCTGAATTACATGCCACAATGGTTAATGGGTGGATTAAAATCTGCCGGAACTATGTTACCAGCTGTTGGTATTGCCATCTTAATGCATTATCTGCCTATTAAGAAATTTGGTGCGTACATGATTTTTGGCTTTGTAGCTGCTGCTTACTTAAATGTGCCAATGCTTGGTGTAGCGCTGATCGGAGTCGGCTTTGCCATTAATCATTATAATTCTATCATTCATAATAAGAACCAATCTGGTGGCGACAGTAATGGCTTAGATACACAAAAAGCTGCTGAAATGGGTATTGATGATAAAGGAGTAATTACCGGTGATGAAGAATAATACTACAGAAAAGACTACGACGGAGCAAAGTCATAAGTTAACTAAAAAAGATATTCGTAGCGCTAACTTACGCTGGATTTTTACCTCTGCATTAAGCTGGAACTACGAAACTATGATGGCTCCAGGTTATGTTGGTTCACAAATGCCAATCTTACGTAAGTTGTATGGTGACAAGCCTGAAGATATGAAGAAAATGATGCGGGTGCAGTCTGAATACTTTAACACTAGTCCGCATATGGGTTCTATTATCCAAGGTGTCGATATTGCTCTTGAAGAAAAAGAGGGTATTAAGTCAGTTGACGGTGTAAGAGGTATTAAAACTGGTCTTATGGGACCATTTGCTGCCGTAGGTGATACTTTATTAGGTACCGTTCAATCAACTATCTTTGGTGCGATTGCATCATACATGGCCCTTAAAGGTAATCCGTTTGGCGCTATTTTATGGATGGTTGCACTAGGCGTTCTCTACATTTGGGCTTATACTTGGATGCCATTTGCCTACAAGCAAGGTGTCAACTTAGTTACTTCAATGAGTTCTAAGCTTAATGCACTGACTGACTCAGCAACTTTGCTGGGGGTAACGGTTGTAGGAGCTTTAATTCCAACTGTTATTACGTTAAAGATTCCGTTCATCTTTAGAGCTGGGAAAGTTTCGATGAAATTGCAGGATATCTTTAATCAGATTATGCCATCGCTTATGCCAGTTTTACTAGTTGCCTTTATTTATTGGCTACTGGATCGCAAACATATGAACTCAACTAGAGCAACTTGGTTTGTTCTAATCTTGGCTATTGTTTTGTTCAACTTGAAAGTTGTTGCCTAATAGCATGAAATATAGAAATTAATAAGTAATCAGATTATCTGCTGAGAAAAAGCATATTACTAAATTTAAGCAGGTAAAGTAAGAAAAAACGGATGTATTTTTCAATAATAATACAACCGTCTTTTCTTTGAACTGCAAAAAATATTTGTTATCATAATTGCAAAAATGCCGTAATAGCAACAATTATGTGTAGAATATCAGGTTCTAAAAGTTTATATTTTTAAGAAATTTATATTAATAGCACCTGTTATAACACCCAAATATGAAAGACGAGAAGATAAGATGGCTAATATCAGACAGGTAGCTAAGTTAGCAGGTGTTTCAGCAAGTACAGTCTCACGAATATTAAATGAAGACACTTCTTTGAATGTTACTGATCAAACACGGATCAAAGTTTTAGCGGCTACAAAAAAATTAAATTATCATATCAAAAGTAAAAGCAAAAAATGTCCAGTTGTTGGCGTATTAACAACTATGGACTTAGATCAAGTAGCAGAATATACGTATTACCAACAAATAAAACAGGGAATCATTGAAGAACTCAAAAGAGAAAAAATGACATTGAGTTCTATCTATTATTTAAATAACTCTTTGGATAGTTCATTTTGGGATGGCGTGTATT
This sequence comes from Lactobacillus sp. ESL0260, assembly GCF_003692935.1. NCBI lineage: Bacteria > Bacillati > Bacillota > Bacilli > Lactobacillales > Lactobacillaceae > Lactobacillus > Lactobacillus sp. ESL0260. The sequence goes on from NZ_REHO01000002.1 coordinate 30,756, forward strand.
ATTGGGATGGCGTGATTGTTATCGGCAGCTTGTCCGAATCAGCCATTAGCGAACTAAAAAAATTAAACTCTAATATCGTCATTATTGAAGCGAGATATAAAAATAATTCCGTCAAGCTGGTTAATGCTAATTTAACTGCCGGAGTAAAAGAAGCTTTAACACAACTAGAAAAATTTGCTCAAACCAATATTGTATATGTTGGTGGTCCCCGTTATATGACTAATTTGCAAGGAGAAAAAACGCAAGCAAAAGGTGAAGTTCGTTTAAATTGCTACCGAGAGTGGATGAAACTGCATGATCAAGATGAGTGTTCAATTCTTACTCCGGGTTGGAGCATTGAAGATGGCGTCCAGGCGGGTAAAGAAATTGCACAATTACCTACTTTACCCAAAGGAATTTTAGCTGGAAATGATCAATTGGCAATTGGAATAATGCAGGAATTACATACAAAAGGTTTTCATGCTCCTGCCGATTACCATATTATTGGGTTCGATAATATTCAAATGGCGCAATATTATATTCCCAGATTGTCATCAGTTTCTGTTCCGGAAAAAGACCTGGGTATAACTGCTGTCCACTTAATTAGAGAAGACATAATAGAAAAAAAGACGCGCGCCGCTACAACGTTATTAGAAGTTAAACTAATTTTGCGAGAAAGTACTGGCAATTAATATTGGAGGCCAATGATGTCAAATTATTATCCCAAGCAGTTAAGTGGAGATCAGACTAAGACTTTATTAATAAATCCTGATCGTGGCTTTCGCTTTGAAGTATATTTAGATGTAAAAACAGGTAAGAGCATTTATGAATATGCTGATCAAGATGCTATCGCTGCTTTGAAAAGAGAAGCATCACTGTATACCGATGATCAGCCGCGAATAGTGCAGGTTTATTTTTACTTAACAGGTTATCAACATAAACCGCTGGATGCACAGGCTTTTAACCACATGAATGCCTTTTTTGACGAACTGGCTAAGTTAAACTTAAAGGCACTGCTGCGTTTTGCATATATTTCTGAAGATAAGAGGCCTTATAGACAAGCTCCTAGTGTGCACAGGGTACAGCAGCATTTGGAGCAGTTATCAGGGTGGCTGCAGGAACACCGCAGGCAGATTCACGCTTTACAAGCAGGAATCATTGGCCCTTGGGGTGAGTGGTCGCAACATGCTCGTGATACTACTGATGAATCAACTATTCTTCATAGTTTGCTGTTAAATTCTCCCCAAGATTTGACGGTTCAAGTACGCTACTTAAATATTAAAAACCGTAATATAAATGTTACTGAAAAATGGAATGAACAGCGAATTGGCTTTCATGATGATTTTCTAATTGGTATTGACCACGAATGGAATACGGCTGGTAAAAATCATGAATCTAATGAATACCAGCAACTACTAAGAGAATCAAAAAATACAGTTGTTGATGGGGAAAGCATTTGGTTATTTGCTAATCCCATGTATTTAGAAACAAAATATGTCGATCCAGAATTAATGACGCAAAGAATGGTTGAGAATCATTTCACTACTTTGAGTATTGCGCATAATTATCATGAAATAGAAACTAATTCATATTTTAACGTAACGCTAGAAAATGAATTAAAGAGAACTGGCAAGCCAGAAGGGCTTAAGTTCCCTCAAACAGGTTCATTTGAATATTGGAAGCATGTTCCTGTTACACCAGATTTATTAGATGAAAAGCATTGGCCATATCAATCTTCATGGTTTTGGGATCAGAAAAAGCAGCCAATTAAACGTAATTATTTTGAATATCTACGTGATTATTTAGGCTATCGTCTAGAGACTACACAAATTAGCTATAATTCTGCTTTAAATGCCGCAGTTTACCTGACACTGAAAAATACAGGTTTCGCTGCACCTTTAGCTTTGGCAAAAATAGAATTGCTGGCTGTGAATAAGCAGCAGGATGTTATTGGTAAAGCTTTAGTAGAAAAAAGCACTTTACAAACTAATAATGAAATAACTACGGTTATTCCATTGACTAAATCTGATCAGCCTGACAAAGTCGGAGTCAAACTGCTTGCTACTAATGGTAGTACGGCACGTCTGGCTAATGAGTGTCAATGGGCAGATGGCATCAATTGGTTTAAATTATGACCGAGGAATTATCATGAAAAAAGCATTTAAGAAACTAACTTTAATAGCTGTATTTTTAGGGCTATTTCTTTTACCAAGCCAGCAAAGTTTATCCTCAGTAAAGGCAGCAACCGTTACTGGATATGACGAAAAGCCCCTAACCGAACAACAAAATCAAGAAATTACTAACAATACCGATCGCGGCTTTCGTTTAGAGTTAAATTTAAATGTTAAGACCGGCAAGGGCTTATGGGCTAATGCGGATAAAACCGGGATAGCGCAAATGCAAAATGCGGTAGCTACATTTTCTGCTGATAATCCGCGACTTGCACAAGTATACTTTTATCTAACAGATTATAAAAATAAGCCATTAGATCAAACTGCCTTTAATAATATGGATCAATATTTCCAAAAGTTAAAGCAATACCATTTGCAGGCTGTATTGCGCTTTGCTTATATTTGGGACGATGCTCATCCAAAGTCTCAGGAACCTACGACTGAGCAGGTAGTTGCACATATTAAACAGCTAGCACCCTGGATTGCCCAGCATCGCGATCAAATAGCGAATTTACAAGCAGGATTTATTGGAGCTTGGGGAGAATGGGACAGCGGTGCCCGTAGCCGTATGAATGAAAAAGAAATTCTCCAGGCCTTGTTAGCTAATACCCCTAAAGATTTATTTATTCAAGTCAGATATTACAATATCAAGTCACGAAATATTGATCCGCAGAGTTCTGACTGGCAAAGAGTTGGATTCCATGATGATTACCTGATTGGTCGTCCTCATGTTTGGAATACTGCAGGTGCTGATTCTAATTCTGCTGAATGGAAGGCGATGGCAGAACAATCTCAGACTGTACCGGTTGACGGTGAAATGATTTGGGGTTCTGCCAATGCATCAGACAATAACGGTCAGTTAATTTCTGCACCACTGATTGCTCAACGTCTAGCAGTTCATCATTTTACTTCATTGAGTATAGCTCATAATTATAAAGAAGACGGCAAAGACTATTCTTTGAGTGCTTGGAAACGGCAACTAGTAACACCTGCACTTTTAGACCAATATAAATTACCGTATCAGAAATCATGGTTTAAAGATACTAATGATAATGAAGCAAGTCGTTCTTGGTATGAATATATCAGGGATTATCTGGGCTACCGCTTAGCAGTTAAAGATATCAGCTATCAAGTAAATGAACAGAATATCGACTATCAAGTTAATCTAACTAATTATGGCCTGGCTGCTCCTGTCCTAATTAATAAAGCAGAACTAGTATTACTGGATGCAGCTAAAAACGTAGTGGCTACTAAAGATGTAACTGATATTGCTCACCTACAGTCTTTGCAAACTTTACCAATCAAATGGCAGGTAGATAAAGCCTTAGTCAGCCAAGCAAAATATTTAGCCTTTAAGTTTACTGGTTACAGTAATAAGGGAAACCGCTTGGCCAATAATATTAATTTTGCAGATGGCTATAATTATTTGCTGACACTTAATTAAATATCGTATTACTATAATTAAACATTAAAAAGCTGCTGGATTACGTCTTAAAACGTTAGTTCAGCGGCTTTTTTTACTTGATTTAAATTAAAGACGAGATTAGTTTTTGTTTTAATTTAGCCACTATCCTTTAGAAGATATAATAAATTTGATTAAAATATGATAAAATCATTATTAATTACTTTTGCCGGTTTCTAGTGAGTTTCATAAAGTCAGGTGTTATTATTCATGAAGAGCACATATTTTAAAGCCAATTTCAATATCGCACGCAAATCCAAGAAAAACATTCTGCTAATGGGAGCCTTAATTGTGTTCATGGTTTTCTTCGTTTTATTGGTTGGAAATCAGAATCTGGGCGACAATTACCGTCAGTGGCAGTCATACTATGACTCACTGGAAATTAATATCAGCTATTTTAATGGTAACTTATTACGTAAACAAAAATATAAACAAACTTATGACAATTTAAACGCCCAGGAAGGTTGTATTGCCAGCCTGCAAAATGGTGAAGTTTTAGAGTCGCCACAAACATATTTAGAGAGTTCACTTAACTTATTTCAAACTATGCTTGATGGTTATCAAAATAATTATTTAGGTGCCAGCACCTTAAATGTCCCCCCTAAATACCAACTGCATCAGAGACTGGTTACATATAAATATCTTTACCGGCATCATATACCACCTGCAATGAGCTCAAAAGTATCCGTAACTTATTTAATTTATATTGTGAACTTCATAGCTGTCCTGATCTTTTTTTATATCTTGCTTATTGCTAATGATGTGTGGATGGTTAAATTAGATCATGAAACGGTTTTACGTAATATTCCATATCGCGTAGAAGATGAAGTAAAAGGTAAAACAATGATTAATCTGGTTTTAACTTTAATACCATTAATTATTGGTTTAATTGGCGCATATCTGTTTGCCGGCCTTCTTAACGGCTTTCGCAGTTTGAATTATCCTAATGTTTTTTATTTTAATAAAATTAGGGCAATTCCTATATGGCTGGATTGCTTAATTTTTTTGTTCTATACAGCGGTCTTAGTGGTCTTTGTGACCAGTCTGACTCTGCTTCTTAACCAACTAACCAAAAACGTTTATTTAAGTACCTTTATTGGTATTGCTCTTTATGTTTTATCTTATTTACCGAGCAAGTTGCTTAAAGCCATTACTTGGCTACCGTCTGTATACTTAAACGTTAATGATGTGCTTAACGGCACTGTGGCAAGTAAAACTGGATTTGCAGGACTAAATTTTGCCACCGCAGCAGTAATATTGCTAATTTGGTCACTTGTCTGTGTAGTTTGGTTTAGGTATTTGGTTAATAAAAAGGGGGCTGCACGATGAGATGGCGCTATTTTCTTTTCCAATTAAAGGCATTTTTGCTCAATCCTAAAAATATTGGTCTATTTATTGCTACCATTATTATGTCTCTTTATTTTGGTTTGGTCAGTGTGCCCAATCATGAAGTAATTGAGCAAGTCGATGCTAAACCAATTCAAAAAGAATATATTGACGACACAGCTTTTCTCAAAGTAGCACGGCAAGAGATAGCTTATTCCAATAAACCGGGTTATTTTTATTTTCCCAGTAAGGGTGCGATAGATGCAGTTGGTACATATCCCAAAGTTTTAGCATACGATAAACAGCTTTTAAGGGCTTTAAAGAAAAATGATTTGCAAACATATACTAAGTATGCTAGCAAACGTTATCAATATATTGATAATCTGATTCATATAGAAGGAAACCAAAATTTCTTGTATCCAGCTGCTTATAATAAAAGTAATAATTACCAGCAGGATGGGCATTTTGGTTATCAACGCACGCGTCATTTATACAATGCACTTTTAGCTGGTAAAAAGAACAGGCAAACGCCGCTGAATAAAAATATTCTAGAAGAGCGCACGGCTTTGCAGGTAATGCAAAATTCGCTTTCTGGCTGGACAGTTCTAATATTAGTAGTAATAGTTTGCTTCTTTACAGCTGATATTGTGACTAATGACCGGAAATATTATACGGTACTGGAAAATATTCCCTTAAGTAAACGAACCATTCTCTGGCTTAAAACAGGGGTTGTCGAAGTAGGAGTGCTACTAGATTTTATTGTAGCTAGTGTAATAGCTCTTCTCTGTATCGCACCTAAATATGGTATGGGGTCATTAAAATTGAATACAGTCGCCTATTTAGGGCGGATTGACTTCAAACTTATCTTTAAAACGGAAACGCTGGGTATGTATTATTTGCAATTCATTATTTTTGCAATCATTGTTTCCTTTATTTTTATCAGGCTCACAATTTTGCTGTCTTTGACTCTACGTAATGAATATGTGGCAGGGATGCTCAGTAGTCTGTTTGCCATCAGTGCCAAAGTACTGTACTTCTCATTCGGAATGGGCTTTGTTCATCCGGTGTTGGAGAAGCTGCCCATGACTTATTTTTCAATTGGTGACAGCACTACAGGCAATTTAGCTTATTTAATGGATACTCCTGGTTGGGGCTTTAACTCAGGACTAGGGCCACTACTTATAGCTATGCTTGCCATTGAAATATTACTGTTTCTGTTTACCCAAATTAAAAGTATTCCTTTAGTTAGGCGGGGTGATTAAAATGTTAGAACTAAAAGATGTCAGATTGGCTTTTGGGAAAAATGTTGTTTTAGATGACATTAACCTCAAATTTAAACAAGGTGAAATAGTTGGCTTGGTTGCTCCTAATGGAACAGGTAAGTCAACTCTGATTAATGTTATTTTGCATAATTTAACACCGCAAAAAGGGTTTGTTGAGTATGAAGGTACACGTTATCAAAGTCAAAAAGATACGATAAAATTGCACCAGCAAATCTGCTCTTTTCCCGAGCAAAGCGATTTATTTCCTTTCATGACGGGGCGGGATCATCTTAATTTATATGCTGATCTTTGGCACAATTCTGCTAAACCTGTTGATCAAATTATCGCTGACTTGCAAATGAAAAGTTATGTTGATCGGAAAGTGCAGACATATTCTTTGGGAATGAAACAGAGACTTTGCTTTGCCATGGTAGTAGCAGCTGATTCTCCAGTAATGCTTTTAGATGAGGTAATGAATGGACTCGACCCTCAGAATGTGGCTTTAATTTCACAAATACTTCTTAAATTAAAAGAAGAAAAGAAGCTGATCATTATGGCCTCACACCTTTTGTCCAACTTGCAGCAGTATGCTGATAGAGTCTTATTTATGGGTAAGGGACATATCATTGAAGATTTAGACAATAAAAAGCAAAAAAAGCGTTATTTAAAAATGCAGTCTAGTCCTGAAGCTACTCAGCTGCTATCTGATTATCATTATGAGACTCTGCCCAATAATCTGCTACTGGTTCCTTTGGCAGAAATTACTCCAGATAAGTTGACTCAGCTGCTAGCAAACCTAGTGCAAGTCGATATTCAGTACTCGGTTGAAAGAATTGATATCGAAGACTTATTTAACAAATTTTATAATTAGTTTAGAGCTTTAACCCGATTTAATATTTGTAAAAAGTAAGTAGCCGTAGTTTGCATGTTCATACTGGTTAAAAAATGAATGATAGAAACAGCTAGATCATCATTGGCAGTATTGTGAAAGGTGAGAATTGCATTTAAAAATTTGCGTCCAACAATTAGCAACATTTCGTTATCTGGTAAGTCAATCTGATTTATTTGTGTGAGCAGTTTATCTGCAAATTTAAACTGATTATTTGTAATTAAGCCGATTACACCTTCAAATAGTGCTGCTATACCAAAATGAAATGTACCTTCTCCTGCTTTTCTAATAAAAGAAATATGATTGATAACCTGAACAGAAATTTGGTAAATGATTCTGGGACTAATAATAGGGATAACATTGGCAAACAGTGAGAGAAATTCATGACCCCAAACAGTTATTTTACTTAATTGCTGGTTTAATTCATTTTGCTGGGCTATAGGAAAAATATTGTGCTGTGAAGTTTTATAATACAAACTGCAGGCAATTGCTGCATAGTCCAGGTCAAAAGGATCTTGGCTTAACTTGTATTTATTTAATGCCGATTGAGCCAGTTTTTCCAAATAGTCTTTATCGTGGTTGCTCCAAGATTCTTCTAAAATAAGTGCAATATGATCCTGCGGGTCTAGTTTGGCAAGCGCAATATATTCAGTTGCTGATAAACTGATTCTTTCGCATAGTTTTAATACCCGGTTAAAGTCCATATGGCCTTGATCATTTTCCCACCGGGATAGCATCTGAATGGAACAAATACCTTTAGCTGCTTCTTTAAGCGTAATATGCTGTTTTCTTCTTAATTGTTTAAATTCAATTCCTGATTGCATGTTGTTTTGTCCTTTTTGCTATATTATGGCACTTTTTTCTCATATATGAGAAAAGAAAGATATTCAAAAATTAGTCATGCTTTAATATAGCTAATCAAAAAATATCTTAACTGTTTTAATAATGAAAAAGGAGTAGAAAAATGCAATCTTCATTAAAATTTGCGCCTAAATGGAAATTAGGTGCATACACACTTTTAGCAATAGTCAGTGCGTTTGGCAATGTTGTGATTGCTTATGTCACCAAGATCATGTTAAATGCAGCGCAATATCGTCAAGGCGACAGTAGTAATTTAATTAAAATTGCTGGCATTGGTGCTGCAACAATCTTAATTATTATGTTGTCCAACTTTGTATACCGCTATATCAAGTGTTCTATTATTCAGGATGTCAATGTTTATCTTAAAGAGAAAACGATGGGTTATCTGATTGAACAACGCAGTGATTCACAAAAGGACGGCTTAAGCCTGATGACCAACGATCTGAAACAGATTGAGACGTCTAAGACTACAAATGAACTAATGATCATTGCAGAATTAGCTTCTTTTCTACTGTCAGTTGTGGTTGGTTTAATCAATTCTTGGATTTTAACGTTAATTTTTATGGTAACCACTTTAATTCCCGGACTAGTGCAAAGGGCATTTACCAAAACTATTCAAGCCAAAGCAAAAGTCTGGGAGACAAATAATGTTTCGTATACCCAGAGTGTGAATGACGGGCTAAACGGAGCGCAAACTGTTGGATTGTATGATGCTCAAAGTTCGACTATTAGTAAAGTCGTTAACAGTGCCAAAAGAATGGAAGAGGCATTGAAGAACTTAAACTTCACACAAGCTGCAGCGGGAGAAGTCATTGTGGCTTTCGCAGATATTTTCAGCTTTATACTACCATTTTTAGTAGGTGCTATCTTAATGTTGCAAGGTCAAATTGGTGTTGGTACTTTAATTATGATAGTGCAACTATCTAATGAATTTATTAACCCGATAGTTAATATTTTTGAACAATTAAATGCTATTAAGTCTACTAAACCAATGTGGAATAAAGTAGAGCAGGCTCTGTCTTTTTCAGCTGACAGTATTAAAAGTGCGAAAACTGGTCAATTTACTGGCTTGAAAGTTGAAGATGCCACTTATAGTCAAGGTGGAAGAAAGATTTTTGCTCATCTTAACTTGACGGTAGCACCTAACGAAAAAATTTTACTCATGGCACCTAGTGGCTGGGGTAAAACTACACTGTTAAACTTAATGTTGGGTAAAATTAAACCTAGTGAAGGTCATGTTTATATTGATGGTGAAGATGTCACTGGCAACTGGACCAAAGCCCACGATAATTTCAGTTACGTTAACCAAAAGCCGTTTATCTTTGATGATACAATTAAGTTTAATATTTTACTGGGACGAAAAGTTTCTGCAGCAAGTTTAGCTAAGGCAGCCGAAGCGGCGGGACTAACAGAGCTCATAGATGAAAAAGGCTGGGACTATCAAGTTGGTGAAAAGGGGACAAATTTATCCGGCGGACAAATCCAAAGAATTGAAATTGCACGTGCTTTTCTCTCTGAACGGCCCGTATTGCTGGCAGATGAGGCTACTAGTGCCCTTGATCCAGAGCTGTCACTTGCAATTCATAAAACGTTATTAAAAAAGCCTAATTTGGCAGTAATTGAAGTGGCTCATAAAATTTCTGCTACTGAAAAATCATTGTTTGATCGAATAATTAATTTAAATGGAGAAAATGAAGAATAAAGAAGTATTAATGCGCTATATTGATGATGATGGAGTTGTTAAAGTATGGCCTGGTAAGGCTAAAAACCGGCTGTTGATTTTACAATATTTGGCAACTAAATTTGAACCAGCTAAAAAATATTCTGAGCAGGAAGTGAACCTGATTTTAATGCACTTTGTGTCAGACTATGTTACTAGAAGACGAGATCTAATTGAAAATCATCTTTTAAAGAGAACGGATGACGGCAGAGTTTACTGGCTGAATGAAGAAATTGGGGTAAAGGATTAGGATTTAATTTAATATAATTAAGAACAAGTGGCGCATTAACCGCTTGTCCTTTTTGTTTGGGCGAAAAGCTATAGGTTAATTTAGTAGACTTTGTAGTAAAACTTAATTTGTGTAATAGCAACTGCAATATAAAATAATCTAGGAAGACTAAAAGGAGTATGTTTATAACTTCAAGTAATAAAATTATGAAATTTAATTGACTGGCATATAAAAATAACATATAATTTTAATAATTATTATACATTGAAGACTATTAGTAAACTGACTGTTGCTGCTAAGCTGAAAATCTATTTGAAATTGAAACTAGCTGAATTTGGATTACATCTTTTAGGCGATAAGTTTAGACTATTTCAAAAATGTTAGGTAATATTCACGGAGATTTCTATATGAAAAAAAAGTTTTATGCGCTCTACAAGATTTTCCTTATTAATGCTTTTAGCAACAAAATTGCTTTAATGTTTAACATTGTCTTTCCAGTTATATATTTTGCTATATCTAACGCTCCGGTCTTGATTAATAACTATACTGTCAGTAAGAGTAAATTAATTAGCGGCAGTGCATACTATTTTGCCTATATTGCTTTAACAACTGTTCTAAACTCAGTGATTCTGGCAATGGTTGAGTATCGTGACTATGGCTATTATAAAGTTATTTACATGGTAACCAATTCAAAATATCTAGTATTGATTAGTCAATTTTTATCGCAATGGACGTTTTTAATAATAGAATTATTTCTATTTAACTTAATTACCGCACTAATGTTTAAGTCTTTTGCCTATCTGGGTTATTTACTGTTAACCACTATCATAGCTGCGACTGTGTTAGTTTTGCCTTTAACTATGGGCTTGTATTTTTTGTTAACAACAAAATTAAAGTTGCAAACTTACAATATTGTTATTACATTGATTATTTTGGCCTCATTCATGGTGTCAGCTGTTGAAGCAAAAAACAAAATATTAAATTTGTTATTGCTATGTACACCTGTTAAATACCTAATGAAGGGGTATGAAGTAATAATGCAAATGATGTTTTCTAGAGTAAATTGGGCTACTCTTGTTAATTTGTTGATCGTTATTCTAATTTATGTCGTATTTGGGATGATTTTTATTGCGAAACAAAATATTTCTACAGTTTTTGAAAAATAGTTGTAAGGAGACAATATGGAAATTAAGCATTTGAACTTTTCTTATAAAAATAAAGAAATCTTTGCCGATTTTAACGCAAAATTTATTGCCGATCAGTTAAATGTAATAATTGGCGGTAATGGTGCTGGTAAAACGACTTTACTTAATCTAATTTACGGCTTTATTGATCGTCCTGCTACAGCTATGATAGCTTTTCCTTCCATGCCTAATATTATTTATAAATTTCAAAATATGTCTTTCTTTGATGAACTAACGGTAAAACAAGTAATAAATTTTTTTAAATCAATGAATGATCATACTGTTACAATTACTAATGCGCAAACTCGTTTTTATAATGAGATTATAAAAGGCCTGGTAAATACTAAACTAAGGTCTTTATCTGGTGGGGAATACCAATCTGTTATGGTTTATTGTACTAGCATAATGGAGCGGGAATTATATTTATTCGATGAACCTCTTAGTGGAATTGACAGTTATATTGAAAATTTAATTCTAGACTTAATTGTATCTTTAGTTGTTGAGAAAAAGAAAAAAGTTATTATGACTTTGCACCAGCTGGATAAATTAGATTCCATGCAGGCGCATATTGTATTCGTTGGGAACAAAAAATGTGTTTTTCAAGGTACCTACAGTGAAATGTTACACATTGCAGATACAGATGATATTGATATTGCATTTAAGAAAATGCGATCAGGCAATATCTTGTTAAATCAAGAGTAACTATCCTTTTGATTTATAAGAGGTAATAAAACTGATTAAGCTGAACAGACTATTTTGGTTTGCATGGTGTATTAATCAGCAATGCATTACTATATATTAACAAATAGAACTAAGAAGCTAATAACTACTTGGTTCTTTTTTTGTTAATTAAGAAGTGAAATAAGTCCGTGATAGCAGCTTTGGTGAATTAGTTGAGCGACTTTAGCTGGGGCAACCTTGGGATGTTTGGCCCACCATTTTTGTGTTTCTAATAAACTGACAAAATAAAGACTGGCAAAGTATTCTAAAATATCGGGAGCAATTTTTTCCTTTTGTAATATCTGCCTGATTTCTTTTTTAACATTATTTTCGATTTCGCGACTGGGATTAAATGTTGCGGTTTTGATGCTAAGCAAAAGCGGCAGAAATTTAATTTGTGGCGCTATATCATTCAGTGCAGCAATAGTTCTGGTCATGTTGTCTTTAGGTTTAAGATCAAGTGAGTTGCGCAAACCGGCTACAAACGGAATCATATACCGGTTAATAGAAAAGCGCAGCAATTCATCTTTATTGTCAAAACAAATGTAAAAAGTTGTTCTGGCCACTTTAGTTTTTCTGGTGATATCTGAGATTGTGATTTGTTCATAATCTTTATCATTCAACAAGCTAAATAACGCGTTACTTAGGCGTAACTCTAAACTGGGATTTTGCTTTTCCATTAAGTAATGCCTTCTTCTGACTCGACAAAATTTAAATATTTGTCATTACACCTTAACCAAGGAATCGTTATGCTAATTTTAGCAAATTTATAAATGATGGAGGTAAAAACTAAATGGTGAATAGAGTAAAAGAAGTATTAGGAATTGAAAAGCCAGTAATTCAGGGTGCAATGGCGTTTACTTCACTTTCTCCTTTAGTATCTGCAGTCTCAAACGCTGGTGGTTTGGGCGTATTGGGCTTAGGTTATATGCCTAAAGATGCCAGTATTGCAGAAATTAACAAAACTAAAAAATTGACTGAAAAGCCGTTTGCCGTTAACGCAATCATGCAAGAGGGAATTGTTGAGCAAGCAGATGAAGTGTTGACAGCAACCAAGCCGCCTGTAGTTTATGCTGATGCTATGCGGCTTAATGGCGCTTTATGCCAAAAGTATTTCCCTCGTTGGCATAAACTCGGTATGAAAATAATTGTCAAGGCCAGTTATTTGGCCGATGCGGTCACTGCAGAAAAAGCGGGAGCTGATTTGGTAGTCGTCAAAGGCTGGGAAGGAGGCGGTCATGTCTCTTTTGAGTCCACAATGGCTTTAGTGCCACAAGTGGCAGCAGCAGTTAATATCCCAGTAGTAGCTGCTGGTGGTATTGTAGATGGCCACAGTGGTGCTGCAGCATTTGCTTTAGGAGCCGAAGGGATAGAAATGGGCACTGCTTTTTTAGTAGCAGATGAGTTACCGATTAGTGATAAAGCAAAACAAGCAATTATTGCTGCAGGAGATATGGCCACTGCCGAAGTTTCTTATGCTAATGATGCGCCCTTTAGAATGATCGCTAATAACCTTTCTGATCAGATCAAAGATTTAGAAGCTACTCATCTGAAGGCTGAAGCAGCTCAAAAAGAAGCTGGTCTTGATGCTAAAACTATCAAAATGGGGATGTATCAAGGTGATACGCAAAATGGCGCAATTATGGTTGGTCAAGATTTGAGCCTAATTAAAGAAACAAAGTCTGTTAAACAGATTATTGCGGATGTGTTACAAGATACTAAAAATGTTCTGCAATCATTGCAAAATGTAGAATTATAATTTATCTGCTAATTATCCTCGCAGAAATGAGGAAATGATTACGGCATAAAATGATGATGCTGTCAGGCATCATGCGAATTTAATAAAGATAACGATTAAGAACTATTACTTTGAAAATTGGTAATTCTCTTTTTGCAACAATTTTATGCTAAAGTATAAATGTATGAATAGTTTAGCGATTCCACTGGAATCACAGAAAAAAGCTCTATCCCAACAATAGAGCTTTTTTGCATGCTAATTATTAAAGAGCCAGTTTTCAATTAGAATCTAGGAAACATTTCAACTTTAGAATTTATATTTTATTTATGACTGCATTGAGGCACCGGAATCTACATCGGTTGCCTTTTTGCTTTCATCAGGAACTAGCTTCTGCCCCGTTTGTTTTAGGTACCAGTTAATGATTGGCAATAAATCAACAATCCATTCTGTGACTCCAGCATATTGGTCATTCTTGTCAGTCATGTTCTTAAAGGAGGCAACCATATATTCGTTATCACTTGGTTTAATAAGTTTATAGGTTTTGCCAGTTTTGGCGTAATCCATTATTTCTTGAACATGAGGCATTGAAGTCTTTTTGTGAACTTCAGATAAAGTTTGGCCAAGTTTTTCAGGCCACCGAGGTGAAAGTAACATTTTCTTAGGAATTTCATTATTGCAATAGACATAACGATCGTCTTTATCAATAGTAATTAACTCGAGTGGCAGACAGTTGAGCAATGCGTCGATTTGGTCAACTGTTAATAGTCCTTGATCTAATTCTACATAATCTGAGCCCTTAGCAGCATTAACTTTTTTAGCTGTCTCGGTAATCCATGTACTAGTAGCCTCTTCTGTATGTTTAACCATTTTAATCTCCTTATTTATTATATAAACCGTTTACAAAAATAGTATATTTTATTTATAATTATAAGTGAAATTAATATCAGTTATTAATAATAGAAATAACTTATAAGGAAAAAGATATGGATATAAAAAAACTTGTTACTTTTGTTAATTTAGTTGAAACAAAAAATTTTACCAAAACTGCTAAGGCAATTCATGTAACCCAGCCAACTGTCACACATGATATTAATGCTATCGAGGATGAAATTGGCGTTAAGTTGTTTAATCGTAACAAGCGCTATGTTAATGTAACGAAAAGTGGTGAAGTTTTTTATCAAAAAATCAGGCCATTAATTAATAACTATAATTCTGCAGTACAGGAGATTCAGGAAAAAGATAAAAAAGAAAGATTGCAAATAAATTTTGGCTATTCATATAATCCTTTTAATGATAAATATATTCCCCTTTGGCTAAGTCAATTTCAAAAAAAGTTTCCTCAAGTGAAATTTGTACTGGTAAACTTGAATCGTAACGAGCTAAAGCAGCAATTGGTGTCTAACAATTTGGATGTTATGCTGACAACTGGATTGGAAGCTGAAGATTTAAATAATATTAAGGTCTATCCAATTGAAACAGAGCCGTTCAAAGTAATTGTTCCGCGAAATAACCCTTTGAGTAAAAAAAGTATAATTAAATTGACGGATTTTCAGAGTGAAAAATTACTGTTTTTAGATAACAGATGGGCAGCGACAGATATCATTAATTTACAAAATAAGATTATTCATCTGAATAAAGATTTAAATATTACTTATGCTGCTGAAATATCTTCTTTAAATGTTTTGCTTAAGGCAAATCAAGGTCTGGGATTAGGTCTTTACTGTATTTATCCTGAACTTGACAGCAGCTTAGCCTATGTTCTCCTTGACTGGGAACCGCAAGTTGATTTAGTAGCCATTACACAGAAAAATAATGCGAAAAGAATTGTCTATCAATTTATCAAGTTTATTCAAGATTTTAATTTTGATTTTGAATAGTACAGAATTCTCTTGTTAAAGGTGGGAAGAGAGAAGTGTTTTTACTGTTACGTATTGGATTTTTTTGTGAGTTAGATATGAACGAGCTGCTATATCGAGAGTTAACGGAAGAAGCACTTTTGGAGTGATTTTCTTAAAAAACAGGAAAATGTTTTTTCATTACTAGTTTTTATTGATTAAAAGTATATATTTGTTAATAGTTAGAAAGCTAAAATTGTAATAAAACATGAAATTAATTACTTAAGATTAATGAAAGTAGAAGGTCAGAAGAATGTTTAAGTGGTTTGGTAAGAAACATGAGAAGCAGGAAGACTTTACGGTCACTGCACCAATTAGTGGCAAACTTGAAAAGATTGAAAAAGTAAACGATCCGGCTTTTGCACAAAAAATGCTGGGAGACGGTTTTGCCATTATTCCTGATGAAGATAAAGTAACCGTTTATGCACCTGTAGCAGGCAAAATTGAGACTCTTCCCAAGACAAAGCATGCCGTAGGTATTAAAACTGCACAAGGTATCGAAATTCTTATTCATATTGGGATTGATACTGTGAACTTAAAAGGAGAAGGCTTTGAAGTGATGGTAAACCAAGATGACCAGGTAACTCAAGGTCAAAAATTAGAAGTATTTGATAAGAGCGTAGTAACTGATAACAAATTAGACCCTACTGTCATTGTTGTGTTCACTAGTGGATATGAAAAGGAAATCAAACTGAACCAGGATGATGGTGCAGAAGTTAAGGCTAATGATTTACTTATTGGCTAGATGTTTTTGACAAACAAAACAGGTTAGTTTTCCAAAGATAATACCTCCAAATTTAGGACAAATTTGGAGGTATTTTTGCGTTAATCTATATTAACAAGGCTAGTGATTCATAGGGATGCAAAGCTAAAGTTTTTGGTACTTCCTGTAAATTTTTATGATAATTGCTAATCAATGTTTGTGCTTGTTGTCCTTGATAAGTGTCAGGTAAGCTATAAGTAATTTTTTTACCATAAAAGTTATTAATTACCAGTAAGGTTTGCCCGTGATAAAGTCTGCAATAAGCAAAAACTTGTGGGTGATCCAAGTCAACCGGTTCATAACTTCCCTTGGCGATAATGGGATAATGTTTTCTCAAGTAAATCAGTTTTTGATAATAAGGGAAAATCTCACCATGATCCAATTCAGCTGCAACATTAATTTTATCTTGATCTTTAGGTCTAAGCCAAGGAGTTCCTGTGGTAAAACCGGCATTAACAGTGTCATCCCAGTGCATGGGGGTTCTGCTGTTATCGCGCGACTTAGCCTGAATAATTACCAGAGCTTGGGCGTCACTTAAGCCTTCCTGTTTAAGCTCGTCATAAGCGTTAAGCGTTTCTACATCTACATAGTCAGTGATTGTCTGGTAATTAGGATTGATCATGCCAATTTCTTCACCTTGATAAATATAAGGTGTACCACGTAATAAATGCATTACGGTAGCTAGCATTTCAGCAGATTTTTCGCGAAAATTAATAGGATCACCAAAACGGCTCAGCGCCCAAGGCTGATCATGATTGTTCCAAAAGAGAGCATTCCAGCCGCCACCTTGACTCATTCCAATCTGCCACTCGTTAAGAGCATTTTTTAAAGCGGAAAAGTCAAAAGGTATCCTGGTCCATTTCTGGCCATCTTTGTAATCAACTTTTAGATGATGAAAAGTGAAAACCATTGACAGCTCATGATTATCTTTTCTAGTGTAAGCAACAGAATTAGCAATAGTCGTCGATGACATTTCCCCGACAGTAATTGTATCTGGCTGCTGACCAAAAGTTTTTTGATTTAATTCTTTTAGATATTGATGGACTATGGGCTGATCAGTATACATTAGCTTACTGGCGGTGTTCTGGGGTGCGTCAGTAAGTTTTTCATCTTTGCCAATAACATTAATTACATCAAAGCGAAAGCCTTTAACCCCTTTGTCGCGCCAAAAGTTAACTATTTTAAACAGTTCTTTTCTAACTGCAGGGTTGTGCCAGTCCAAATCAGCCTGAGTTTTGTCGTATAAATGAAGATAATATTTACCACTATTTCCAAAAGGTGCCCAAGCTGAGCCACCGAATTTAGATGTCCAATTGTTGGGCATACTGCCATCTGCTTTAGGATTTCTAATGTAGAAAAATTTTTGATAATATTCGTCTCCGGCTAAGGCTTTTTTAAACCAAATGTGGTCAGTAGAACAATGGTTTAACACCATATCAAGCATCACACCAATATGATTTTGCCTAAGCTTTGTGACTAATTCTTCAAAGTCAGCCATTGTACCAAACAGTGGATCAATACTATAGTAATCAGCAATATCATAACCATTATCATTCTGGGGAGATACAAAAAACGGATTAAACCAAATCATATCAATATTTAATTTCTTTAAGTAAGGAATTTTTTGGATAATCCCCCTTAAGTCACCGATCCCGTCACCATTGCTGTCATAAAATGATTTGGGATATATTTGGTAAATCACTTTGTCAGCTAAACTCATAATATAAGTCCTCCATTTTGTGCTTTTCTATGTGCAAAGTCTACAAATTTAAATTTGTCGGGCCGGTGTTGGGAAATAGTATATTGAAAAAAAGATGTATCTTTTAAATAGGTTAAACTGCGCACTACTACAACCAAGTTGGTATCGGTAAGCTGCAACTGTTTCATTACGTTTTGACTGGCTGGTTCTACGGTAATAGTTTTAGTGGCATAATCAATTTCAAGTCCTAAATCATCTTCAAAATACTGATATAACGAGCTTTGAGCTTGCTTAGCCGAAATTTTAGGTACATATTTTTTTAAAATATAATCTTCATCAACCACAATTGGTTCATTATTGATTAATCGCAAACGGGACACATAAGTTGCAGCAGTTTCTGTTAAAGATAAATGCTTAATAATAGTCAAAGGCACCTGCGTGTCTTTTAATTCCAATATTTTGGTCGTAGCATGCATTTGCTTTTGTTTATTAAGTTCATCAAAGGATTCAATATTAGAAATTGGGAAGGCAATGCGCGCGGCATTAATAACTACTGAACCTTTACCTTTTATTTTTTGAATTAGGCCAGCATCTAAGAGTTCATTTAAAGATTTCCTGATGGTTTCACGTGAAACATTATATAGCTCTGATAGTGCTGGTTCACTTGGCAAGAAATCACCGGCAACATACTGCTCATGCCTAATTTTATTCGTTAAATCTGCCGCAATTTGTAAATATTTAGCTCTCATTATTTGTTATCCACCTTTTAACACTAATCATACCACCTTATGTTAATTTTTAACCTGTCTAGTCTGGTAAATAATACAAAATTATTTATTAAAACAATATAATAAGCAATTTGTTGACACCTGTCTATACAAGAACTATAATCTTAAGGAAAGCGTTATCAATATATATGACGACCTTTTATGTGGTAGTTTCATGGAGGCGTAATTATGAGTAATACGATAAAAATACTGGCACCTGTTGCCGGTGAGGTCATTAACCTCGAGGATGTTAATGATCCGGTTTTTTCTCAGAAGAAGCTAGGTGAAGGATTTGCCGTTAAACCTAGCTCTGGGAAAATTGTCTCGCCTGTAACAGGTAAAGTGATAATGGTGGCCGAAACTAAGCACGCACTTGGCCTGCAGACTGCAGACGGTGTGGAAGTTATGCTTCACTTTGGCATAGATACCGTTGAACTTGACGGCAAACCATTTGATTTGCAAGTAGCAGCAAACTCTGAGGTAAAAGCGGGACAGCAATTAGGGACGATGGATCTGCAAGCGATTAAAGATGCTCAAAAAGATGATACCGTCATCTTGGCAATTACAAATACTCAAGATGTTCTAGCTGGTATTGACCTTTCCCTTGGCACTAAAGCTGCTGGCGAATCAGCTGCTACTATTACATTAAAACAGGCTAAAGCAGCACCAGCTGCAGCTAATAAAAATGAAAATAAATATCAAACTACAGCGCGTGAAATTGTTCAGGCTGTTGGCGGCGCCGATAATGTTAAAAACGTTATGCACTGTTTTACTCGTTTGCGGTTTACTTTAAACGATGATAGCATTCCGAATGATGATGAAGTTAACAACATTAAAGGAGTAATAGATGTTACTCGTGCTAATAACCAATATCAGATAGTAATTGGGCAAACGGTAGAAGATGTTTACGACGAGCTAATTAAACTACTTGGGCCTGAATATGCTGGACAAGGTGAGCCTGCACCTGCAACTCCAGCTCCAGCAGCTAACCAATCTCTTGGTGGCAAGATTAAAAATGGCTTCTTCCAGTTAATAGGCGTAATTACCGGCTCTATGATGCCTGTAATTGGTTTGCTGGCAGCCAGTGGTATGTTAAAAGGTATTCTCAACATTTTAACTAACTTTTGCCACATGTCTACGGCTTCTCCAACTTACACTATTATCAATGCGATGGGGGATGCGTCGTTTTACTTCCTGCCTTTAATCGTTGGTTTTACTGCTGCTCAAAGATTAGGTTCTAACCCGGTAGTTGTTTCTATTATCGGCGGCTTTCTAATTTATCCTGATTTAGTAAAGATTTATGCCAGCGGAAAATTTAGTTACTACTTAGCTGGCGTTGGTATTAATGCCAATTTCTTTGGTATTCCAATTCATATTCCGCAATATACTTATTCGATTTTCCCAATGATTTTTGCGGCTTGGATGGCTGCTAAGATTGAACCGTGGATTAAGAAGTGGATGCCAGTCACATTAAGACAAATTTTCACTCCGCTAGTAGAAATCTTTTTAGTAGGGATGACAGTCTTAATTATTGTGGGTCCTGTAATTTCATTTATTTCTACGGGAATTGCTAAAGTATTGCAATGGCTGTTAACTGTCAACACTGCACTTTCTGGTCTAATCATCGGTGGTCTTTACCAGATACTGGTTATCTTCGGACTGCACTGGGCAGTAGTGCCAATTATTGCGAATGATATTGCTGCAACGGGACATAGTATTTTAAACGGTATTGTTTCAGTAACGATGATTGCACAAGGTGCCGGCGCCCTTGCTGTTTGGTTTAAGACAAAGCACAATCCTGACCTAAAGGGCTTATCTTTAAGTGCTGCTATTTCCGCCGCTGTTGGTATTACTGAACCGGCAATGTACGGTGTTAACTTAAAGTATGGTCGTGTATTTATGACTTCCAGTCTTGGTGCTGCCATTGGTGGTTTGGTCAACGGTCTGCTTAAAGTTGATATGTATGGCTTTACTGGCAGCCTGATTGGCTTTCCATCCTTTGTTCCTAAGGCCGGACAAGGCAATCCTAATAACTTGTTAAACTTCTGGATTGCTTCCATTGTGACTATTGTTGCTGCATTTGCTTTGACCTACTTCTTTGGTTATAAGGAAAACGACGCTGATAGTCCTAAAGATGCACCCAAGAAGAAGAATTTAGCTAATGTATAATGATATGATTATTTAATAAAACATTTGAATTTTATAAAAGGGTTCTAAAACTGATAGTGATTAGTCAAGAGCCCTTTTATAATGCATTTTTGAAATACTCGGTTAAACTATAATAAAATGAATAATAGTGGATGGAGTGATTACAAATTGAAAGTTCTGATAATTGGTGCTCACGGACAGATTGGGCAATTATTGGTAAAATGCTTACAAGAAAGTACGACTTGCCAGGTCATTGCCGGTTTGCGCTCCCATGAGCAGGAAAAAGCCTATCAAGAAAAGGGAATTACTACCGCATTTATTGATCTAGCAGGACCGCAAGGGCAATTGGCCAAAGTCATGCAGACGGTCGATACAGTAGTGTTTGCGGCCGGATCAGGTGGTAAAACCGGTGCTGATGCAACGATGATGATAGACCTTGATGGAGCGGTCAAAGCAATTAATGCGGCAAAAGAAACTGGCGTTCACCGTTTTATCATGATTAGTGCAATTAAATCTGACGATCGCAGCTTTTGGTCGGATAATACACCAGCAGCAGGACCGCAAAATTATTACTATGCGGCAAAATATTATGCTGATCAGTGGTTATTGCACAGTTCACTCGACTATACAATTTTGCGGCCAGTGGCACTGACTAATCAAAAGGAAACGGGAAAGATCAAAGTGGCAAATCATTTTACTGATTCTATTGCAGATATGACAATTACTCGTCAAGATGTGGCCCGAACAGTTGCTAACATTATTTTAACGGGAAAATTACACCAAAAGGAATTTGATATTGCTAATGGGTTAGTACCTATTAAACAGGCAATAACAAACTTCCACTAAAAATATTTTGATCATAAAATTTTAATAGGCTAATAAATTAATGCTTTGCTAACATGATTTCTTAGCCTTTTATTTTGGCCTAAAACGCAGTAAAAAATGAATGAAAGTAGTATTGCAAATATTGTTGTTTTAAGTCTGCTTAAATTAAAAAACTATTTCGCTTATATTAGTGCATATGGTAAAATCTGCTTATATTGTTATTAGAAAAAAGGAGGGGCCATGCTAAAAGTAGAACATTTAAGTAAGCGTTTTGGTGATTTTCAGGCTCTTAAAGACGTTAACTTTACCATTCAGCCTGGTGAAATCATGGGTTTGATTGGTCAAAATGGCGCAGGGAAAACTACGACTTTCCATAGTATTTTAAACTTTCTGCACTATGAAGGAAAAATTACTTGGGAAGATCAGCCCATTACTGAAAAAACTTTTGATACTATCGGCTACTTACCAGAAGAACGTAGTTTACTGCCCAAAATGACTATTGAACAGCAAATTATTTATTTGGCGCAGCTAAAAAGCCGCTCGGCAAAAGAAATAAAACCACAAATCGATGATTGGTTAAATCGCTTTGATGTCCAGGGCAAAAAAAGTGACAAAATAAAAACACTTTCGAAAGGTAATCAGCAGAAAGTGCAATTAATTTGTACCTTAATTCATCAACCCCAATTAATTATTTTGGATGAGCCCTTTAGCGGTTTGGATCCGGTAAATGCAGATTTGCTCAAAAACGCAGTTTTAGATGCTAAAAAGAATAATGCAACAATTATCTTCTCTAGTCACGATATGTCAAATGTCGAAGAAATTTGCGACAGTTTAATCATGTTGAAAAAGGGACAAGTTGTTTTAAATGGTACGGTTGACGCTGTTCGTGACTCATTTGGTAAAACGGAAATTTACTGCAAAACAAATAAGTCGCTTGCAGAATTGCAGCAGCTCCCTCACGTTAAAAAAGTGGAAAAGAAAGCGCATGGTCAATATCTTTTACGAATTGATGATGAGAATAGTGGTCCGGAGGTCTTTGATGCCTTAACAAATGGAGAATATATTGAAGAATTTCGGCAACAGCCACCAACGCTTGACGAAATATTTAGAATGGAAGCTGGTGAACAACATGAATAAGTTATGGACCGTAACGCTGCAAACTTATTGGCATCAAGTTAAGTCTTGGTCTTTTCTGCTTTTAATTTTAGGACCATTTTTCATAATTGGATGTAGTGCTCTAGGAGGAGCTATCGGTGCTAGTTCTGATTCAGACAGTCAGATTGCAGTTATCAGTTCCAATGAGCAAGTTCGCCAAAACTTTATTAAAAGCAATGACAAATATGTTGATGCTAAAATTAAAACCGCTGAATCTGCTAAAAAGGCTGTCAAAAAAGAAAAGATTGATGGCTACTTGGTATTTGAAACGCAAAAAAACCAGTTTAAGGCCATTTATCACGGAGCGTCACCCATTGATGATGAATTGAAGCCTAAAGTAAAAAGTTATTTACAAGTCTTGCAGAGTCAACTGAATTTGCAAAAGGCGCAATTAGCACCACATCAGCTTAAGGCCTTACAACAGCAACCGCAGTATAGTGAGATCCTCCAGAAAAAGCAGCTGGGCGATAAACTGGCTAAAATGGTGTCATTAATTATAGTGATTATGGTCGTTTACATGGTTTTGCTTTCCTACAGTAGCATTACAGCTCAAGAAATAGCTTCTGAAAAGGGTACGAAGATTATGGAAATCATTTTCTCCAGTACAACTGCGGCAAAATATTTCTTAGGCAAAATTCTGGGTATTTTTGGTGTAATTATTACGCAGCTTTTAATCTATATTGTTGGCGGCTGGGCCACTTACCGCTGGGCTTTACATGCAAAAATTACGGCGTCTTTCATGCATGACAACCAGGTAGTAATAAATAAAATTCTGGGCAATTTGGTAAATGTCAATCTCATTTTCCTGATTCTGGGTGTAATTATTTATACGATATTAGCAGCCTTTTCAGGGGCTTTAGTAGCCAAGCCTGAAGATTCTTCAAAAGCTGCTCAAGGCACTACGATGATTTCCCTTATTGCCTTTTTCCTGTCGCTTGCCTTTATTTCTAACCCAGAACAAATTCTGCCGCAAGTATTATCCTATGTGCCATTCTTTTCTTCATTCATGATGCCAATTCGGATAATTAATGGTCATGTGGGTAATATGGAAGTTATTCTGTCGCTGGCGATTTTAATAGTAAGTATTATTGGCATGACAGTATATATTAGTAAAATCTATCAAGGCGTAATTTTGCAAACTGAAGATACCAGTTTTTGGAAGAGACTAAAACGAGGGCTGGAATATAGTAAAGCGTAAGTGATCTAAAAAAGACTAGGACGGAAAAATCCTAGTCTTTTTTGAATGTTAAACTTGATGTATAATAAAATAATATTTAAACCAAATACTGTATTTTTATGATTAGTCTTAAGTGGATTTCATTTGAATACATTTAAACTTTGTATGTCCAATGGCTGGATTTTAGTAACTGAACAACTTATAGTTACTGATAATAACTATTTCTCTGACTTTTTAATTGTGGCTGCAAAGACCAAAATATTAGTAATAGTTCTAAACTATGTTTTTCATATGGAGGAAGCATGATTATCAGTAATATTTGGTTGATTATTTTTGCCACCATTTCATCATTTTCCAGGGGAATAATATCAGTTATTGACCGTTATCAAATGGGGTATCGCAAGCAAAGTTCAATTGATGTGAACTTCTTAAATAATATATGCAGTTCAGTTTTAGTAACTTTCTTTCTAATTTACGTCTTGCATAGTTTTCCCAGTCCCAGAATAACCAACAACTACGTTATCAAAGTCCTTTTATATGCTTTTCTGGCTCAAGTAGTTGCCTACGGCTACAGCTATGTCTTTAAAAAAGTTTCAATCATGCAGTCTGTGCTATTGAGTAAAGTGACCGATCTTTTCATTCCTTGGGCCATCTTGCTGACTATGGGTTACTTTAGCAAATCTTCATATCTAGTTTCTATTATTTCCACTGTAATCGTGGTTATTTATATTGTTTTCGAGCAGCGCCACAATAATTTAAATTTAAAAACTTTATTGACCACCTTCGCTGTGATTGCGCCCTTATTGATTATTCAAGCTGCACTTTCGCCGTTATTAACTAAAGGCCTAATCAAACCGATTGATCTGGTCTTTTTTACTATCATGACAATTTATGTGCGCTGCTTAATTACCTTAATTACTTTTATTTATAAAAACAGAACTCTCAAGATCAGCGCTGAAAATCTTAAAGGTAAGGTTTATCTGATTTATGGTTCTCGGGCGGTTTTGACTCTTTTAGCACAAGTAACTTATACTTTGGCAACGTCTTCACCCAACTCAAGCATTGCCTGGATCTTTTTAAACATGACCTCTTTATACAGCGTCATCTTTGGCGATATTTTCCTCAAAGAGAAGATGAAATTTGCAGATATCTTGGTAATTGT
Organism: Lactobacillus sp. ESL0260; assembly: GCF_003692935.1. Lineage (NCBI taxonomy): Bacteria > Bacillati > Bacillota > Bacilli > Lactobacillales > Lactobacillaceae > Lactobacillus > Lactobacillus sp. ESL0260. The sequence goes on from NZ_REHO01000002.1 coordinate 55,888, forward strand.
GGCCATTTTTATCTTGGCTTTATTTTCAAAGTAACTGCAAGAGTTTGGAAAAATAAAAATTAAGCGCTATAATGGCGCTATGATTTGGAAACGCCGGTTCAAGGTGAGTGTTGGTTTCTATATTGGGGAAGAAATCTGCACTCTGAATTAAGTATTGGGGAATAATTAATGATAATTGAAACCAAGAACCTGGCGAAACGGTATCGTAAGGTGAAAGCAGCTAAGCTGTTTCACAAAGAATATCGCATTTTTGACGCAGTAAAAAATGTTTCTCTAGAGATTCATCAAGGAGATCATGTTGGCCTAGTGGGGCTGAATGGTTCCGGCAAGTCAACCTTGATCAAAATGATTTTAGGTATTTTGCAGCCTGATGGCGGCAGTATCAAGACTTTTGGTAGAGATCCGCTTAATAACAGACAAAAAAATGCGGCTAAAATAGGAGTAGTATTCGGGCAAAGAAGCCAATTACGCTGGGACTTGCCCGCAATAGACACCTTCAAACTCAACCGTGAAATATATCAAGTATCGGAGGATATTTTTACCAAACGGGTAACAAAGTTAGCGCGGATGTTGCAGGCTAGCGAGTTTTTAACGCAACCGGTGCGCACCCTTAGTTTGGGTCAAAGGATGAAAGCTGAATTTATTGCAGCTCTTATTCACGATCCTGAACTGCTTATTTTAGATGAACCCACAATTGGACTTGACGTTCTGACAAAAAATAGCATCACGCAATTTTTACAACAATTAACTGATAAAACGATCATTTTCACTTCGCACGATCTCGATGAAGTAGCCAAAATATGCTCACGCATTTTAATTTTGAATAAAGGTCAGTTGGTATTAGATCAAAGTAGTCTACAACTAGCAGAATTAGATGTGCCTACAACGGTCACTTTTACTAGTGCGGATAAATTGAGCGCCACTTTAATAAAGCAATGGCCCAACATGATGCAGCTTAAAAACGGTTCATACCAGATTGCAGGCATTAAGCAAGAAAATCTGAAAGAAGTGTTAAGTACAATTACTGCCCGCATACCAGTTGCCAATATTGAAGTTAAGAGCAATAAATTGGCATATTTATTGGCGCACCTCAAACAGCAGGAGGTGCAGCAATGAAATATAGGCTAATGCTCATTAAAATAGGAATAAAAAAAGGTCTAGCCTCAAAATATGCTTTGATTTTCTGGCTGTTTTCATCTTTAATTTCGCTTACCGTACAGTATTTTTTGTGGCAAGCTGTTCTAACTGGCAAGCCAAACGGTGAATTTAAACAAACAATTAGTTATTTGGTATTAATGCAGCTTTTGACCGTGCTTTTTCCTAAAACCAGCTACGATGTGAATGATAAAGTTCGTTCTGGTGATATTGCACTTGACCTGTTAAAACCAGTAGCATTTGCAACGCAGCTACTGTGGGAAAGCATTGGCTATTCAGTTGTCAAATTTGCAGTGATTGGTACAGTGGATTTATTAGTTTGTTTATGGATTCTGAATTTTCAAATTGCAGTGAGCACAATTTTAATGGTCTTAGTAACAACCACTTTGGCGTATTTATTGTATTTTGAACTGGAACTGCTTTTAGGGACATTTTCTTTTTATACTTATAGTATTTGGGGCATCTCCACTTTTAAAGAAGCAATACTATTGGTATTAGCTGGCAATATTTTTCCGACCAATTTTTATCCGGCAGTGATCAAAAATTTGGCCGCTTATTTGCCATTTCAATATTCATTTGGTGCAGTAGGAATGCTGGCGCAAAAGCCATCGTGGAGTTTATTTATTCAAGTAGTTTTGATCCAGCTAACCTATATTGCCCTGTTCAACGTGCTTTTTAAATTCTTGTTTAAGCGCTCCGTTGTTTCAACTGTGATTCAAGGAGGGTAATAATGAGATATTTAAAATTGTTAGCTACTTATTTAAAAGTAAATTTAAAATCACTTGCTGTTTATGACCTGGACTTTTATTTTGCACTAGCAGGGATGATCATTCAAAACTTGCTTAATATCCTCGCTTTAAGATTTATTTTTAATATTGTGCCCCGCATTAAAGGCTATAGTTTTGCACAGCTGCTTTTAACTTATGCCTTGGCAACTTTAGCTTTTGCTATTTTTCGCTGCTTTTTTATCAATGCGCTCAATATTTCAGACTATATTCATGACGGGCGCTTAGATACAATCTTAATTAAACCAGTCAATCCTTTATTTCAGCTTGTTAATGAACGTGTGGATGAGGATGCATGGGGCGATTTAATTGTTGCGCTTTTGTTGTTGATAATTGTGGATATGCAGTTACATAATCCGTGGTATATCACGGTCATGTTTATTTTTATCTCGCTTTTTACTTCGCTCATCTTCTTAGGACTAGCTGTATTAGGTAATATCGTTGCACTACTTTCTAATGGTTTAGCCAACTTGGCAGAAACAACATTTGACTTTTTTGACATGAGTAAATACCCGTTAGCGATCTATTCGTCGGCTTTAAGGCTAATTATGACCTTTATCTTGCCAATCGGCTGGGTTGCTTCAATTCCACAAGAAAAAATTGCAGTTAAACATGAGTGGATATGGTTGCTATTAATTCCTGGCGCCTGTGTATTCTTTTTTATCCTAATTTATCAGTTATGGCGAGTGTTTTTACAAAAATACCAAAGTACTGGCAGCTAACACTAAAAAGCTCTGTAGCTTATGGCTATAGGGCTTTTTAAGTCTCTTAAACTCTTTTTCTTTTATTGCATTAAATCCTATTACTCAAAAATTGATTCCTGCAATAATTTTAAAAATAATTCTGCAACTGGTGATAAGTTAACTTCACGTTTCCAAACTACCCTGATAGCTTGCTGCAGCTCTGGCTGTAATTTTCTAAACGTAATGCCCGAATTTTTCGAAGTATCAGCTAATTTATCTAGAGTAAGCATTAATGCGGCATGATTCTTAACCATCAAAGTACCGTTAAAATTTAAATTATAACTGCCAATAAAATTGACTGAATCGTAATAATTTCCTAGCCAGTTTTGAAAAAGGTGCATTTTTTGCGCTTGCTGTGAATTTAATAAAGAGCGTCCTTGTAAATCTCCTGGTTTGATCACTGCTTTTTGCGCTAAAGGATCATTAGCAGGCATTAAAATTCCCCAAGTATCTCTTTCGGGTAAAGTTAAAGAGGCGTAATTAGCTAAAGGAACGTTCCCGATAATGACTGCAAAGTCAACCGTCCCGTTGTCTAACTTGCGTTCGGCATAACTGTAGTCCCCACTTAATAAGTGAATTTTAACAGAAGGATGCTTTTTAATAATTGCGCTGACCACATTCATGACCCGCTGCATCCCGAGGCTTTCTCCCGCAGCGATGGTTAAATCGCCACTAATAAAAGAAGCTTTTGTCAAGTTTCTTTTGGTTTTAGCAGTTAAATCTAAAATTTCTTGTGCCTGTTCAAGTAAATAATGACCTGCTGGAGTTAAAGCTAAATGCCGCGACTTACGGCTAAACAATTTAACGCCAAGTTCAGCTTCCAGTTCAGCAATTTGTCTTGATAAAGCTGGCTGGGAGATAAGCAGCTTTCTGGCAGCACGGGTCATATTGCCTTCTTGGGCCACGGCTACAAAGTAATTTAAAACTCTTAGTTCCATATTATCTTCTCCTTGCTAAATAGTTTTTGCCGCTAAAAAATCCCTTTAATGCAAACGAGTTATACTAGGTCATGTTTAAAAAGTATTTTACATAAAAAAGTAGTATGACTAAAATTTTAACTAATCGGTAAAATCGAAAGATAAAAAGCGCCTATAACTATTAACTATAGGTTACTTTTCAATCAATATTAGGTAAAACAAGCAAGAACAATCGCTGTGTTTAACTTAATATATTTTTTTAGCTAATGCTTAAACTTAGATCTAAGTTTAGGTCTATCAGAAAGAGGAACAATAATGAAAATATCGGAAGTGGCTGAAAGAGTAGATTTGACTCCTGTAACTCTCAGATACTATGAAAAGATGGGCTTAATACCTGCGATAAAGAAGGAACATGGTGTCAGAAACTACGAAGAAAAAGATCTTACTTGGATTAGTTTTATTAAGTGCATGCGTCAGGTGAAAATTCCGGTAAATGATTTGTTGGAATATACTAAATTGATGCAGCAGGGCAGTGATACTAAGAAACCCAGACGGCAAATTTTAGTCAAAGAATTGCATAGGCTAGAAAAGCAAGACCAAAATATTCAAGTTACCATTGCGCGGTTAAAAAACAAAATTAGTTTATATGATCAAGGTAAAATACAGTAAGCTAATTACCAGAGAAAGTTAACTAGCAAACGGTCAACTTGTGTGTTTTCATGTAATTTACTATGTTGGGCGCGAGGACCTCTGATTTCTTTTTCTTGATATGAACGGGCGCGTTTACTGACTAAGTAACGGTAAGAACGGGCAGAGTTAACGGTGACATCACCATCACTGCCAGACCCCATATCACCATAGATATTTAAAACTGCAGCTTTTTGAGGAAATTTTTTTCTTAAATTTAAAAGTCCACGGTAACTCGCACTCATTTTTTGCGGTTTGCCAGCGCAATTTAAGACGGTTTTATTTGGTGCTCCTTGTTCTCCAACATAGCCATTATAATGACCAGCAATCGAAACCTGTTTATTTAGGTGAGGCATGTGCGCATTAGTGGCATTATTGCGTAAGTAATAGGCAATCTGTAAATTACCCATAGAGTGACCTACTAAATTAATGCGGTTAAAACGGTATCTTTTTTGCAGTGTAGTGATTACATCTTTAATATAATTGCTGCTTTTATTCATGGCAGAAGTTTGATTACTTAATCCGGCAAAAATGCTCTTATTATTTTGAAGGTTGACTTCAACTATCGGGTTCTTGGCCCGTTTTTTAATTGTCCCTAGTAAAGTAACTTTACCGGCAGGACTAACATCAGCGCGTATGACAGAATTAGTAGCATGCTGTTTTTGGGCATAAGCGACCATACTTTCTTCGGCGTGGTAACTGCTGCCCCAGCCATGTACAAAAAGTGTTGGCGTAGCGATGCGAATGCAGGTGCCATTTTCTTTCTGGTAGTTGTTTTTGAAGATGTAAACCGCAAGTAGCAATAACACTAATAGCAATGTGCCTGCTATGATAGTTTTATGTTTTTTAGTCATTATTAATCAACTCCTTGCAGCCATAGTTTGCAATTATAAAAGCTGCTGTACATCCGCCACAATTTGCTCAGTAGTTAAATGATTTTGCTGGTAAATTTCTTTAACTGGAGTTTGATCGGTATAAACGCGGTTTTGACCGTAATTAAGTACTTTAACTTTGGTTTTACCAAGGTAGGATGCCACTTTTTGCCCAAAACCACCATCTAGAGAGTTATCTTCAAGAGTAACAATTACTCGATGATTGGCTGCTAACTGGTCTAGGGCTCGTTTATCTAAAATATTGGCAGAAACTGGATTGACTAGGGTAGCTCCTAACTTATGTGCCACGTCTTTTCCTAATTGATAAAAATCTCCTAGTGCCAAAACTGCTACATTTTTACCTGGTTTAACCCGATATTTAATTTCTGAGTAATTGGTTACTACAGTTTGTTCGTCTGCATCTGGCACATTAGCCGGCATTTTAATAGCAACGGGGTGTTTTCTTTGTTTAATGGCCCACTTAATCATTGCCTTTTCTTCTTCTAGTGTAGTAGGAGCTAAGTAAATCCAATTAGGTAAATTAGAAATCATTACTTGGTCAAAGATTCCCAAGTGCGTCTTAGATTGATTAGAGATTCTGCCACCAGCTACCAGCATTACAACTGGCAGGTCGTTGGCAGCCGTATCGTGAGAAAGTTGGTCAAAAGCACGCTGTAAGAAAGTAGAATTTTCCATTAGAACCGGAATGCCACCTTCTTTGGCAAACCCCGTGGCAAAAGCAACAGACTCTTGTTCAGCAATGCCCACATCAGTGTAATGATCTGGAAATTCATTTTTAAAATCATCTAGATCAAAGACACCCGGAATGGCCGCATCTATAGCCATGACATTTTTTCCTGCTTTAATCTCATCTTTAAGCACGTCAAGCGCCACTGAATTAGGGGTAGGCTCCTGACTTTCTGGAGCAAGTGGCTGATCATCTTGCAAATTAAACGGTGAGACCCAGTGGTGAGCTTCTTCATCAAGAACTGCGGGCTCATAGCCCTTGCCCTTAAGCGTATTAATGTGTAATAAAATGGGGTGGTCAACATCTTTAACTGCTTTAAAAGCGGCAATCATATCAGTCAGGTTATTACCGTCTGCGACATAGCGGTAGTCAAAGCCCATTGCTGTAAACGGATTTTCGGCAGTCTGGCCATTTGAATCGCGTAATTTATTCAGAGCAGTCACTAAGCCGCCAACATTTTCATCAATTGACCATTGATTATCATTAACTACAACTACCAAGTTATGTTTTTCAATTGCAGCATTGTTTAAGCCTTCAAAGGCCAGCCCGCCAGTCATCGAACCATCACCAATTAAAGCCATGATATTTTCATGCTTGCCCATTAAATCGCGGGCCTTAGCCATACCTGTTGCTAGCGCAATAGAGGTTGAAGTATGGCCGATTGAATAGTAATCATAAGGACTTTCGTCCGGATTAGAATACGGAGTGACATCTTCATAGTGGTCGGGATCAAGCCAGGCCTGTGCCCGTCCAGTTAACATTTTATGGGGATATGTTTGGTGCGAAACGTCCCAAATAATTTTGTCTTCGGGTGCATTAAAGACATAATGGTAGGCAATTGTGGCCTCCACAATTCCTAAGTCGGGACCAAGATGCCCGCCTTCAGCCGCATCTTTTTCTAAGATTAATGTTCTGATTTCCTGGGCTAATTTTTCCATTTCAGGGATGCTTAATTTTTTAAGATCCTGGGGTCCGGCAATTTGGTTTAATAAGAAATCTTCATGTTTGTTCATATAAAAGTGCCTCCCTGCACTAATTTATTTAATGTTTATTAATTATAATTATAAAATACTTTATTGTGGTAGCGAGCTGACATTTATATAAATTGCTATGTTCAGCAGGATAAATTTTATAATTATCAAAATTGTAGTACTTAAAGTTAAGGTTAAGTCAAATAGCAAATTAAAATTTTTTATTTAAAAAGAACTTGATACCATTTAAACTATAATTACAGGTGTGTTTGCAATTGATTTAATCCTGATTTATGACTTGAAAAGCAATTTGCTAATAGGTAAAAAATAGTTGAAAAATTAAAGGGCGCTTCAAGGCTGCGCCAGAAAGAAGAATTATTAAGAGTAATTTGCAATCTCTTAATGATCTGCATTGAACAACAGACTTATAAAGAAGCGCGGCATTTTGTTAAAGCTGCTAAAGCATTAAAATGAGGCCTAAACTGTTTTTATCAAACTGTATTAGTATTATTGGAAAATATAATCAAATATCATTTTGTGCATAAATCAGAGTGCATATCTAAGTGCAAGTGGGCCATCAAGAATTGTACTTTATTAGAGATGCCGGAATATGGTGGACAGGCAGAGCTATTTGTTAATCAAAATCTAAATACCTGCTTATTAAAGATAAGTTAGTGGTATGATTAAATTGTCCAGAAAACGTTTTAATAAGGGAGATGTTGATTATGAAAATAGGTTTTATTGGCACTGGCGTAATGGGTAATGCGATTTGCCTTAACTTATTAAAAGCTGGCCACGAGCTGTGGGTCTATAACAGGACAAAGAGTAAGACTGATAATCTAGTTGCTAAAGGTGCTACTTGGTGTGACAATCCTAAAGCTGTAGTTGAACAAACTGATACCATTTTCACGATTGTTGGTTTTCCAACTGATGTTGAGCAAGTTTATTTCGGCGATAACGGTATTTTACAAGCTGAAGTTAAGGGCAAAAATCTGGTAGACATGACCACTTCCAAGCCGGCTTTAGCGCAAAAAATTTTCACTGCAGGTGAAAAGCAGGGTGCAAAAGTCCTTGATGCTCCCGTTTCAGGCGGTGACCTCGGAGCAAAGAACGGTACACTGACCATCATGGTTGGGGGCGATAAATCTGCTTATCAAAACTTGGAACCTCTTTTTAAGGATTTCGGCAAGCAAGTTCACTATTTTGGACCAGCTGGCGCGGGTCAGAATACTAAAATGGCTAACCAGATCATGATTGCAGGCACGATGACCGGTATGACAGAAATGCTAGTCTATGCTAAAAAAGCAGGGCTTGATCTTGAAGCCGTCCTTAAAACTGTTGGTGCTGGTAGTGCTGCTAACTGGAGTTTAAGTAATTACGGTCCGCGTGTCTTAAAGGGTGACTATACTCCAGGCTTTTTCAGTAAGCATTTTTTGAAAGACCTGCGCATTGCTTTAGAGACTGCGAAAGAAATGAAAATTGACTTGCCGGCTACTGCAGAAGCTAAGAAGTTATATGAGATACTTGTTGATGAAAAGCACTTAGGTGATTTGGGCACACAAGGTTTAATTAAACTCTGGTGGCAGTAAAATACTAATTTAAGATAAAGAAAAAGTGGAGTAATTCTTGGTTGGAACTACTTCACTTTTTTAAATGCTAATAAACTTATTTGATTTTACTTTTGACTTCAGGAACGCCATCCAGTACGTTGGCATAGCGCGCTAGAATAAAAAGATAATCTGATAAACGGTTGAGATACTTTAAACAAGCAGGAGCTAACTTTTGCTCTTCAGCATTCAACTTAACCAGTGAACGCTCAGCTCGCCTGGCAACTGTCCGAGCATAATGTAAATGAGTTGCTGTAATTGAACCGCCAGGTAAAATGAAATGGGTTGTTTGGGGTATTTTTTTATTCAGTTCGTCGATTTTCTTTTCCAGCTTGGTCACTGTTTCAGGTGTAATCTCTTCGTGCCTTTTGACAACAATATCGCTTTCGAGTTCATATAAGTCCCGCTGCAAGTTTTGAATAGGGTCATGCAGCTCTTGGCATTTAGCAGACAAATTGGCAATTACGACACCTAAGTAAGAATCAAGCTCATCAATATCGCCGACAGCAACAATTTGCAGGTCATATTTAGGAACCATTTTACCGGTAACCTGTTTGGTAAAGCCTTGATCGCCTACTTTAGTATAAATTTTAATCGTCATAAAAGCCTCCGTTTGTAATGATCAAGCGCAATATTCAATGGCTTGTAGAGAATTGGGTAGAATACCAAATTACCAATGGCATGGTAGGTATCAAAGACTAAACTACCAGCCCAGTAGGCCAAGAATGCGTTAAAGCCGCCGAAAATAGACATACCGAAGTCGACAAAACAGCCATATTCCCAACCGAGAAAAACGGCGAGAATCAGTTGCAAAGTAAAATGCTTTTTCAATGGCGTGAATTTATCCAGCAAAGCAACGGTTAAGACGCAGCCGCCAAAGGCTAAAACTTGTGCCACAGTCCAAATGCCAAAACCTAAGTAAATATTGGAGACGACCATGGTCAAAAGAGCTAAGGCAAAACCAAAGCCAAAGCCGATATTTAACGTTACAATCATTAAAATATCGGTTACCGGCTGGACATTAGGCACAGGAATTATTTTAAAAATTCTTAGCGCTACGCACATGGCTGTTAAAATCGCTAGTAATGCTAATTTCTTAGTTGAATTACGTGCCATAGTAATTTAGAAGTTAACTTTTGCTAAAGTAAACTTAACCTTATCTTTATTTGCCAATTTTTGGATTGCGGCACCTTTTTGAGCGAACTTACCATTTATTTTGTAGGTCCAATAGATTTTTTTACTTGGTTTTTGGCTCTTACCAGCTATTGAAGTAATAAGTCCATGGTCACTCTTTATTTTCCAGCATTTTCTTAAACCACGCATTACAGTTGAATGCTTTGGCAATTTAATAGTCTTCTTCTTGTAGGTCTTATTATGTACTTTTAGAGTGTAAGTAACTTTGATCTTACTGCTGGCATCAACCTGTTGGACATTTTGAGTTGTTTCATAGCCTGCAAAGGTAAAGGTAAAAATGGTGGCTATTCCGGTCAAAACTGATAATTTGCTTCTTTTCATATATAAACTCCCAATCTATTAATATTTTTGTGCAAGCACTAAAATAGTTCGTACTTAGTCACTTGCACGGCCAATAGTTTTACTTCATTTTGGCTAAAGTAAACTTAACTTTGTCTTTATTTGCGACTTTTTGCTGGTTAGCACCCTTGGTAGCGTATTTGCCATTGATAGTGTAAGTCCAGTAAATTTTCTTTTTAGCATTTTGTTTTTTACCGTCAATTGCCGTGATAAAGCCTTTATTACTGTCAACTTTCCACGCCTTTTTCAAACCGGTCATTACAGTAGATTTTTGCGGCACTTTAACTGTCTTTTTTTCAGTATCATTTTTAGCAGCTAAAACATAGCTAACAGAAATATTATTTGTCTTGGGTTTTGGCTTTGTCTGGTTATTCTCACAGCCGGATAGGCTAAAGGCAAAAATAGCAGCTACGCTGGCAATTACTGGTAATTTACTTTTTTTCATGACTAAGATTTCGCCTACTTAATTTATTTAACAGGACATGCACCAGATTCACAGTCGGTTTGATCGACTAACTCCAAATCTTTTTGATCATCATTTTGCTCGGCAAATACTTGAGCAACATCACCGGTGATCTCAGCTTTTCTTTCTTCATATTTTTCTTTGTCAATGGGTTCTTTTGGCGCTTGTTTCAGTGAGCCACCATAATATGGCAATAAAGAAGTTGACTTAATCACATGCCGATATTGTTTAAACAGTGGTGTAATCTTGTCCCCTTCATCGCTTTGGAAGGTAACCGTACAACTGACTGCGTTATCTGACCAGTAAGTTTGCAAAAAGGCTTGTGTTGCAAACTGTTCTTCAATTGAAACCGTGCCAGCTGAGGCAAAGTTCTTGCTGTCAGCGTGAGCAGCACGCAATGGGAATTCGACACAAGTTGTGTTTGGTGAGTAAATATCTGGTTCTGAGTAGTAACCACAGGCATCGAGCGCTTTAAGCAGTGGGTCAGAAGCTTGGAACCGAATCCGTTGAATGAGGTAGCCGGCGTAGTGGAAGTGCATTCCTTCAGAAGCTCCCGCTAATTTGGCCACAGTACCTGAAGGTTTAACAGTAGTATGTTTAATTGACTCGTTGCAGCTTAAAGTCTTGCTGTATTCTTTATCAGCATCAACGACAGCTTGGTAAGCGGAAGTGACCATTTTAATTCCTTGAGGATCGTAAATTGGCTTCTTAATCTTTTCACCGGTTTCTTCATCAACGCTGTCTTCAAAGCCGGTAACAACGCGGTGACCTAAATCATTTAAGAGCCAGTCCTGAATACCTGACATTGAAACACCAATTCTCCGGTTCTTGGAAATGATGTTGCGGGATATTTCCCAGTCGTAGTCACTAAAGGTTACTCGTTTAGCAAAGCGAGTTGCCATTCTGAAAACATCTTTTAAATCCCAGTTTTCTTGCTCGGCAATATACGGGAATACTTCAAACAGGTTGCATGGTTCACCATTACCCAAGGAAATTTCTCCACAAGGGTTCGTACCTTCAACATCACCGTCAATATCTTTTTGATAACCGTCAATGATCCGGCCATAATTACGAGATAAATCCAGGTTAACTATTCCCGGTTCACCATTTTCTCTAATACCGTTTGCGATTGGTTCATATTCATCAAAGTTAGAATCAATGGCTACACTGTTGTTTGAGGCCCAACGGTGGTGGTAAAGTTTGTCTTTATCTTGTTTCATAGTGATAAAGTCTTGGTCGGTGCTTGTACCTAAAGCTAGTTCCGCTGACCTTCTTACATTACCAGCAACGACTGTTTTACCAATCAGGTTGCAGATATCCGTACAATCAACAGAAGTTAAGTTGCCACTAGCCCGGTTGTTAATAATGTTGTTAATATCGAAAAACATTTCCACTAATGGCATAGGACCAGAAGCGGTACCGCCAAAGCCGTGAATTTTAGCTCCGTAAGGACGAATTCTGCTGATGTCAAGTACCAGCTTGGTCTTATTCTCGGGATTAGTTTGATTGAAGTGCATGTCGATTAAACGGGCATTAGCTAAAACCCAACCTTCGCGAGTATCAGGCAAATTGTAATAAACGTAATCTGATTTGTCCTTGCTTTGCTTGGCCCATTCATCTTTATCCGTTGCACCAAGTTTAACTGAATCAGCGTATGAAGCACTCTTTTTATCAATTACAACCGTTAAATCAATTTTATTATCAACTGTAGGAATCTTTTTAATATTGTCTTGGACAACAGAAAAGCCAACGCCGCCACCTTTCATTGATTCGTCAAAAAGAAATGAAAAAGGCATTGAAACTGCTTCTTGCGTTTGACCTAAATAGTCGGGAACTATATGGCTATCACCGTATTTTTGTGGCCGAATAGCAATAAACCAGCAATTATTTAACGAGTCACCATTGCGCTTTTGGTAGTCGGTGCCGGAAACCCACAGATTACGTCCAGAAGGCGTTGCTCCTAAACCGTACACTAGTTTAAATAAATCCTTGGCTTCGTTTGTTAGTTCAGCGACTACTTCTTTTGAAGGAGTGCCTTTGAGACGAGGATCAAGGTTAATGTTGCCCTCAATTACACGTTTAACCGTTTCGTCCCAATTTTCGGAACGATTTTTTTCCGGAAGCCATCTGGCATAGGTTCGTTTATAAGTAACCCAGCCAAGTTCTCCCCAATGGGGGGTGACATTTTGTTTCACTTGATCAATGTAGCCCTGATCCAACGTTATGCTCGTATTTTTCATATTCAAAGTCACTCCTTAAAATTAATTATTGTTCCACAGATACATTATCTATGGTGTCCACTAGAACTATACCACAATATCTTGTATTTGATAGAGAAAAATTTAGTCTCAAACACAAGTAAAAGTCACAACGTGATGTGCGAGTAAGTTATCGAGGTTAATAAAAAATCATATAGCATTCGCAAATATAAAAAAGCATAATAAGTTAAAAGTGATACTTATTATGCTTGAATATATGTTTAATTTTGGAGATAAACTAGCGTCTAACTAGGGCAAATATGAGAAAAATGACTCCCAGAAAAACAGCTACCGGAAGCAGTAATTGAACAAAGAAAAAGAAGGTCAGAGCACAAGTCAGAAGGAAAAATAGAATTTTAAAGATGCCAATACCCATTTTGACAAAAAGCCAAATGAGAAAAAAAATCAATAATAGTGTAAACATGCTCAATCACCCCTTTTGCTAAAATTAAAGGATATTATAGCTTATTTTGTGAAATAGCAGTAGCAATGCAACCCAAAATTTAAAAATAGTTAATTATGTTCTTTAGCTGTGAAATATTGTTATAATGAATCTCCACACTAATTTTTAGTGAATACGTGTTATATTCTGAGGAATAGTTGGAGAGGAAGAACATGCTTGCGTTATAAACAAATAATTTTTGATGTTGATGATACCTTAATTGACTTTGCTGCTACAGAAAGTTTTGCTCTGCAGAGTCTTTTTAAAGCGCACCAATGGCCGTTAACTGATGAGCTGCAGCGGGACTATCATGCATATAATCAAGGTCTGTGGCGTGAGCTTGAGCAGGGCAAGATCGACTATGAGCAGCTGAGTAAAATAGCTTTTGCCAATTTTATTAAATCTAAATTCGGGATTGAAATTGACGGCTTAGCAGTAATGAACGAATACCGCTCTTATTTTGGCGAAGCACATAAACTGCTCCCGGGTGTAGTTGATACTTTACGCTATGCCAAAAAACAAAATTATGCATTGACTATTTTAAGTAATGGCGAAGCATATATGCAAAGACATCGGCTACAATTAGCCGGAATCGCTAATTATTTTTCGTTGATTGTGACATCAGAAGAAGCAGGATTTGCTAAACCTGATGCCCGTATCTTTGATTACTTTTTTGCTCATACTAAAATCGGCCCGGAACAAACAGTTTTCTTTGGTGACGGTTTGCAGTCAGACATACTAGGTGCAGAAAAATATGGCTTTGACAGTATTTGGTATAACCACCGGAAACGGAAAAATACGATGAACTTGCATCCGTTATACGAAGTAACTACCTATCCTGAATTTGTGGCTTTACTTAAAAGCGACTTCCAAAAACAACCGCAATAATTGCTATCTTTTACTGTAGAAGTATAGTTCAATCCGGTATAATGATGGGAGAGGTGAAAAATTATGACTAGCAAAATTCATTCTTTAAATGATACTTATGAACTAAATAATGGCGTCAAAATACCGGTTATCGGACTGGGAACCTGGCAAACTCCTGACGGTGAAGTTGCTCAAAAAACCGTTGAGAATGCACTGGATCTGGGCTACCGGTTAATTGATACTGCTGCCGCATATGGTAACGAAGAAAGTATTGGCCGGGGAATCAAAGTAAGTGGAGTGAACAGACATGATTTGTTTGTAACCACTAAGTTGTGGAACGATCATCACGGCTATCAAAAAACTAAAGCTGCCATTGACGAAAGCTTGACTAAGTTAGACTTGGATTATCTTGATTTGTATTTAATCCATTGGCCTAATCCGGCTCCTGTACGTGATCACTGGGCTGAGTTAAATGCGGAGAGCTGGCAGGCAATGGAAGAAGCAGTGCAAGCAGGAAAAATTCGTGCAATTGGAGTCTCTAACTTTAGACGCAAGCATTTGGCTGAATTACTGAAAACTGCCAAAATTCGTCCGGCCGTCAATCAAATTTACTTGAATCCTAGTGATATGGAGGAAGACGTAACAGCTTATAACAAAGAACTGGGTATTCTGAGTGAGGCTTACTCACCACTAGGCAGAGGAGATTTATTTGCCAACGAAACAGTAGTTTCTGTAGCCCAACACTATGATAAAAGTCCAGCACAAGTCCTGTTACGCTGGTCGTTGCAACATGGCTTTGTTCCATTACCAAAATCGGTCCACCGCGAGCGTCTTGAATCCAACTTACAAGTCTTTGACTTTACTATATCTGAAGAAGATATGGCTAAACTTGATGGTTTGCATGGAGCAGGTAAGTTAGCAAATGATCCAGATCAAACAGACTTTTAAAAAGGTGAATAAGTGATGAAAATTGGCTTTATTGGGGCTGGTAAGATTGGCGCCGCAATTATTAAGGGCTTGTTAAATGCTAAAAATCCCAGTGAAGACATCTATGTTTTTGACGGTGGACAACATCATACAGCGCAAAAACTTGCAGCTAAGCTGCACTTAACCTTGATTAATAATTATGATGACTTTAAGGACTGTCAAGCAGTGCTAGTTGCAGTGGGCGGTTCAATTACTGCAACCATCATCAAAAATTTAGGTCAAAAATATCATGGCATAATTTTGTCAACTGGTGGCGGTGACCTGACGCAGATTAATGCAGATCTTCCGCAAGGCACTACCTTTGCCAAAGTTGTACCCAATACACCGGTTCAAGTTGGTGCTGGCATTACTGTTATTAGTTTTCTGCCAGATGAAAAGCCGGAAATAATCGCTGCTGTGAAAAAGATTTTTACACAAATGGGAACAGTATATGTCGTACCCGAAAACTTACTGGGTATCTATGGTACAGTAGCCGGATGCACACCTGCTTACGTTGATTTGCTGGTTGCAGCTCTTAGTGATGCCGCTGTGCAAAACGGTGTTAAGCGAGCAGAATCATATCAGATAATTAACCAAATGCTTTTAGGTACCAGTAAATTGGCATTAGCTAGTAAAAAGCTGCCTGAAGAGTTAAAAGATGAAGTCACTACCCCAGGTGGTTCAACCATCAGAGGCGTCACCAAACTGGAAGAACTGGGCTTTAGAAACGCATTAATTCAAGCTGTTAATGCTTCTGCTAATTAAATTTAGCCTAAAAAAGACATCAGATAATTTTATCTGGTGTCTTTTTGTATTATTTGAAATGTTAAAAGTGTATTTAAGAAGGGAAATAAGTGTAGAAATTAAAACTCTTTATTTAAATCAACTGGAGTATCAGCTTTTTCACCCTTAATTAACTTCAAGTTGTTGTCAAAGGCCTTAACGACCATGTTGCGTACAGCGTGAGTAGTGTAGAAGGCTGTGTGTGGCGTAACCAAAACATTTGGCCGTGCAATTAAGTCAGCCAGACGCTTGTCAGGAAATTCTTTGCCACTAAAGTCACTGTTGAAAATACCAACTTCGTTTTCGTAAGTATCCATTACGAAGCCAAAAATCTTGCCTGAATCAAGACCGCGCACAACTGCATCTGTATCAACTAATGGTCCACGAGAAACGTTGACGATCACAACGCCGTCCTTCATCTTCTTGATTGAATCATCGTTAATCATGTGAACATTTTCTGGAGTATCAGGGACGTGAAGTGAAATAACGTCAGCCTTAGCGTAAAGCTCATCTAAGTCGTCAACGTAGTAGCCCTTCTTTTCCAATTCTGGGTTCTTGAAAATATCGTAGGCAATAACTTTAGCGCCAAAGCCTTCCATAATTCTCATGAATACTTGACCAATATGACCAGTACCAACAACACCAACTGTTTGGTCACGTACTTCGCGACCAATTGTAGGTGCCCAGCGAAGATCATGCTTAGCGATTTTTTCGTCCATTGCCTTATCTTGACGTAGAACTCTGGCAGCCTGAATGGCAGCATGTTCAGCAATGGCATCTGGTGAATAAACAGGAACATTAGTGATCTTGAAGCCTAATTCTTTAGCTTTCTTTAGGTCAATGTTGTCAATACCAACGTTACGGATTGACCAGTTATGAATACCTAATTTATCCAAAGCTTCAATTGTATCAGCTTTATAATCAAGTTGCTGGTAAGTTACGACACCGTCAGCACCCTTAGCTAATTCAGCTGTTTCAGGGGTAAGAAGTTGATCAGTATAATCAACCTCAATATCCTTGTGCGCTTCCTTCCATTCATGTACATATGGTTCCTCGTCTTTACGAATGGCATAAGCATAAATTTTAGTCATAAAATCTAACCTCCAAAGATTATTATTGTTATCTCTTGTGCTATTATACACTTGCTCAAAATGATTTAAAAATATAAAATTGTGAAAAATTAATTTTTGCAAAAACCGCGCCGCAGTAGTAATCGCTTACAATATTGTGCATCAAGGGATTAAGCAATATTAAAAAAATTTCGAATTTTTTTGCTGAGGTCGTGAAAAAAATAACAGCATTTTTGAGCAAATCAGATAAAGTTTTATGTCAAAATAGTACTGGTAAAATTACTGAAATTTTGAGTCCCCGTGAAAAAACTATATAATGAAAGAAATGAATAATAAGGAGAAGAATATGATCTTAATTTCGTGGAATATCGACTCACTAAATGCTGCTTTAACCGGAACTTCCTCGCGTGCAGTGGAGACACGTAAGGTTTTAGAAAAAATACATGACCAAAATGCAGATATTGTTGCCATTCAAGAAACAAAATTACGCTCCACGGGTCCTACTAAAAAGCATTGGGAAATATTAACTAAGGAATTCCCTGAATATGATATAGTCTGGCGTTCCTCAGAAGAACCAGCTCGTAAAGGTTATGCCGGAACTATGTTTTTATATAAAAAAGAACTTAAGCCTAAAGTAACTTATCCTATTATTGGAGCGCCGGAGCCAATGGATCACGAAGGCAGAATTATTACTTTAGAGTTTCCTGAGTATTTTGTCACGCAAGTATATACCCCCAATTCTGGCAATGGCCTTAAGCGCCTAGATGACCGGCAAGTGTGGGATGAAAAATACATCGCATATTTGCAGCAATTAGATCAGGAAAAGCCGGTCTTGGCTAGTGGTGATTATAATTGTGCGCACCATGAAATCGACCTGAAGCATCCTGATACTAATCATCATTCTGCTGGCTTTACTGATGAAGAACGGGCAGATTTTACCAAAATGCTTAAAGCCGGTTTTACAGATACTTTTAGAAAACTTCACGGCAACGTTGAAGGGGTCTATTCTTGGTGGGCTCAAAGGGTAAGAACTGCTAAAGCCAACAATTCAGGCTGGAGAATTGATTACTGGCTGACAAGCAATAGAGTTGCTGATAAGGTAAAGCGCTCTGAAATGATGGATACAGGAGCGCGCGCCGATCATTGCCCAATTTTACTGGAAATAGACTGGTAGATAGCTAGCAAAAGAGATCCAAAGGATTGAAGTGTTCCCTAAAATTAGGATAAATTGGGGGTCATATCAGGTTGGGTTTCTTTTTCTTTTGTGTAAAATAATTTTGAGGTGATGTGAATGAATGAGCCTCTGCAAGATGCCATTCTTAACGGTTTATATGATTCCAGTTATCCGGGACATGAAGTATTAGGACCAAAGCTCCTGCAAAATAATAAGCAGGAGAACATTTGGCTGACTTTGCGCCAAGAGCTCCTCAGTTGCAACACTTTTACCTGGGCAGTGGCTTTTGTGACGCAGGACATGCTTGTCCCCTTTAAAGTAGTCATGGCCGATTTGGCTAAAAGAAACGTTACGGGTACGTTAATTACAGGTGACTATTTAGGATTTAACAATCCCAAAGTTTTCCGTGAATTAATGAAGATTAGCAACTTAACGGTAAAGATTACGCCGCAAGCCGGTTTTCACGCTAAGGGTTATCTCTTTGACCATGACGATTGGCAAACTTTGGTTATTGGCAGTGCTAATTTTACCCGTGCGGCACTTTTAAGTAATTATGAATGGGCTTTGAAAATTAGTTCGAAGAATAATGCGACACTGACAACACAAATTGCTCAACAGCTGCATGAATTAAAAAAGACGAGCACGCCATTATCCGCAAGCTGGATAAGAGAATATGAACAAAATTGGGTAAAGCCACAACCGCAATCACAGATTCATGTTAATGAAGCAGCTAAAATTGTGCCAAATAAGATGCAAGTAGAAGCTCTGCGTGAACTAAAGGAACTAGTTGCAGATGGTCAAAAACGCGGCCTGGTAGTTTCAGCGACTGGAACTGGGAAAACGTATTTGGGGGCTTTTGCGGTTAAAGATTTTAAACCGCATAAGTTTCTTTATGTAGTTCATCGTGAACAAATTGCCAAAAAAGCTTTAAAAAGTTTTTACCAGGTAATTGGCGGCAATCCAACTGATTATGGCTTGTTAACCGGACATAAGCACCAGCTTGAGCGCAAATATGTTTTTGCCACCGTGCAGACTTTGAGTCAGCCGGATATCCTTGCCAGCCTGAGTGCAACAACTTTTGATTACATTTTGATTGATGAGGCCCACAGAGCAGCCGCACCAAGTTACCAGAGAATTTTTGCCAAGTTTAAGCCGCAGTTTTGGCTGGGGATGACTGCCACGCCAGAAAGAATGGACGATCAGGATGTCTATAGATTGTTTGATTATAATCTAGCTTATGAAATCCGCTTGCGGGAAGCGTTAGAAGAAAAAATGCTGGCTCCTTTTCATTATGTGGGAGTTGCGGACTATGAAGTTGCTGGTGCAAGCATTGATGAGACCGCCAACTTGCGCAGATTACTGGCGCCGGAGCGTGTTGACTATGTTTTAAAGCAGCTGGATTATTATGGTTATTGTGGCTCTCAAGCTAAAGGTCTGGTCTTTTGCAGTCGCCAAGAAGAAGCGCGTGAATTAGCTCAAAGCTTTTCAGAGCGCAGGCATCCAGCAATCGCCTTAACTAATGAAGACAGTGAAAAAAGAAGACTGCAAGTAGTCAGGCAGCTGGAACAAGGTAAAATTGATTACATTATTACCGTTGACCTCTTTAATGAGGGAATTGATATACCGGCTTTAAATCAGATTATTATGTTGCGGAATACGCAGTCCAGTATTGTTTTTATCCAGCAGCTAGGTCGGGGCTTACGTAAATATCCCGGTAAAGATTATGTTACGGTCATCGACTTTATCGGTAACTATAAAAATAACTATTTAATTCCGATTGCTTTGAATCAGGATGACAGTCGTTCGCAGGATAAGGCACGTGAAGAAAGTGTGCTCCCGAGCTTTATTGATGTTTCAACGATTAACTTTAGCCAAATTGCTTCTGCCAAAATTTTGGCTTCGCTGGATAAGATTAAATTGGACAGCATTAAGGAATTGCGGCAATCTTACCAAGAATTAGCTGAAAAGATAGGGCGTCCGCCCTTGCTATTTGATTTTTATCGTTACGGTTCAACTTCACCAATGGTCTTCGCGAATAATCATAGTCTTGGGCACTATGGCGAGTTTCTGGTCAAGATGGGTGAGCCTGTAAAATTGAATGGTTATGAGAGTGCGGTTTTATCTTTTGTTACTAAAGAATTATTGAATGGCAAAAGGCCACATGAACTGCTGCTTTTAAAGCTGCTTTTAGAAAAAGAGCAGGTTAGTCAGGAAGAATTTGAAAAAAAATTGCATGATTATGGTGCCTATGTTAATGAAAGAGTGTTAACTTCAGTTGAAGATATTCTTTCATTAAACTTTTTTGACATTAAGCAGGGCAAGACAACTAAGAAAGAACAATATGGCGGCCAGCCGCTTGTGGTTAAAGCTGATTTACTGGATTATGCATTAGCACCGCAATTGACGCAGTCTCTTTTGCAAAATAATACTTTTAAAAAATTGTTTGTTGATGTGATTAAAACCGGTTTGGCAATGAATCACAAGTATGATAATCAGAAGCAATTTACTCTTTATGAGCAATATGACCGTAAAGATGCCTGCCGATTATTAAATTGGCCGTTAGATGTTTCTGCACCAATGTATGGCTACCGTGTGGACGAGCATGAAACTCCTATTTTTATCACTTATCAAAAAGACTCGGCTAAAAAGCGCAATGCTTTATACCATAATACGCTAGAAGACGGCCGCTGTTTACGCTGGTATACGCGATCGCCACGTCATCTAGAATCAGATGAGGTGCAGAGATTGCTTAATACGCCGCAAATGAAGCTGTTGCTTTTTGTTAAGAAGAGTGATGCGATTGGCAAGCAGTTTTACTATTTAGGACAGGTTGATATTCAAAAAGACACGGTCAAAGAAGAATTGCTGGGGCCGAAGAAAAAAGCAGTGGTAGGGATGAATTTATTATTAGAAAAGCCGTTGAGTACCAAAATGTATGAGTTATTATTTAATGAATAAGAAAAAGTCTAAGAATTAATTTTCTTAGACTTTTTCTGTTAGCTGTAACGCTTCAAGAGTCGCCATTCTAGAATTTTTGCTTGATAACTCAGATAAAAAATATTAAATAAATATTAATAAAATTAGCTATTTTACCAATATTATGTTAAAATAGCATAAAATTTAAATAAGTAGGCCATAAAAAGGAGGTAACAAAATGGCAGAACGTAACCTTAAAGATGCAGATCAAAATAAAGCTATCCATGCTATGCGTCAAGAACATCGAATTAATCGAGTTGTTTTACCAATTGCGGCTCTATATGTAGTCTTTTTAATGTGGACAGCATTAACTAATTTTAGTTTGGCTCTTAAAATTGCTACAGTTGCATTTTTTATTACACTTGTCTATTTCGCTATCTCTGATACGATGTATCTGTATGACAAAATCAAAAAGAAACGTGAAAAATAATTTTAACTTTTAAATATTAAAAATAATCAAGATAAATGAAACTTTATGGCGCAGCCGTTAAGATCCCATCGGAAGTTATACTATATCGTAAGGAATCGTAAGGAAAAACCAATACGTCAAAAAGAGTAACTTTTAATAAATATTACAAGTAAAAAATAAGAGTTAGGAAATTTTCCTAACTCTTATTTGTTTTAAACTAAATTTATCTAGAAGTTAAGCTAAATCAAATTAACGCTCTACAAAAGTATTAGGCTTGATGTGCTGCAATATTTCGTAGCCTACATCTTTTTGGTCATTTTCATTATCATCAGTTTGATTTAAAAACATTACAATACCGTTTTGATTATCTGCAGTTAGCTGCATCCAGGTACCAAAATGAACCCCTTTAAAACTCCCATAGGCGTTTTTAATATTATCGTTATTATACAAATAAAGTCCGCCTGAATAATTAACTACCTTGCTTTTTAAGTGTGTTAGATAATAAAAATCGTTTTTATTAAGAATAGCGCCATCTGTTAAACCAACTTGCATTTTGTAATATTCTTCTGTTGTAGTAAATAGATTGCCGGCACCTGGAATCTGTGAAACTAAACTCTTTTTAAGATAAGCGGCTTGCTGATAATTTTTACCACCATTTGAATAGTATGAAATAGGGTCTGTTTTACCCTTAGGAATGTTTTGGTAAAGATATGTATTCTGCAAGTTCAGCTTGTCAATAATTCGGCTCTGGATATTGTCCGCATACGATCTACCGGTGATTTGTCTGATAATGCCTGTAAGTAAAATATAATTACTATTATTGTAATGATAATTACCTATTGTGTCGGATGGAGAAGAATTAATGTTGTTAACTACCCAGTTAATTGCTTTTTCTTCCGAATAGTTTCGGCCCCTGTCTACTTCGGTTTTAGTCGCCATAATGCCGGATGTATGAGTTAACAGATTGCCTACAGTAATATTATCCGCATTTTTGAGGTTAGGGTACCAGCGAGATATTTTGGTGTATTGGGTGAAGGAATTATTAGTGCCCTTGGTTTCGTTAATTAACTGGACTACCATAGCCGCAGTTATTACTTTTTGCAAAGAAGCTGTCGGATAGACAACTTGGCTATTGCCGTTACCGATACGCTTGCCATACCAAGCATAACCATAGCTAATTGTCTGTGGTACACCGTTTTTAACAACGGTGACAATGCCGCGAACATGATGTTTTTGCAAGGTATTTCTGACAAAGTTATACATCTCTGTCTGCGAGCTGCTTGGTGCCGCTTTGACTTGTGTAGTAGAAACAGCGGCTAGGGGTGTTACGGCCATGACTAAGGACGTGGCTAGTGTAATGATTTTATGATTCAAAATAGTTTTAATCTCCTTAAAAAGATAGTTGTATTATAAAACTTTTAAATTAATTAGGTTATACGAAAGGATTAAGTTTAGATAACGTTTGCTATTTTTAAGATACGAAATTGTGACAAATAAAGAAGATACGAGACAAATATTTTAAGGAAATCGTGGGGCAATTCAAACTAGATTACGGTGAAGCCAGGCTAACTAATTGAGTAAAAATAATTCTAATATAATGAAGAAATATTTTTATTTCAAAAAAATGCAAAAAAGACTTGCAAAAAAGAAAAATACTTGCTAGTATTAATAACTGTCGTCGGGCAATGAGCCGCAAGGCAAGAGCACGAAGACAGGGTTAAAAAAATCAAGCAAAAGCAGTTGACAAAAGAC
>NZ_REHO01000003.1:0-73534 GCF_003692935.1 Lactobacillus sp. ESL0260
AAGCTCACAAGGAAAAAAGTACGGTGGCAAGAGCAAGAAGGAAACACCTGTAACCATGCCGAACACAGCAGTTAAGCTTCTTCACGCCGAGAGTAGTTGGTGGGAGACTGCCTGCGAGGGTAGGACGCTGCCGTGCTTTTTAGTATTCCGGCTTAGCTCAGTTGGTAGAGCGCTTGACTGTTAATCAAGATGTCGTCAGTTCGAGTCTGACAGCCGGAGCAAAGAGAGAAGAGGACTTGGAAAGGTCCTCTTTTTTTGTGCCTGATTATTTAAATACCCTGGATTAATTATTATGTCCTATTTGATATTAGGTTCAATTTTGAGCTTTTGGAAAGCTGAAATTAATTTCTTTAACCCTGGTTTTAGTTCTTGTCCATGCTTGACTGCAATGAAATATTTAATTTGGATCAAGTTATGATCAACAGGAAGTAAGTTAATAGGGGTCTGTGCCATTCTTTTGATTATGCTGGCAGCGGAAATAGTTAATCCTACACCTTTTATTGCTAAGTTTGTGGCAGTGATAATACTACTGCTTTCTAAAATAATATTAGGCTTGATATGAAATTTTTGAAACGCACCGTTGACTTGGTGACGTATAGCAGAATTAGTTGAACTGACAACAAAAGGCTCTTGCAAAATATCTTTAATGTCATATTCCTGCGGCTTGAGTATAAATCGTCCTTTTTTAAAGTATTTTGATCTTGGCGAAATAATAACAAAATAGTTTTCACCACCATTGACATAGAAGTCTAGTCCTTGATTAAGTGATTCAGGAGTTTGACCGAGATAGCAATCTATTTGTTCATGCAATAGATGCGTTTCGCTCACTCTGGGAAAGTTTTCTGCTAATTGTATTTTAATATGAGGGTTTTCAAACATAAAATTAGGCAGCAATTCGGGTAATAAAAATGTACCTAGACTTTCTAAAACACCAATTCTAATTACTTCTTGATTAGGTGATACATATGGTATTAATTGCTCAGTCAGTTTTTGTTTGTTGGAAATTTTAGTTTCTAAATAATTGTAATAAATTATTCCGGCTTCTGTTAACTTGAATGGAATTGACTCACGGTCAATTATCTTAGTTCCCAATTTCCGCTCTATTCTTTTAATTAGTTGCGTTAAATAAGGCTGTGAAATATATAGTTCGCTGGCTGCTCGTGTAAAATTACTTTCTTTTAGTAGTACATCAATAAAATGTAAAACTGTTTCAGGGTCATTCATGTTTTACCTCCAATAACAATTTTATTATAATCTTTTTACTTTAAAACTATTTCATTTTGCCCGAAAAAGTTAGTAAAATTTAACTGATGAGTATTAAAAGAAAGGAAGTATATTAATGATGAAACCTGGTACTTACAAAGTTAAGGCTAAAGGTCATGGTTCTAGTTTTATGCCTATGGAAGTGACTCTTTCTGAAGATAAAATCAAAGAAATAGGTATAGATTCAAGTGGTGAAACTGCAGGAGTAGCCGATGAAGTTTTTAAACGTTTACCAAAGCAAATTATTGCTAATCAAACTTTAAATGTTGATGCGGTTAGTGGAGCTACTATTTCCAGCCATGGAGTAGTCGATGGTGTGGCTCAGGCAATTAATGAGGCCGGTGGAGACGCACAAGAATGGTTAAACAGGCCAAAACCTCAGACCGCTAATAGTTCAGACGCTGAATACCAAACTGATGTTGTGGTGATCGGTGCCGGCGGGGCTGGTCTTGCGGCAGCCGCAAGAACAATTCAAAATGGTAAAAAAGTAATAGTATTGGAAAAATTCCCTCAAATCGGTGGTAATACTACTAGGGCTGGTGGTCCTTTAAACGCTGCTGAACCAGAATGGCAAAATAAGTTCAAGGCTTTACCAGGTGAAAAAGAAAGCCTGGAAAAATTAGCCGCTACTCCAATTGCTGAAATTGATCCAGAATACCGTGATGATTTTAAAGAATTGCAAAAGCAAATTAAGGCTTATGTGGATTCAGGAGAAAATTATCTTTTTGATTCGGTTTTACTACATGAAATACAGACTTATTTAGGTGGCAAAAGAACTGACTTAAATGGTAATGAAATTCATGGCAATTATGCTTTAGTTACCGAGCTTGTCAATAACGTACTTGATTCAGTTAAATGGCTAACTGATTTAGGAGTAAAATTTGACCGCTCTGATGTCACTATGCCGGTTGGAGCTTTATGGCGCCGCGGTCATAAGCCGGTTGAACCTATGGGCTATGCATTTATTCACGTTTTAGGTGATTGGATAAAAGATCATGGCGCTACGGTTTTAACTGAAACTAGGGCACAGCATTTAATTATTGAAGACGGTAAAGTTACAGGTGTTGTAGCCCAAGGAAACGATGGCAGTAAGGTTACTGTTCATGCCCAAAAAGTAATTTTGACTTCTGGCGGTTTTGGTGCAAATACTAAAATGGTACAAAAATACAACACTTACTGGAAGCACATTGATGATGACATTGCTACTACCAATTCACCAGCGATAACAGGTGATGGCATTGCTTTAGGCCAAGAAGCCGGCGCTGATTTAGTAGGTATGGGCTTCATTCAATTAATGCCAGTTTCTGATCCTAAGACTGGTGAATTATTTACCGGTATCCAAACTCCGCCTGAAAACTTTATTATGGTTAATCAAAAGGGTGAACGTTTCGTTAACGAGTTTGCAGAGCGTGATACTTTAGCCAAGGCAGCAATTGCTAATGGCACTTTGTTCTACTTAATAGCAGATGAAAAAATAAAGGCTACTGCCTATAACACAACTGAGGAATCACTTGAGGCTCAGGTAAAAGCCGGCACATTATTAAAAGCTGATACTCTTGAAGAACTAGCCGAAAAAGCTGGTATGGATCCTGCTACTTTGGTTAATACCATTAAAAAGTATAATTCATACGTTGATGCTGGTAACGATCCGGAATTTGGTAAAAGTGCATTTAACCTTAAATGTGAAGTTGCCCCATTTTATGCAACGCCTCGTAAGCCAGCTATTCACCATACAATGGGTGGCTTAAAGATTAATCCAAAAGCGCAAGTATTAAATAAAGAGAGCCAGGTTATTGCCGGCCTCTACGCTGCTGGCGAGGTTGCTGGCGGCTTGCATGCTGGTAATCGCCTTGGCGGTAATTCACTAGCTGATATCTTTACCTTTGGTAGAATCGCTGCCGATACTGCATGCGGTGAAATTGCACATAATGATGCCGTGACTGGTGCATCGGAAAAATAAAAAAATATTTTGATTCTATTAAAAGAGGAAGGCGATTAGCCTTCCTTTTTTATATATATCCTCTTTCAAAAGCAACAAAAATGGTGACAATTAGTAAATCTGCACAGCCGCCTAAGCTGTAATTATGTACTAGACATTCTTTATTTAATTTTTGCAATTGCCTTTTTCCAGCTGCAGTAGCATAGCCGCCAAGATCTAAATATTTTGTTGCTTCTTGGTGGAGCCATTTAACTACATCATAATTTCCGGCCCGTTTAATTAGGTTACTGTCAACCGCTACTGTAGCTATTTTCATTAATGTGTCAAGAAGCCTGGTTTGAACAGTCCCAGTACTGCTTTTTAAAAAAGGCAATGCCACTTCTCTAACTATGGGATAGCCCTGCTCTGCCTGTGCCCTGGCTCCGCCTATTTTATATTTAACAAATTCTTGTTCACCAGCTGTTTGTAATTCATTATTTTGAACTAAATCATGCTGTACAAGCCCTTTACACATCTTGGTAATAGTAAGAAACAGTTCGGTCTTGTTTGTCATACTGTAACTTTCGGCACAAACAAAAATTCCTAATGCAAAAATTGCTCCTTTATGGGTATTGGCACCATGGGTAGCGGTAAACATTTCTTTTTCAGCAGTAATGCCTCTTTGCCTTAATTGCTGAAACATTTGGGTTAAATCAGTTGAGTGAAAAGTCTGGCCAATTTTAACGGCATCGACAAAATACGATTTTAAACTGATAGAGCTGTCAATAAAAGTATAAATATCCATATCGGGATGTGGGCCTGAGCTCCCAGGATCTACCAGACCAGGTTTGGGTTCAGTAACAACTTCATACAAAAGCGAGCGTAAAGCGCTTTGGGTAATTAAATTAGTCATATTATAGGTTTGATTCATTAGTTAATTAATTCTTTGACAACTTGTTGAACGATTTTAATAATTTTTATGTTATATCTCTTTGCCATAATATCAGTATATCCTATTTCAAGACCCCTCTACTATATCATTTACTAATTCCTGATAGATATTCGGTTTGCTTTTTACGTCATTTTAGCTTCGTATTTTTTTAGATTTTAGTTGACAGGAATGTTATCAACAATTTTTTGAATATCTGGTTTATGACTTTTAAGAAAGTCAATGAAATCAACAGTTCCTGGTGAGAAATTTTGACTGGAATCATAAACTAAATAAACCTGACGGGTATTTTTAGGTAAATCCAGTTTGATAATGTGAATATCGAAACCACTCAGATAAATAGTTTTGGCAACGATGCCGACAATGTCATTGGTCAGTACTTGTCCTGCAATTGCTAATTCATCATGTAGTCTATTCGTGATATTTAGATCAGATGCAGTCGCCAATAAAGCATTAGTTATGTCTTTACCAATCTGAATTTTTTTAGAGTAGGTAATAATTGACTCGCCTTGTAATTCTGCAGGCGTAATTTCTGTTATTTTAGCCAAGTTGTTTTCCTTTGAAACGATAGCAATAATTTCTTCAGTGTAAAGGGGAATATAAGTAAAATAACTAAATTCAGGTACAAATGAGGAAATTCCAATATCATACCAACCATTTTTAATACCTTCGCAAATTTGATATGAAGGATTATCGTGGTAGATGAAGTGAGGGGAAATATTACTTTCTTGTTGATACTGCTTAGTTAAGTGGGGCAATATAGTTCCAATTGCTGTAGGTATACCGGCAATATGGATATTGCCCTGATCCTGACTGATACGCTGCTCAATCTGCTTTTTACCACGGTCTAAAGTATTTAAAGCTTTGGTTACAGTATCATAAAAAATTCGCCCATATTCAGTTAATTGCACATAACGTCCATTATGGTTAAACAGTTTGCATTGGAGCTCATATTCCAGTTGCTTAATCGATATCGAGAGGGTAGGTTGACTGATGAACAAATTGTCTGCTGCTTTTGTGTATTGTTTTTGATCTGCTAATTCACGAAAATAATAAAGCTGATTTAGATTCATGATGTTACCTCAAAATTATTTTTATATTCAATATTCATATTAATAAATACTATACTTAGCTTGATAAAGCCTTTACAAAATTTATTTATATTGTTATTGCTGAAATTAATATTCATACGTTATTGTTAATTTTACTATGTTTTGACGCTTTTAACTAATGAGTCTTTTTTATTATTGGCAACTATTTACGGCTAAACTTTACATTTTTGTTTCCTTTATCTGACTGCTGCAAAAGAATTAATTGACATAATTCAAAAAAATAGTTTTGAGTTAAAGTAACGGTTCAGTTTTTATATGCGTAAACTATTATTTTTTGCAATAAACATATTAATTAATTATTGGTATAAAGACAACTTGCTATTCAAAATGAGCCTAAAAATTAATAATCTGAAATTATGAAAATGAAAAATATTGTTGTAGTAGCACTTTTAACTATAGTTATTTTTTATAATTCCGTAACCAAAAATAATTATTCGTATCAGCTTTAATAGGATATATTTATTTTTGAGATTATCAGCAGTCTTAATTTTGAAAGGTAAAGCTATGAGAAAAGGGAAAAGTTATAGTGGCGTTGCTGCTTCTGTTTATACCCATTTTGCAGTTGTGGGCGCAGCTACCTTATTTATTAGTCAATACAGAGAAATATTGGCGCATTCTTGGAATGCCAGTGCGACCCAAGTCTCGCTTGTAATTGCAATGGTGGGTTTGGGTAGAATTTTCACAATTCTATTTGCTGGTGCTATTTCGGATAAGATTGGTCGTAAAAGAAGTTTATTAATTGCACTGTTAAGCGATGCAATTTTTCTTCTTGGTGCTGCTTTTGCAAACAATATTTGGATAGCTGGTTTAGCAGCAATGTTTTTCGGTGCAACCAATTCATTTGGCGATACAGCCGGTTATCCTGCACTAGCAGATGCTTTTCCAGACAAAACAGCCACAATGAACTCGTTTGTTAAAGCCGCAATGCAAGTCATGCAAATGTTATTTCCATTTTGCGTAAAAATAATTAAAAATCCTAAGATTACAGCGTTAATATTAGTTATTATTATTTTACTGGATGTTGTTTTTACAATAAAGACGACTTTTGCTCCACAAGCTGAAGCAAAAGCCGCACCTGCAACAGAGAAAAAACAAGAAACTGGTGTTAGTGAGCAGAATCAGCCTAAGTTAGCAATTGATGGCTTAATGATTATTGGTTTGGGTTTTACGATTTGTTTTACATTCTATATTTTTTCTCTTTATGCTCCCTACTATGGGCAGTACGTGTTAAATGAGCCCGCTGCTAACGCCAACCAGCTTGTATCATGGTATTCGATTGCTTCCTTAATATCTGTGTTTGTGACCTCAGCTTTAGTAACTAAGGTAAAAAGGTTGAATTTGATTATGGTATATTCGGCTATTAGTGCTCTTGGTTTGCTATTGATGGTCTTAAAACCGTCCCTGCTAGCTGGTGAAATAGGTTCTTTAGCTGTCGGTTTCTTTACTGCAGGGGGAGTCTGGCAAGTTGCACTTTCCGTTTTGACTTCTTATTTTCCCCAAAGTCACGGAAAAATTACTTCATACTACAGTTTTGCTCCAGCCGTAGTTTACTTTGTAGCACCACTTATAGCTGCGTTTGTATTAAAGGCCAATGCTGCAAGTACATTGATGGTATTTTGGATAACTACAGTGATAACGGTCATTTCGGTGGTTCTATGTGTTGTCCTGATTAGTCGTAGTAAAAATTTCAATATCAAAAATTAATATAAAGTAGAAGGTGAATTTATGTCAGAAAAAACAATTAAAGCAACAGCAGAAGGCAGAAATGGTCAAATCGACTTTGATATCAAAGTCGAAGACAATCAAATTACTGATATCAAGGTAACCAAAACTGCCGAAACCCCGGGTATCTTTAACCAGGTTGTGGGTAAATTAAAAGAGAATATTATTAATAATCAAAGTTTCGCTGTTGACGCTATTTCCGGTGCTTCCATTATGACGCAAGCCATGCTTGACTCTGGGAAGAAGGCCTTAAAAGAAAATGGTGTAAATATTGCTTCTCAGCCTAGCAATCAGTCACATCAAGATGTAACTTATGATGTAGATGTAGCCGTAATTGGTTCAGGGATGGCTGGCTTAATGGCTGCCTCTCGGGCTTTATCAATGGGTAAAAATGTTCTTTTACTTGAAAAAAATGGCTATCTCGGTGGAGCTACAATTTTAAATGGCTCAAACGTAGTTGGCACGGGTTCAAAATTAGCAGCTACTTTATTTGGTGAGCAAGCAGAAAAAGATTCTCCGCAGCTTTTAGTTCAGGATATT
The DNA here is from genome assembly GCF_003692935.1 of Lactobacillus sp. ESL0260. NCBI lineage: Bacteria > Bacillati > Bacillota > Bacilli > Lactobacillales > Lactobacillaceae > Lactobacillus > Lactobacillus sp. ESL0260. The sequence goes on from NZ_REHO01000003.1 coordinate 7,505, forward strand.
GCCCGAGAATGCCGGGGGACAAACTATCCCTTACTTTCAGATTTACTAGCGCAAAATATTGGTAAAGCAGTTGACTTTATCACTGAATTTGCGGACCTAACCTATCAAAAGGCCGAAACACAAACTATTGAGCATTCTGTTAACCGCCAAATTGAAATGCCCACTGAAAGTTCTTATGAATTGATTTCTAAAGTGGCAAATGCCTTTACCAAAAAGGGTGGTAAAATTTTACTGGAAACTCGGGTGGAGCAACTTAATAAAAACAAACAGGACCAGCTTGTCTCATTAGTTGCTGAAGGCAAGCACGAAACAGTTACCGTAAACTTTAAATCTTTAGTTATGGCAGCTGGCGGCTGGGGTGCGCGTGATTACCTTAAACATAAGACCAATATTCCTTACTATGGTCCAATGACTTCTACTGGTGATTATTTCGCTTTTGCTAAAAATATGAATTTGGCTTCCCGCAATCTTGACTGGTATAAAGTTTATCCCCATGGTTTAGAAGTTGAGCCTGGTATTGCCAAATTAACCACCTATTCAACAAAAGAAGCGACGGACATGGGTGCTATTTTTGTTAATACTAGTGGTAAGCGAATTGTAAATGAATCTGCCCCATACACTCACTTTAGGGATGCCATTGCTGAACAAAAGGATAAAATCGCTTTTGTAGTAATGGATGAAAGAACTTGGAACAGATTTTATGAATTGCTGCTTAAATATGGTTTTAATAAAGACGAAGTGCAAGGTTTCTTCGATCTTGACGGCAAGAAGAGTCCGATTTTAGTTAGCGGAGACCTGCAGACGGTGGCTCAAAAAGCCGGCATTGATTATGAAAACCTCAAGAAGACTTTAGCTGACTATGATAAATTTGTAGCTTCAGGTAATGATCCTGAGTTTGGTCGCCCTTGTCAGTTTATGCATAAATATGAAGGCGATACCTACTTTGTGATTGAGCAGAAATTACGCTTTTGTACTACTCTTGGTGGTTATGAAACTAATCAGCGTATGCAACTTTTAGACCAAGATTTAAAAGCGTTAGACAATTTCTATGCCGCCGGAGAGATTGTTGGCGGTGCTAACGGTCATGATTCAATGCCCAGTATGATGAATTCTTGGTCTTATGCTTCAGGTTTTGTGGCCGGAACAGAGGCTGCTGATAATGCCAATTATCAAAAATTGGAAAAGACTGCACCTGATCCAACTGATGCAGTGTCTGGTGCTTCTAAAAATTAGTATAGAATAATTATTTTAAATTTAATAAAGGAGAAAAATGATGACTAATAAAATTACTGGTGTTAATGGTCCTATTACTGGCTGGCTCGATGGTCATACCTACTTAATTGGATTGATGGCTTATCCTATTCGGCATTCAATGTCACCAACAATGCACAATAATGCGTTTGCTAAGCTGGGCTTGAATTACACCTATCTTTGTTTTGAAGTTGGCAACGATAAATTAAAAGGCGCAGTTGACGCTATTCGCACGTTAGATATGCGTGGTTCCAACGTTTCGATGCCTAATAAAAAAGAGGTTATTCAATACCTCGATAAATTATCACCTGCTGCTAAAATGTGTGATGCTGTTAATACTATTGTGAACGATCATGGCGTTTTGACAGGCTACACCACTGATGGTATCGGTTTTGTGCAATCACTTAAAGATGAAGGCTTTGATATTAAAGGTAAGATTATGACCTTAACTGGTGCAGGTGGTGCTGCAACACCGATAGCGGTTCAGTCAGCTTTAGATGGTGCTAAGGAAATTAGAATGTTTAACATTAGAGATAAAAATTGGCCTCAAGCTGAAAAGACTGTTAAAACTATTCGTGAAAACACTGACTGCAAGGTTTCTCTGACTGAATTATCTGATCAGGAAGCATTCAAACAATCAATTGCAGAAAGTGATATTTACTGCGATGCAACTAGCATCGGAATGAAGCCGTTTGAAGATAAGACGTTAGTTTCAGATCCATCATGGTTCCATCAGGATATGGTAGTATTTGACACGGTTTATTCTCCAAGAACTACTAAGTTAATGAGAGTGGCACAAGAGGCCGGAGTTAAGCATGTCTATGATGGTATCGGCATGATGATTGATCAAGGTGCAGCATCATTTAAGCTGTGGACAGGCAAAGAGATGCCAACTGATTATATTCGTGAGATTATATTTTCAGACGACAACGATTAGTTGAGGGATTAACTAATGGCTACTGTAAGGATTAGAAATACTGTTTTAGGTGCAGGGCTGCCCAAAATTGCCGTACCTAATGTCGGAACAAGCACAGAAGAAATTTTGACTGCAGCTGAAAAGATTAAGTCTGCCAAACCTGATTTAATGGAATGGCGGATTGATTATTATGCTGCGGGAGTTAATGACTTTGCCAAGCTAAATACTACTGCCAAGAAATTGCGGCAGGAAGTGGGCGAGCTGCCTATTTTGGTCACCTTTCGCACTAAAAATGAAGGTGGGGTCTGCAGTCTGGCTGAAGACGAATATTTAAATTTAATAGAATATGTCGTTACTAATAGGCTGGGTGATGCAGTTGATATTGAACTTTTCCACACGGAAAAAAGAGTAAAGTCTTTAGTAAACTTAGCTCATGACTACAATGTCGTAGTAATTATGAGTAACCATGACTTTGAAAAGGTGCCTGCTAAAGACGTAATTGAATTTCGCTTACGAAAAATGGCTCAACTTGGTGCAGACGTCCCTAAATTAGCCTGCATGCCTCATAGTGCTACTGACGTTTTAACTCTTTTAGCAGCAACGACGGAAATGAATGCAGAAATTGCTAATCCCTTGATTACTATGGCCATGGGCGATATTGGTAAAGTTACTAGAGTAGCCGGTCAAGTTTTCGGTTCTAGTTTGTCCTTTGGTGCTGTTGGCAAAACTTCTGCACCAGGTCAGCTGTCGATTGCAGATTTGCGGAATGCGGAAAAGTATTTGGCAGTGGATTAAAATTAATGTAATAATAGTATTAAAAAGCTAACTTTATATTCTGATAAAGTTAGCTTTTTGTGTACAAATTTTATTTTGAATAGTAAAAATTGAAATAACTAAGACGGTTTATATAATAAGATTTTTTTATTTTATTTTATATGTAACTAAGTAATATTATAATGTCTATTTTTTGTGAGACAGTACAAGAGTACAATTATCAAGAGAAGTAATTTGAAAGCATATTCAAACTTTAAATGATAAAATGTTTAGAGCAAAAGAATACTATTTTATTGTAAATCATTAAACTTTTAAAATAAATGTAAGGAGAGATCATCAGTTGGCTACAATTCGTGATGTTGCGAAAGAAGCAGGTGTGTCTTTAGGTACTGTTTCGCGCTATTTGAATGGATATACTCTAAAAAAAACAAATATGGATAAAATTGCTGCAGCTATTAAGAAACTTGGTTTCAAGCAAAATTATTTAGCAAAGGGCTTAAAAACAAAGAAAAGTCATGCAATAGGTGTTGTGGTAAATGCTTTAACAGATATTTTTGCTGCATCCATAGTCACTTCTTTAGAAGAACTATTGGAAAAAAATAACTATGAATTAATAATTGCTGATTATAAAAACAATATAAAATTGTTAAACGAAAAACTTAAATTTCTATACTCAAGGAATGTAGATGGCATCGTTCTTTTTCATGTTGAACAAGCAGTGCCCATATTAAAAGAATTCCGGAAGAAAAAAATCCCGGTAGTAGCTGTTGATACTCCTATATCTGGGTTTGAGTGCGATACAGTATTGCTGGATAATTATCATGCCTCTGTTGAAGCTGTTGAATCTCTCTATGAAATAGGTCACAGACAAATTGGCATTATTTCGGGTGGACAACAAGGGTATGTTGGCTCTGAAAGATTGCGCGGTTATGTTGCTGCAATGAAAAAATATGGTATTTTTGATCACGAGTTAATAGCGAGTGGAAGTTCATTTAAAGATTCAAGCTATGATGCTACTTTAGATTTACTTAAAAATAGCCACAAAATAACCGCACTATATTCCACAAATTATTATATGACAATAGGAGCTATTCAAGCAATAAATGAGTTGAACCTCAGAATTCCTACGGATATTTCTTTTATTGGCTTTGATGATTATGATATTTCTACAGTGATAAAGCCCCAGCTAACTGTTGTAGCACAACCAGTCGTAAAAATTGGCAGAGAAATCGGGAAAATAATTTTACAAAAAATTACTAATCCGGCTGACTTGAACTACCAAACCAAGCTTTTCAAAGCCAAAATTATTTGGCGAGATTCAGTCATAAATAAAAACTTTTAAGAAAGCGATTGCAATTAATTTCTAAAAGTAATATTATTATTGTGTAATTGAACCGGTTCAATTATTAAAAGCTTTTTATTGTTTAGATACATTTAGGGTTCATTTTCGTAATATATTTTATTATAAAAATGAACCAGTTTTAAAAATTTTACTTATTTAAGTAAGGAGAAATTTTATGGATGACAAAAGTGTTATTCAGCAGAGTAAAAAACTAATGATAGCGATTATGGGTATTTCTCTGGTTTTATCTACTTCAGGAGCTATTAGTGGTACTATTCCTTTAATGGAAAAGCATTTTGCTAACATGCCAACTTCTACCGTAGAGCTGATTGTCACTATTCCGAGCTTCTCTGGAATTTTTATTCCGTTGCTTGCTGGGTTTATTGAAAAAGTTACTGGCAAAAAACTGTTGGCATTGCTGGGATTAGGTATCACTGCAATTTGTGGTGTTATTCCAGTATTTACCGGTAATTATTGGTTAATTTTATTTTCCAGAATAATGGTAGGAGTAGGGATCTCTCTTCTTACTCCATTAAGTGTTTCATATATCACTGATATTTATGAAGAAAAAAGAGCTAATGAGCTTTTAGGTTACAGAAACTCTTTTATTAATATTGGTAGTACCGTTTTACTCTTTTTAGCTGGTTATTTAATAAAAATTGGTTGGCATTCTGCTTACTGGGTATTTGCTCTAGCTGTTATTCCGTTCATAATGACGCTGGTTTGGATACCTAAGCGTTTTGATAACTATAGTGTTACTGTGGGCGAAGATGTCGATCAGCAAAAGATTAAGCAGACAACTAATTGGCAAATAATTGGCTATGCGGTTTTGTTTGGCATTATGCAAATTAGTTATATGGGAATTAGTCTTAAAATTCCAAGCTACATTGTTAATAATCATATTGGTGATAGTAGTACAGGAAGCTTTATCTTAAGCTTACTACCAATTGCAGCTATTGTTTCAGGATTGCTCTATAAATACATTTATCATGTCTGGCAGAAAAATACTACTGCGTTTAGTGCTACCATTGCTGGTCTTGCATTAGGAGCTACACTATTTTCGCGCAATTCCTACTTAATTGGCGCTTGCATTATGATTTCCGGCTTTTTCTGGGGCATTATGAATCCTCATATGACTGAATTGTTTGCCCTTAGTTCGCCAAAAGGTTCAATGACGTTGAGTACGTCCATAGTTATCTTTGGAATTAATATCGGTGGAACGTTTGCTCCATTTATCTTCCAATTTTTAGGAGCTTTATTCCATAATTATAGCCCTGAAATGGGTCTGATCATTTCAGCACTTATTTGGATTATTTTTGGTGTGGTATTTTTGATTGTAAATTTGATGTTAGCAAATAAAGCTAAAGGAGACAATAAAGATGCGTAAAAGAACTGTTCACTTGGATTTTCACACTAGTCCGTATGTTAAAGTTGGTGAAAAATTTGACAGTCATGAGTTTGCTCAAACCTTAAAAAAAGCTCATGTCAACTCCATTACCTGTTTTGCTCGGGATCATCATGGGTATCTCTGGTATAATTCTAAAAATCATCCTGAAATGATTCATCCAGGACTAGTCAATCATAACTTGCTTGCAGAACAAATTAAAGCTTGTCATGAGGTAGGAATAAAAGTTCCTATTTATTCTACATGTCAATGGGATGAATATTGCATGCTAAATCACCCAGAATGGCTCTGCCGAGATCCTGAAGGCAATAGAATTAATATAGGTATTGAAAAACCTAATTTTAATGATGTTTTATGTTTAAATAGCGATTATCGTCATTATTTGTTCGACCATGTTAACGATGTGATAGACAGTATTGGAGCAGAGAACATTGATGGTTTCTTCTTTGATATTTTTTTCCTAGTGCCATGCGATTGCAAACATTGCAGAAAAGAAATGGCTCGTCTAGGTATCGACCACACAATTGAAAGTGAACGTGTGCGGTATTGTCATTTAATGCTAAAAGAGTTTAAACGTGAAATGACCAGTCTAATTCATAAACGAGTTAAGAATGCTACTATTTTTTATAATGGTTCTCATGTTGGACCTTATATTAAAACTTCACTGCGTTACTACTCACATCTTGAAATAGAGAGTCTTCCTGGTGGAAACTGGGGCTACGATAATTTTCCTCTAGTGGATAGATATGCTAGGACCTTGGGTAAGGACATTATCGGTATGACTGGAAAGTTTCATACATCCTGGGGTGATTTTCAATCCTTTAAAAATAAAGAAGCTTTGGAATATGAAGTTTTTCAAATGCTGTCTTTTGGTGCAGGGTGTTCAATTGGTGACCAATTACATCCTAGTGGTCAATTATCTCCTGCTACCTATGAATTAATTGGCCATGTGTATAAGACTGTAGAACAACTAGAACCAGAACTTGAAAATACAAAGCCTTTAGCAGAAATTGCTGTAGTTACTCCGGAAAGCATATGGGACAACGGTATGACTTTAGACGAATCCCTTATCGGAGCCAACCGAGTCCTCGACGAACTGGGATATCAATTTAATATCATAGACTTAGAAGCAGATTTTTCTCAATATAAATTGCTGATTCTGCCAGACAAAATTAAAGCTACCCCAGAAAGTTTTGCTAAACTACAAAATTATGTCAAAAATGGTGGCAAGGTGTTGTTGTCATACCAGTCAATGGATCAAGGAGTTTACAACGAAAACTCTCTGACTGGTAATTTAATGGAAGGATACTCTTTCTGGGATCGCGATTATATTTATCCTAATTCACAAATAGGACGTAATTTACCTCAAGAAGAACATGTTATGTATGAGCAGGGAATGGCTGTTGAACCAATTAGCTCAAAAGTTATTTTGGAAACACGTGAACCCTACTTTAACCGTGAAGGTAAATATTATTACGGCCATAAACATGCTCCTTCCACAGGCAAAAAAGGTGTACCAGCAGCTACTATGAAAGGAAACTGCATTTACTTTTCACATCCTGTTTTCAAGATTTATCGTGACTATGCTCCTCGGTGGGTAAAAGAAATCATCTCTGATGCTTTGAACATATTACTTCCAGATCGGTATGTTGTTAAGCCAGAAGATAAACCAAGCCTGTCAGCACAGTTACATTACTCATCAAATGAAAATAAGTTTTTGTTACACCTATTAGATTATCCTCTAAAGAAAAATGCGGTTAATTTATATACTATTGATGAACGAACACAGTTGATAAATCAAAACTTTACAGTTTTAGTAGGAAACAGAAAAGTCAAAAAGGTCGAACTTATAAGGCAAAATCAAGAAATTGCTTTTCACCAAGATGATACCAAAATTAGCTTTACTGTTCCCAAAATTGACGGCTATGAAATTGTAAAAATACAATGTTAGGAGAAGTATATGAATAAAAATAATAATATTGAATGGTTCAAAAATGCTAAATATGGCATGATGATTCATTGGGGATTATATTCTCTTCTTGCTGGTGAATATGAAGGAAAATCTTCAAGTTATTATGCCGAATGGATTCAATCTAAATTGCAAATACCTATTGTTAAGTACCGCCAACTTGCAACAGCTTTTAATCCAATTTATTTTGACGCTGATAAGATTGTCGCATTTGCTAAAAATTGTGGTATGAAGTACCTGGTAGTTACTACTAAACATCATGATGGTTTTGCAATGTATCATTCACAAGTTGACCCATACAATGTTTATGACGCGACACCTTTTCACAGGGATGTAATCGGAGAATTGGCAGAAGCTTGCCAAAAGGCAGGTTTAAAATTTGGCCTTTATTATTCACAAGACTTAGACTGGCATGAACCTAACGGTGGCGGCTACCTTTCAAATGATATCGAATCAGCTGGTACTACTTGGGATAACAGCTGGGATTTTCCACAGAAAAACAAGAACTTTGCTCAGTGTTTTAATGACAAAATCATACCCCAAATTAAGGAAATAATGAGCAATTACGGTGAGATAGCTACAGCCTGGTTTGATGTACCGATGACTTTGACTGAGGCTCAGAGTCAGGAAGTCTACGACACGGTGAAAAAACTGCAGCCAAACTGTTTAATCAATTCCCGTCTTGGTAATGGTAAATATGATTATGTTTCACTTGGTGACAATGAAATTCCAAGTGACAAAGAAGAAAACCAGCAAAATGTTGATTATAATTCAATTGAAGGATTTAAACCGTCTCCTTATGGCTTATATGAAACGGCTGGCACAATTAATGATTCTTGGGGCTTTTCATACCGTGATCAAAATTGGAAATCTCCCGCAACAATTTACCAATACCGCAAACATTTAAATAGTTTAGGAATCAATTATCTTTTAAATGTTGGACTTGATGGCTTAGGCAGAATTCCTTTACCAGCCCAAGAAAATATTGCTGCTGCAGCAAAATTGGTTGAAAATTAATAAAATGTTTTAACAATGATATGACCTCCGAAATTAAGTCAGTTTCGGAGGTCGTATTTTTTAACTATTTAATACAATAAAGGGAGTGCGTCCTAAATGGATGCGTTTAATTAATGAAAGTAATTTTGGATTTTTGGAATGAAATCTTCTCGTGCTAAAACTTCTTTTTTTACTTTTTCACCTAATCTAGTCAATAAGTATGTTTTTAGGTTTTCAAGATATTCTTTAGAAGGACTTGATAATTTTAATGAGAACGTTAGCTAAATAGTTTTCCTTTAATTTCATCAAAATTATAGTGCTTTGATTTTTCAGCTTTTTCAGCTTATTTACTAGCTCAAGAGCAGTAGTAAATTCATCATATTCTTCAATATCTATGAGCGCAAATTTGCCATAGCCATTTTTGGTAAGAAAGACGGGATTATCTTTTTTAACTTTATTAAGGACTTTATTGTAATTTCTTAATTCTGAAACATGTTGGATTTGTAGCATAATTAACACTTCTTCTAACAAATATTGTTTCTTAATTTCTCATTACTCTATAGTATTGGCACTAACTAGTTATTAGGTATGGGATTCTATAAGCTTTTTAAATACTAAATATATACGGTAATCTTTTGAGTATACTTCGGAATTTTTATGCTTGAAATTTACTACGGTATTGTTTAGGGGATAAGTGCGCATATTTTTTAAACGTTTTAGAAAAATAGCTTGGACTGGTAAAACCTAATGAATTAGCAATATCAGATAAGCTCTTTTTTGAAAAAATAATCTGATTTTGTGCTTCAGTGATCCTTATTTCGTTTATGTATTGAACAATGGTTTTACCAGTTTCTTTTTTAAAAGTCGCACATAAATAATTTTTGGAGTAATTTAACTGCAAAGCCAGGTCCGTTAAATTGGTTCTGGAGTTTAAATGATGGTATACAAAGTCTTGAATGCTGTAAATTAACTTAAAGTGCGGATAGCCTTGGTTAATTCTAATATGTTTGATAAAAAGTTTACCTATATCGAGCATTATTTCATAATGATTTCCAATTGTACTTAAAGCCTCTACTTTTTGGATACATAAGTCACTTAAGTCATATGCGGCTTCGGGGCGCATCCCTCCCTGAATTGCAGCTCTGGTAAAAAGAGTTATTGATACTATCAATAGGTCCTTCTTTTCTCGTAAATCATTACCTTTAATCATTTTTCCAGGTGAACCGCTCGGAATAAAAGTTTTTAACTGTCTTTCAAATAAAGCAGGATTTCCCAGTTTAATAGCATTCATCATTGATTGCTCTTTTAAATAGTTTCCATGATCAGTATTAATTTCATTTTGCACTATTTTATTGTTTTTATTGTTACTAAGATATGCGTGTTTCAAGATGCTTATTGGCTGGTTAATAATAGGCTTCTTCTGATAAATACTAAAATAAAGTATCGTACTATACTCGATCAACAACTCGATATTTATTTCCGTGAAATTAGAGGTCAGGGTTTTCATGTTGTTTAAGTTGTGAGAACTAGACCAAAGCACAATGATATTATTTTGGGGCTTATCTAGATAAATGACGCTGAAGCTGTCTTGCTCTTGTGTAACATATAAATAAATAGTATTTATTTGACCTAATGGATTAATGTGATTCAAATATGACCTCGGAAAAACAGGGGTCAAACTATTTTGAAATTTTTTAATGATATGTTTTTTGTTATCAAATAAGAGTATTGGCAGCTTAAAAGCTGAACTAAAATGCTTTAATATGTACTTTAAATCATCCATTTTTTGAAAGCGCCTTCTTTAATAATAATATAATACAAAAAATATTAATATTGAGCAAATATTTCTGTGAAATTTTGACTATAGTTATTGCAGAATCTAAGTGCACTAGGATTGATCAGAATTAATATTTATTGGAAGGTGAAGATATTGATTAAAACAAGAAAAATAATGTTGATTATTGCATTATTGTTTTTAAATATTGTTGAACAAGCAGCTAGTGTTATTACTGCTACCATACCAGGTATGGCAAAGACTTTTAGTAATGTTTCTCTAACAAACGTAGAAATGTTAACGACTATTGTCTCAATGTTTGTGACAGTATTTGTACTAGTCAGTGGCGTAATTGTTAAAAAAATAGGACAAAAGCAAACAGCTCTGTTAGGTATAGTAATAGCAGCTGTGAGCTCAATTGTTCCTGCTTTTTCTAATTCATACATGGTAGTATTAGTTTCTCGTGCAGTTTTGGGTATAGGTATTGGTTTAGCTAACCCTTTAGCAATTAGTCTAATAGGGACCTTTTTCAAAGGTGATGAACGAGCAAAACTAATGGGCTGGCGCTCAGCCATTGCTGGTGTTGGTACCTCACTTATGACTTATTTTGCTGGACAATTGTTAAAAATTAGTTGGCATGCTTCGTATTTAGTTTATTTGTTATTTATTCCAGCTGTTATTCTGTTTGTCATTTTCGTACCTGTTCCTGAAAAGGAAGGTTACATAGACGAAGAAAATAATACTGAAACAGATGGTAAAAAATCAGATCAAAGTCAAACAGGAAAAGGACTACTTATTACTTTAATGTTCCTCATGTTTATGGCAATGGTTTGTTTTATGATTCTTTCAGTCAAATTGCCAACCTTTTTAGTTCAAAACAAAATTGGTACTGCCCCTCAAGCAGCAACAGCTTGGAGTATTCATAATTTAGCTGGCTTATTAGGCGGAATGTGTTTCGGCTATTTATACAAACATTTAAGGCAATATTTATTACCAGCTGGCTTAGCCTTAGTCGGACTGGGTTTCATAATGATTGGTTTTACTAAAGTAATGGGCATAATTTATTTGTTAAATATTGTAACTGGTTTTGCTGCTTCTAATGTAACCCCGTATATTTTTAATCGTATAAGTGAAGTTGCTTTACCACAAAATGCGCCATTTTATACATCTTTAGCTTTAGTCGGATCTAATTTTGGCTCATTCATTTCGCCATATGCAGGTAGTTTTATTGGTAAAACTGGCAAGTTCGCTATTATTAATGCTGGAATAATATTAATTGCTTTGGCAGTAATTACATTAGTAGCATCTTTTAGAAAAGTAAAAACTGCAAATTAAGTATAAGGAGATAATTTCATGCATTTTCAAACAGGTAAAAAAATAGATTTTGACAGAAATAACAAGTTTTTGGATAAAGCTAAAGATGCACAAAAACCTTTGTTAACAGAAACGGTAGTACCGCAAAAACTGGTAACCGTTATTAAAGGCAAGGGCATAGACGGTATAACTATTGAAGCTTCAAATCAAAAGTTGGAGAATCTTAGTCACATTAAATTGGGCAAAGGAGATTCTATTATTCTAGATTTAGGCAATCATCATGTGGGCTACTTTAGCGTCGAAATTTCTTCTGTGGGTTCGCCAATGGATGCACCTTTATTTTTACACTTGGTTTTTGCTGAACAACCAATTGAGTTTGTAAAAATAACAGAACCGTATGATGGTGCACTCAGTAAATCCTGGCTTCAAGAAGACTATATCCATGTTGACCAACTCCCTACAGTTTTAAAATTAAATAGAAGATATTCATGCAGGTATATCAAACTAGAAGTAGTCGATACTTCGCCTAAATGGAAAGTTGTATTCCATAATCCCGCTTTTGAAGCTAAGAGTGCAGTTTCACTAGCCAATATAGCAACTTTTAAAACAGATGATGACCAATTAAATAAAATTATTGCAGTAAGTGCAAAAACTTTGCAGGACTGTATGCAAGATGTTTTTGAAGATGGTCCCAAAAGGGATCGAAGGCTCTGGCTGGGTGATTTGCGCTTGCAGGCATTAGCAAATTATGCTTCCTTTAATGATCAAAACTTAGTAAAGCGTTGTTTATATTTATTTGGAGCTTTGCCGACCAGTAGTGGCAGAATTACCAGCAATTTATTTACAGGTTCAGAACCTATTCCTGATGATACTTTCTTATATGATTATGGTTTATTTTTCATTTCAACTTTGTTTGATTACTATCAACAATACCATGACAAAGAAACTGTCAAAGATCTATTTCTTCCAGCTAAACGGGAATTGGCACAAGCACTGCTTTATTTAAATAAGCAAAATTTAGTTGAGCTAAAATCAGATTGGCCAATATATGTTGATTCTGGCAATAACTTTGATAAATCAACTTGTGCAACTGCTATTTTGATTTATGCACTTAAGCAGTTCATTTCTTTGGGTCAAGTTGTTAATGAAGATATGACAGACTATACTAGAAAACTACAAGATATCGTAGAAGCTGTTCTTAATAATTTATATGATAAAAAAACTGGCTTTTTTGTTAGTGGTAAAAATAAAGAAATTAACGTAGCAAGTCAAGTTTGGATGGTATTAGCTCACATTTTAACTGATGAAAAAAACCAGCAACTTATGGCTGCAAGTATGAAAAAGTTTTATCCGTTTAAAGATATTACTACACCATATATGTATCATCATATTGTCGCAGCGCTTTTTGAATCAAGTAATAATGAGCTGGCTATAAATTTAATTAAAAAATATTGGGGTGGCATGCTTGACTTAGGTGCAGATACTTTTTGGGAAGCCTTTAAGCCAGATGATCTAGACTTTTCGCCATATAATAATTTAGCAATAAACAGTTATTGTCATGCGTGGAGTTGCACACCAATTTACTTGTTAAAGAAGTATTATAAGTAAGATAAAAGATGGGAAAGGTAATATGTGTAAATATCTTAGTATAGATATAGGCGGCACGAATATTAAATTTGGCTTATTTGATAAGTCAGGAAATTTAATAACAAAAGATTATACTAGTACACCCGATAATATTTCTGATTTTGTCAAAACACTTGATAAGATCGTGAAAAAATATTTGGTTAACATTAAGGGAATTGCCGTCAGTGTCCCAGGTAAAGTTGATTCTAAAACCGGAATTGTATATCATGGGGGCTCGCTACACTATCTTGATCAATTTAATTTTAAACACATATTAGGAAATAAATATCATGTTCCAGTTGAAGTAGAAAACGATGGCCGAGCTGCAACTTTAGCTGAAATATGGCGCGGTAGTATGCATAATATAACTAATGGCGCGGTAATTATTTTAGGCACTGGCGTTGGTGGCGGCATAATAGTAAATGGCAAAATTTTGCGCGGTTTTCATGATCAAGCTGGAGAAATAAGTTTTATTACTTTAGGAAGAGCTATTGATCAAAATAATATTGTTGGTAAGTTATGTTCTGCTTTAAATATGATTGAAAAATGTGCAGAATATAAAAATTTATCCAATATTGATGATGGTAAAAAAGTTTTTGAGGCTATCAATAACAAGGATCCGGTGATTTGGACTATATTTAAAAACTATTGTGCAGCCATTGCGACTACTATCTTAAATATACATAGCGTGATTGATATTCAAAGAGTAGCAATTGGCGGGGGCATTAGTAATCAGCCAGTTTTGCTTAGGCAAATAAAAGTAGAATTATTAACTGCTGTTGAAAAATCTCCCAAAATTGCTAATAACATCGAACTACCGGAAATCGTAACTACCACTTTTTTGAGCGACGCTAACTTATATGGAGGTTTATATAATTTTTTGAATCAGCAGACGGAGTATAAAGATAATGAATTATAATAACTTTCCTAAAAACTTTCTTTGGGGTGGTGCTACTGCAGCATCTCAGATTGAGGGTGCATATTTAGAAAATGGTAGAAAGCCTTCAACGGTTGATGCAATGCCTGGAGGGAAAAATAGATTAAAAATAGTTAATCGTAACGATTTTAACTGGCAAATAGATGAAAAGAACTATCAATATCCCAATCATTTTGGTATTGACCACTATCACAGATATCAAGAAGACATTCGTTTATTTAAAGAAATGGGCTTTAAATGTTATCGTTTTTCTATTTCATGGAGTCGCGTTTTTCCTAATGGTGATGAAGAAAAACCTAATAATGCAGGGTTGCAGTTTTATGATAACTTAATAGATGAGTGTTTAAAATATCAGATTGAGCCAGTTATTACACTTTCTCATTATGAGATTCCTTTAAACTTGATTAAGAAGTTAAATAGCTGGGCAAACAAAAAAATGATTGACTATTTTGTTAAGTTTGCACAGGTGATTTTGTCCAGGTACGCAAATAAGGTAAAGTATTTTATTACTTTTAATGAAATTAATTCTGCATTGCATTTTCCAGTTCTTTCTCAGGCTCTAATACCACGTACTGGATCTAAAAACTTTAAGAATGTTTTTCAAGCATGGCATAACCAATTTGTAGCAAGTGCCAGAATAGTTAAGTTTGCACACCAATTGGCTCCAGAAATTAAAATGGGATGCATGATTCTTTCTACCGCTAATTATTCTTACGACTGCAATCCAGAAAATCAGCTGGTAACTTTACACAGAGAGCAAGATTTTAATTTCTTTTGCTCAGATGTTCAGGTAAGAGGGTATTATCCTAGTTATACGCACAGGTTTTTACAGGATTATGGTTTGACAGAGAAAAATATTGACTGGACAAAAACTGAATTTAAAGAAATTGCTGACGGAACAGTTGATTTTATTTCTTTAAGCTACTACCAATCTAATACTATCGATAAGATTAATAAGCGAGAAATTGTGCCAGGAAATCTAATCCAAAGTGTTAAAAATCCGTTTTTAACTGTTAATCAATGGGGTTGGCAAATAGATCCAATAGGCTTGCGCGTGATTTTAGACAAACTATATGATCGATACCAAAAACCGCTCTTTATCGTTGAAAATGGTGTCGGAGCTAAAGATAAAGTAACTGTACAAAATAAAATTTATGACGATTACAGAATCGATTATCTCAAAAAACATATTGAAGCAATTAGTGGTGCAATTTATGATGGTGCTCAAGTAATTGGTTATACTCCTTGGGGCTGTATTGATTTAGTGAGTTCGTCAACAGGAGAAATGAGTAAACGATATGGACTTATTTATGTTGATCTGCATGATGACGGCAGTGGTTCATGTAAAAGGTTAAAAAAGAAATCATTTTATTGGTACAAGAGGGTGATCCAGAGTAATGGTAATAATTTATCAGAAAAAGACATAGATTATTAAATTATTAATCATCAAAAAAGCAGGCATACAAACATATGCCTGCTTTTTACTATTTATGTTAATTAATCTTCGTAAGTGCCAACCTTTTTCAGTTTACCTAGAACACTCTCACCGTGAGGTGATTGTCCTATTGCAACAGTTAAATCACGGCCGGCTAGATTGCCATGGTGCTCACCATCAGTCCAGTGCGGATTACCAGTTACATCATAAACAACACCTTTAATAGCAACATAGGCTGGATTGCCATTTTTGCCATCATATTTTGCTAAAGACTCTTTTGTGAATTTTTCCATTGGAAATATCCCCTTTCCAAATACACTTACTAATTGTCACCTCAATTATAGTCGCAAAAAAATCACAAGTCTAACTTTTATTTTGATTTTTTTGATAGTTGAAACGCCAGCCGGCAATATCCCAGGGGGTAAAAGTCAGATCCAACTTACGCTGGTAAGCCTTTTCATAAGCTGCAACTTTTTGCTGATAATCACATACCATCATCTTCTTGGAATTTTCATTGGCACTGAGCTTAACATCCGGAAAAATTGGTGGTAAAACGTGGACTACATATTTTGTTTGATAAAAATTAGGATGATCTTTTTCTAGTTTATCGATTGTCTGAATTTCAATAAAAGTTGAAATAACGGGGACATTTTGCTTAGCAGCAAAATAGTATGCGCCCCGTTTTAATTCACGGGGTTTGCGGTAATTCCACCACATTTCCTGTTCAGGATAAATTAAAACCCAGTTGTTTTGCTCTAAAGCATCATGCAGGTGACGAGGAAACTCGTTACCGACATAGCTGGGAGTTTCTATTAAGGGAATAGTGCCCACATAGTTCATTAAATAGCATAAGATTCCCGGTAATTTCAAATTAGTATCTTCAATAGCAATTTTCAATGAATGATGAGCTTTATTAGCTAAATGTTTAATTGGCAGAGAATCAATTTGATTAAAATGATTGGCCGTAATAATTGCTCCGCCTTGAGGCAAATCAGCCAGGTTTTCAAGTCCGGTAAATGTGGTCGATGATGTCAAGATATGCATCAAAGTATCAAAAAGCAAGTGACCAATTCGATCATTTATTTTTCCCTTGACAGTTTTTTGTTCATGCCAAAAATTGTTGACTAATTCTTTACTCTCTTTAAGGGATAATACAGGGTCACCAACCTCGACTTTGGCATGCCAATCCCTATTAGCAACAGCTTTTTTAATATTTTGAATTACTTGTTCACGATTGTCACCGATAATCATAAACTAACAGGTCCTTGTTTTTTTACATTAGCCCAGTTATGAGGGTCATTAATGGTTTTGTCTTCTTTGGCTAGCATATGATCCAATTTGTGCCGGTCTTCATCACGCTGTTTACCAGTATAATTATTTAATTCTGCTAATAAATCATTGTAAAACTTAGTTTCTTTGGCGCTGTTCCAAAAATATTCTTCATACTGCACATCTTGAAAATGCCAAGGTTTAAAGAATAGATTGTAGTGAATTAAACTGGGATTGGCTAAGGGCTCAGTATTATCATTTGGCATGGCATCCCATTTGGGATCTAAATGTAAAATTCTTTTATCGCCAATTTCATTTAAGTAGTCTTGATCAGGAGCAATACAGTCAAAATGATATTTTTTAAGCAGATGCATAAAATGATCAATAAAATGTTCAGCGCGAAAGGCTTTGCAGTTTAAAACCAGCATTCCGGAGTTGATATATTTCTTCGGATCAAGCACTAGCACTTCTTTAATATACTTCACCATTTTTGTCACATGTTGAATTGAAGAGTCGGTGCAAGCGGCAAAGAGGTGATCTCCTAGCTTAGTGTCATACAGTCTGCCAATATCATCGTTAACGATTGTGTCGCTGTCGATATAAATAGCCTTATCGTATTGGGGAAACAGATCAGGAATAAACAAGCGGTAGAAAATTGACATAGTAAAAAAGTCAGCCCGCAAAAAGTTTTCGGTACGATTCTGAATAGGGGCAACTATTTCATCATTAATATTAAAGAACTTAACGTGAACATTGCTGGTGCTTATTTCTTGTAAGTCCTGTTTATGCTGTGTAGTTAGATCCTGACTTAAAAAATAAACTGTATAATCTTTATCAATAGCGGCATTTTTAACCAAAGAATTGAGCGATACTGCCGCGTATTTTGTAAAGTCATCACTGATAGCATAAAAAACTGGAATTGTCATGTTGTTATTTTCTCCAAACGTTATTTTTTTATTAAATTGCTTTTAACATTAAGATAATTAGTCAAAATGTCATCATATTCATGCAATTTTAGCACTTTATGTACACGTTGAACATCCCATGGCTTAACCGTCAAGGTATGAAAGACGGGCCAAAAGCGAAAACTGGTAGTAAAGTGCTGGATCACAGTGTCTGGCTGCAATTTATACTGTTCATTATAGCGCCTGGGAGCAATTTTCTTTTCTCGTGCATAACGGTTAAGCGCAGTTTGATCCGGCATTAAAACTGTTCTGGTTTGTAAAAGATGTCGAATGCGGGCAAATAAGTTAGTTTTCCTGATTTCAGGCAAGTTAAGCAGCAAAACGCCGGAATTAACGTAATCAAACACTTTGTGTTCGTGCAAGTTGTGGAAAAAGAAGCGCCCCCAGTAATCAAGGACACCAACAAGTTCAGTGCCAGTTAAATCTTGCTGGTAAAAGTTGACTAAGCTGCGTCTGACAATCACGTCAGCATCAAGATATAATATTTTATTTGGCAACTGCGGTATTTCATCCGCAAAAAGTCTGAGCATAGCATAGGGAGTAAAATGAGTACTCATATTTGCTATGAGAGGTTCTCTGACAAATAAACCAGTACAGTCCATCAATTTTAAAGTGTTTTGGGGATTTTGCTTTACTAAGAGTGATTTGAGATAATCAGCCGCTTGCTTACTAAAAGGCTGAAATTTTTTATGATAACTTTGAGTATACATTGTTAGGATGTATATATGGAGTTCTTGGGCACCACTGTTTTTCAATAATGAAAGAGTAGCGATAAGAATGCCATCTTCGGCGTTATGGTCACCGCAAAAAAGAATATTCATTGAGAACTCCTTAGTTTATTTTTTGGTACGTACAATATTCATAATTACTTTTTAAGGCTCGTTTTTGCATTGCTTGATAAATTTCCTGGTGCAATTTTTCTTGTGCCCGCTTTTTATCAATATGTGAATCCGGGTAAAAAGGGCCGTCGAGATATACAATTATGCGCGGCCTTTTACCCCATTTGGGCTTCGTATAAGTTGTAGTCATAGTAAAACTGGCCACGCCAAGTGTAACGGGAAAGTGCATACTGGTTGCAGGAAAAGGCCTGATTTTAGTGTAATAGGGCCAAACGTGAGCTTCAGGATAGATGACAACTACTTTTTTAGCCTTAATAACGGTAGCTACTGCCTTAATTAGTTTACCAGATTGCTGTAGGTTCTGACCCACAGGAAGCCCAAAATAAGGCAAAACCAGTTTGCCTAACACAGGGATACCCCAATTTGACTGGGCCCCAATAGCATAATAATTTTTGGTCGGAATAATGCTAAGCGGTAAAACCACGTCACCAAAAGCTTGGGTATGGTTGCCATAGATAAAATAGCCTTGATTTGCGGTAGCTTTTAGCTTGTCCTTGCCAACTATCTTTACCCTTAAAACCAACTTAATATAGATTATACTAATTAAATGTCCTAATGGACGTACAATTTTTGCCCAGACTTTTCCACCTAAAGAATGGGGGAAAATATTATAGCTATTTGGCAAGTGATAATCCTGGCTCTGGCTAACTACCAAATCATCAGTTAAATGATGATAAAAGTATTTTTGCTTACCCATGAAACCCTTCTTTCGATAATGCCATCAAGTAATTCTATCATGAATCTTGTGAGATTAAAAAGGGTGCGGTATAGGTTAGTTATCATAACTTTACCTATGCAATCAAACTTTACATATTTGCTTAATTTATTAATAGTTAAGCAAGTACTTACCCAAAATATTATAAGTAGGTAATTACTTCTAGATTAAATTAACTTTATGTACACAAAAAGAGCACACAATTAACATGTGCTCCTAAATTAACTGAAAATAAGTATAAGATATGCTCTTTACAAATACGTGGTTAAAATAATCCAATCAAACAACCAATAGTTATAATTACTACCATGATGATAATGACTTTAGTAGCTGTCATTTGTTTACTGGAAACAAGCCACCAGCCTAAAATAACCATAGCTAAAGGCAATAGTCCAGGGAAAATACCGTCTAGAACCGTTTGTAAAGGTTGCGATTTGCCACCTAAAGGAATTTTCGCCACTGTTTTTAAGACAATGGTATTTGCGGCTAATGCGCCCACGACCATTACACCTAAGATGTTAAAAGCATCGGTAATTCTTTTGGAATTTTCGCCCACAATAGTGTCGATTGCGCCAACTCCCAGTTTATAACCACTATGAAACGCAATATAGGAAATTGTAGGGCCAATTATACCGTAGGCAATGATGTAAAATAATGGTCCGACAGGACTGCCGCCCTTGGCTAGACTCATAGCAATTGATAATAGAATAGGAACAATAATTCCTTGAATAATTGAATCACCAATACCGGCCAAAGGACCCATTAAAGTAGCTTTAATGTTAACTGGCATTTCTTCTGAAACGTCATTACCCAAAGCGATTTGCTCTTCTAGGGAAGCAACAATCCCATTAATATTTGACCTGTTTGTGGTTCAGTATTGTAAAACATGGAATGACGTTCAAGTAAACGTCTTTTTTTCTCAGGATCATTTTTATAATATTTACGTGCAAAAGGTAAGTAAGAATATGCCCAGGCATGTCCCTGCAGCTTTTCATAGCTCATTGAACTGAGGTGTGTAAAACCCCACCGATACCAAATTTGATTAAGTTCATGTTTTGATAGTAGCTTTTGTGGTTCAGTATTATTTTCATTTGTAGCCATTTTTAACACCTCTCGTTAAAATAAGTCTTCATCTTCATATTCGTCATCATTATCAACCGCTTGTTCTGCATTATTTGCAGAGCTGGTAGCAGTTGGAGTACTGCTTTTACCAGTTGCCATATAATACAAATATGCGACTAAAGCGGAAATAAAGACAATTGCAATCATGCTTAATTTGGCAAAAGCAAGTAAAACAAAGCCGACAAAGAAGAAAATAAAATGTGATTTGTTTTTGATTACTATGCTCATTAACATTGCAATACCCAAGGCTGGCAAAACGCCACCCAAAACCTGAATAATGTGGGTTACAATAGCGGGAATGCTGTCGATTAGCCAATTGACTAAACCTTTACCATAATAAATTGCCAGAAAAACTGGTACAGCACGTAAAAGGAAGGTAGTGATTTGTGGATAAACTAGATGGTTCAGGATGATACCGCGATCATCATTATTATGAGCAGCGTTTTCAGCACGAGTGTTCCAGAAAGAATAAAGAGCCATTCTGCCGTTGTAGAAGATTAAGCCAAATGTCTGACCAATGAGAATGGCTAAGGTAACAGCGATTGCAGGATTTTTAGTAGTCGCCATTGCTAAGCCGATTCCACCATAAGCTGCATAAGTAATTTCACTGTTAGTAGCACCTCCAGTTGATAGGTTAGCGATGAAAACTGCCTGTACAGCTAAGCCGCACAAAATACCATTTTTAATGTCACCAAAGGCAAGACCGACTAGTAATCCGGCTACCAAAGGTCTACCAACAATGTAGAAGCCTCCAGTCATACCAAAGAGCCAAGGTGTTTCAATCGCTCCCAGATAACAGAAAATTCCTGTTAAAAGTGCGGGAAAAAATAAATTATTCATTTTTATTGCCTCCAAAAATTAGGACATAGAATCATATTTCTTTTTCATAGTTGACCAAGGCTTAATTTCATCATCAGGTAATAGCTGAAATTGAATATCAATACCATGCTTGGCAATATCTTCAAAAGCGTTATAGTCGTCTTGATCGATGGCTACTGTCCGTCCGAGTACCTTAGTTCCAGGACGGGTATTCATCGGGCCAACATTTAATACTTTGCCAAAGTCAACGCCCATGTCTGCCATTTGGGCAAAAGTCTTAGGGGAGTCGCTGATTAAGAAAAATTTCTTTTTAGATTCAATCCCCTTTTTGATTTTTTCGCCAGCTTCAGCAACCGTATAAATGCCAACTTTTAAGTCGTTAGCAGCAGCTTTTAATACCTTGCGGCGCAACTTGTCGTGGGCAATATTATCACCGACAACTAAAATGCCGTCCACAGGACGCGCTTTGGTCCAGCGGGTCATGGTTTGGCCGTGGATTACCCGATCATCAATTCTTACTACTGAAATACTCATTATTAATACACCTTTCTTATTTTTTAAAATTCAATATCGTCATCATCATCTTGCTGGTCTTGAGCAACTTCGATACCATTGGTTCCTGCCTGTAGAACTGTCTGTACGGCTTCATCAAGCGTTGTATTGTCAGATAACTGAGGAACAAGTTCTAAAAGCATTGGTAGATTCAGTCCGCTGACCACTCGTATTCTTTCTGTATGAGACAAATAGTACTTAAAGGACTCATTGTATGGAGTTCCACCTTTTAAGTCAGCCAGAATTAAGATTGGTTCTGTTTCACTGTCAAGCAGCTTTTGTAGACGGTCACGATATGAACCAATTCCTTTTTCATCTAATTCAAGTGTCATGATCTGGTCCGATTTGCCGGCAATAAATTCAAAGCCGGAAGCGATACCTTGTGCTAAATGTCCATGTGAAGTTAATAATATTTTCACTAAAATCACCCCTTTTGTAAATACATATTAATTTACAACACAATTATATGTAATCGCTTTATATAATTCAAACACTATTTTTATATTAAAAAGTAAGCGGTTGACATTATCACTTTCTATGGGTAAAATCAATTTATGTAAATACAAAAAGGAGAATAACAATGAAGTATACAATAGATGATTTTGCGCGACTAATTGATCATACTAACTTACATGCGGATGCAACCGAAGAAGACATGAAAAAGCTTTGCGATGAAGCTAAAAAATATCATTTTAAGATGGTAGCAATTAATGAAGTCCAATCTGAATTTTGTGCCCAGCAACTAAAGGGGACGGATATTGATACTGGGGCTGCGATCAGTTTTCCTTTGGGCCAAACTACAATAACTTGTAAATTGGCAGAAACTAAAGATGCATTACAAAATGGTGCTAATGAAATCGATTATGTTGTTAATTTAACGCAAGTGCGAGCTCATAATTGGTCTTATATCGAAGATGAAATGGCACAAATGGTTAAACTTTGCCGTGACCATCATGTACCATGTAAGGTCATTTTTGAGACCTGCTACTTGACTAAGGCTGAAATTAAGCAGCTGGCCTTAATTGCTAAAAAGGTTAAACCAGATTTTGTCAAGACTTCCACTGGCTTTGGCACCGCTGGCGCAAAAGTAGAAGATGTTAAGCTAATGAAAGAAAATGTTGGCCCAGATGTCAAAGTCAAAGCAGCAGGGGGCATCCGTAATACTGATGATTTCTTGGCAATGATTGCAGCTGGGGCCGAACGTATAGGTACCAGTTCAGGTGTAAAGATTATTGAAACTCTTAAACAACGATTTGAAAAAGATGGTATCAACGCAATTGAAATTTAAATAAAAAGTCAGTGTAAAAAAGTAAAAGCTAACTCTTTACACTGGCTTTTTGCATGGTATATTATTTTTATAATGACATAATTAATAATGTGAAAGTGATGGAATAAATTGGCAGAAAAAGAACCCCCTAAATACCAAGTAATTGCCAATGATCTTTTGAATAAAATTCAAACTGGTTTTTACCCGCAAAATACAATTATTCCACCGGAAACTGTATTAGCGGGTAAATATCAGGTAAGCAGGCCAACAATGCGGCAAGCAATTTCATTGTTAGTTAATCAAGGTTATCTGGAGCGAAAACGTAAGCGAGGGACATTAGTTAAAAAGGTTAAGATTGAGCAAGAATTTACCCATTTGATTGAAAGCTATAGTGCAGAAATGAGTGCTAAGGGTATCTACCCTAAAACTAATTTGCTTTATTTTGATGAAGAAAAAGCTACACCCGAAGTATGCAAAAATTTACAGCTGCCTGAGAAAGCACCAGTTTTTAAATTAGTGCGGCTGCGCTATGCCAATGATCAACCGATTGTTTTAGTTACAACTTATGTGCCTAAACAGAGGATACCTGAGTTGATTAATTATAATTTTGCCCAGGAATCTTTATATAGTACTCTTGAAAAATACCATTTAAAAGTTACGCGGGTAGTTAGGAGGTTGGAAGTAATAGAAGCTGACGAAACTACCGCCAACTTATTAAACATTGCAGTAAATAAGCCGGTGTTCTACTTTCACACTCAAGGACTGACAAGGGATGAACGGCCAATTGAATATTCGATTGCTAAATATCGGGGAGATATTAACTCGTTTATAATTGATGTCCAGCGCTAATTTTATACATTAAAAAAGTCTTACTTTGCCTGTGCAGGTCAAAGTAAGACTTCTTTTATTGAATTTTGATTGAGCCCACCGAGCTGATAGCAGTTAATTGGTTGGCACTGCCTTCATGCTTGTAAAAGTGCTTGCCCATTCTACTGCCGTGAAAGTAGATTGAGCCAAGAGTAGTAGATAAATCATAATCAGTCTGATTATCTCTGTCGTCTAAAGTTTTTAGTGATCCGGCAGCCAGTTGAAAGTGGTTTTTTCCTTGTAAACCTTTGATCTTGACAGATCCAGCAGCTAGATTTGCATTAGAATTCATCTTACACTGGTAGATATCTAAATTACCCGCATCTAAACGTATTTTAGTATCATTTTGAATCGTGACGTCCTGTAATTTTAAGGAACCAGCATTTGCTCTGACATCAAGTTTCTGCATATTCAGGCCACTCAAATTAAGTCTACCGGAAAAGTCGTTTATTCGTATCTCATTGAGCACGGCAGTCTGGGGAACCGTAATTGTCATTTTATATTCGGCTTTGCAAATATAAATTTTTTTCTGATGATTATGAGGATAATTAGGCTTTTGCTCACGAATAAAAAGAGTTTGTTCTGCCACACTAATTTTCATGCGCTCAGGATTAATGTCATGAGTTGATATATGAAAATCAGCGCCCACTCGAACAGTAACATTAGCAACATATGTTTTTGCATCTATGTTGCTAAAATTTTCCAAATCAATTTCTTGTGATTCTACTTTTTCATCTTCAAATTCTTGATCAAAGTCTCCGTCAATATACATTTTCATAATTAAGCTATCTCTTATCTTTTAACACTAATTTAATTTTTCCTTATGATATCATGCTAGTTTAAGCTAGGCAATAAAAAATTAAACTTTGTATTTATTACTTTGATCTAGACAGTTAAAAAGATTTGAATTAATTTTAAAAATCAATCCAAATCTTTTTGCTTTATGCTGGTAATTAGCTGCAGATAGTATAGAAGTTAATTTCTGAGAATGCCTCCGTCACCACAGGAAACTTTGAGTAGCGACGCACCCCTCTTAATTTTTAGTAAAATGTTTGTGATAGGTTATTACCGTGAATACAAGTTCATCCTCAGAAGAAATTGCCAACTGGTAACTGGCCTTAAATGGTCTACTCATTTATTGAATTTTGATTGAGCCCACCGAACTGATAGCAGTTAATTGGTTGGCACTGCCTTCATGCTTGTAAAAATGCTTGCCCATTCTATTACCATGAAAGTAGATCGATCCTAAAGTGGCAAATAAATCGTAATCTGTCTTATGCTCTTCATCATCTATCATTTTTAATGAACCAGCGGCTAGATTAAAGTGGTTTTTCCCTTGCAAGCTTGTGACCCTGATAGTTCCGGCAGCTAGATTTGCATTAGAATTCATCTTACAGTGATTGATGTATAAACTACCAGCGTCTAGCACCATTTCGGCTTTATTTTGGATCGTGATGTCCTGTAATTTTAAGGAACCAGCATTTGCTCTGACATCAAGTTTCTGCATATTAAATCCAGCTAGGTCAATGTTGCCAGCAAAGTCAATTATCTGGACTTCATTGAGCTCTGCAGCTTGAGGTATGGTAATAGTTATTTTAGGTTTAATTTTGCGAATATAAACTTTTTTGTTAAAATGAGACTTTCGTGCACGAATAAAAAGGGTTTGCTCTACCACACGAATTTTTATCCGATCAGGATTAATGTCATAAGTTGATATATGAAAATCAGAGCCTACTTGAACAGAAACACCAGAGGCGGCTATTTCAACATCTATGTTGCTAAAATTTTCTAAATCAATTTCTTGTGATTCTACTTTTTCATCATGAGTTTCAAATTCTTGATCAAAGTCTCCACCAATATGTATTTTCATGATTAATCTGTCCCTTATCTTTTTAACACTAATTTAATTTTTGCTTTATCTTATAATATCATGCTAGTTTAAGTGAAGCAATAAAAAATAAAGTATTAGATTTAGTCAACTAAAATAACCAATTAAAGAGACTTGGATTAATTTTAAAAATTAATCCAAGTCTTTTGCTTTATGAGCTTAATCAGCTGCAAGATGTATAGAAGTTAATTTATGAGAATGTCACCGTCACCACAAGAAACTTTGAGTAGAGGCCCACTCTTTAATTTTTTAGCAAAATGTTTGTGATAGTTATTACCATGCAATATAAGTTCATCCTCTGAAGAAGTTGTCAACTGGTAACTGATCTTAGGCGGTCTGCTCATTTGGAAATCTCCTTCACTTAAATTAAAGGAGCTGTCAGCCAATAATTTGGAATCATTGACTCTGACGTCACCATCACCCAAAGTTGCCTTAATTTTAAATTGACTATTCGTAATAGTTAAATCACCTTCATTAAAGTTTAAAGTACTATTCGTTAAAATTGAATTATTAACTTTTAAATCACCGTCGACCAGGTCAAAATTGGCTTTGCGAGCTTTCACGTTTTCAGCACTGACATTACCATCTTCAAGCTGTAAGTTGAGGTCAGAAACAGTTAAGTTAGTTAAATGAATATTACCTTCAGAACATGATCCTGATATTTCTGTGATAGAGTCATCTGCCGGAACGGTAACATTTACCTGATATGTCCCGTCCTCATAAGCATTATTGTCAGAAATGGTCAGCTGGTCGTCTTCAACTTTAGCACTAATCTTTTTGATATTAGGACCGCTGATAGTAACTTGAAAGTCGTTTCCTTTAGTGATTTGGATATTGGGCTCTTCGGCGTCAATATTAATCTTAGAAAATTTGCCTACATTAAAAGTACGTTTTTTGGCTACTACGTGGTGGGATTTTCTACTTCTTTGATTATGATTAAAAAAATTGCCAATATTAGTTGTCTGGCCCGAATGAATGTTATTGATATCTTCATTGCCGCCTTTGGCATGGCCAAAAATAAATAAAATTATGCCAATAATGACGATCAGCCCGCTAATTTGGTAAAACTTTTTCATTGCTCTCCTCCTTGTTTGGGCTACGTTTTTTTGAATAGGTGCTACTTACCAAGAAAGCATCTATGTAAATTACTTGCCCACTAATTAATTAGAATATCGCCATCCATACTGGTAACTTTTAGTACGGGTTTATTTTTAACTTTTTTTGCAAAATGGTTGGAATGGTAAGAACCTTTAAACATGATTTTATCATCCGAATGGTTTGTCAATACATAGTTGATTTTAGGGGCGTTTGACATTAAAAAGTCGCCGTCATTCAATATAACTGAGCTGTTATTTAGTATTTGAGAGTCGCTAATTTTAACATCGCCATCATTTAGTTTTAGTGAACTACGTGAAAAAGTCGATTGATTTACTTTGAGGTCACCGTCATTTGAATTTAGGTCAAGGTTTTTTGCAGTAAGCTTATTAAGCAAAACGTCGCCATCTTCTATTGTCAAATTGATGTGGGGAACATTTAAACTGTTGATATAAAAATCGCCTTCTGCACAAAAACCAGTTATCTTTTTCACTGCGTTTTTAGCAGGAATATAAATGTCGACTGCATAATAACCATCGTTATAATGATGTTCTGGCTGATCCGAAATAGTGAGCTGATTGTTAGCGACATTAGTTTTTATTTTTTTGATGTCTGCTCCGTGACCACCTCTAACTACTACTTTGAACTTGTTAATATCCTTAAGTGAAATTCGGATATCGGGTCTGTAACAGGCTAACTTAATACTGTCGAACTTTTTTACGTAAAAAGTCTTGCTTTCATTATAATGAGTGCGTTTACCATTATAATCATGTGACGGGTTATCATTTAATCTGAATACGACTAGTAGAATGAGACCAATAAGCAGTATCAGTCCAAAGATTAGTCCACAGATTTTATAAAACTTTTTCATTTTTATTTATCCTCATTGGTATTCTTTTCAGAGCTCGTCTGAAAGTAATTTTTCTTAAGCAGGTTTTTACCTAAGTTTCTAATAATTTGGGTACACTTGGCAATCAAAATTTTGCCCAGTTTGATAATAAACGGCATTAACAGTAGGATGACGCCGATACAAATTAACGATTTACCTAGGTAGACGTAGCCTGTTGGCCAATTACTGGTGAATAGGAGAGATAGCGACTTCAGAAAGTTTAAACCGCCACCAACAAAAAAGTTAAACAAAAATCTTATTAAAGCAAAAAGTAAGCCAAAGAAAATTGCCAGTAAAAAGAAAATTACGAATAAAATTACCAAAATAAGCGGTATCCCGATCGGAGCAGCACAAATGCCCAATAATATATACCAGCTGGCCTTTAAGTTTGACTTAGGAGTTTCTGTTTTGGCAGGTGCTGAATCATCTTTAGTTGAATAATCAGCTAAAATATTGATTGCCAGCTGTTTAGGAGTTCCTAATTCCGCCTCAATTGTAGAACGTCTGACGAAGTCGCCATCTAATAAAAATTCACGGTAAAATTCAACGACATCTTCGCGGTCTTTTGCAGGTAAATCGACTAAGGTTTGTTCAAGTTCGGCAATATAATCAGCAATTACTTTGGTCATTTTGTCCTCCTAATACTTGATTAACTTTTGCACTAAAATCTAGCCATTCATCTTGAATTGAGTTTAGCATCGTTATTCCTTCAGCAGTAATATGGTAGTAGCGCCGGTTTCGCCCCTGATAAGGCTCATCGTAAGTTGTTAAGCAGTTATCCTTTTTTAGTCTTCGTAAAACAGGGTAAATAGTTGACTCGGAGATAGAGAAAATCTTTTGCACATTTTGCGTCAAAGCGTAGCCATACAGATCATCTTGTTTTAGAAAAGCTAAAACCGCACCATCTAGCAAACGAGTTGGTATTTGGATTGCCATGCTTTGCCTCCCCTAATATTATATGTTATATAATATTTTAATTTAGGCCGCAGAAATTAGCAAGTACTAAACCGTAACTTTTTATAAATAGACCGAAAAATGAACAATTGACCTTTCTTAAAAAGTTAGGACAAAAAATAACCGTCTCTGTGTTGGCATACGTTGGCGGTTATTAATTTGGCTCTATAATTTATCCTGTTGATGACTTATCCATGTGGTAAGCTTTTAAGTTTACCTGTTACATTATTATATGTAACCCACACATATGATGATGACTTAATAGCTAAAGCGGATGAGGCTATTCGATTTTAAAATGTTGTAGTAGTGCAGCTTTTTAGAGGAAGCTTTATAGCTTGAATAAAATAGAAAAAACCTGATAAGCACAAAGTTATCAGGCTTTTTGCTAGCAATAATACTGGCTAGAATCTAAATTAATGATCAAAGTGGTTACCCCACATATAGTGGAGAAACACGTTAACTTTTGTTAATAAGCGCAATACAAAAATATATGTGATGGTAAATTGATTAGACAATATCTTTTTAACAGATGTATTTCTAACTGATGATGATATCTCCATCTCTTGAAATTGCTGTTAAGGAATCACTTTGTGTGTTTTGACTATTAAAGCTGTTGCCAATATTGGAATGGTGATAAATGATGTCCCCATTACTTGTTTTTAATTGTACGCTGATCTCGTGAGCAAGATGGCTTAACCTCAAATCACCGTCTGCAGTTTTAACAATGTTTTGGTTAGTAAGCTGACTGCGCTCAATCTTAATATCCCCGTCTTTTGCTTCTAGGTTGAGGTTAGCGTGACATTGGTTAATTTCTACATCGCCATCACCTGTTTTGACGACAATTTGCTTAAGAATACTGCGTTTAAAACTGACATCTCCGTCATGAACTCTGCTTGCTAACTGAGCAATTTTTGACTGGGTGACAAAGAAGTCAGAGTCTCTGCCAGAAAAGGTTAGTTGGTCTGAGACTTGAACGTTATTTAAGTATAAATCTCCATCATGCAAGTCAAGTACAATATTATTAAGACTGAGATTTTGTAACATAACGTCACCATCGCGGTTATGTCCACTAATTTCAGTTAGCGAATCTACATTAGGAACGGTAATTTCTACGCGACTGGCATTGGTAAGTCTGTTGAACATAAGCACATGAGTTTTTTGTTCAGTGGGAAACTCTTTAACTACTAATGTCTGCTTAACTAAATCTATTTGTATTGGCCGACTACTATAATCTGCCACTAATACTTGAAATTGCTGACCTTGACGAATCACTACATCAGTGTCCAACACTTCCAGTTTTACTTCACTAAAGCCTCCAGGAGCAATAGTACGCTCCTTGCGCGGATATTTTTTAACACGCAAGCCGTTAAAATAATTATCACTGGCATGCGGAGCATTAGCAGAAGATGTGGCTGCTATTAAAAACCTAACATAATCATGTTTAATTTGTTGGGCCAAACTGTCTGGAGTTCCTAATTCTCTGTTAATTTCTTCTTTTGTTTGAAAGTCACCATCAAGTAGAAAATCACGGTAAAAATCTAATGTGTATTTTTGCTCAGCTGTGGACAAAGTTGATAAATTAAGAGCTAATTTTGAGATGAAATTTTCAAATAGTGGATTCATCATTTTTCTCCTGTTACTAAAGATATACTTTTTCTTTTATTATACGCTAAAATTATGAAAATAATATTAAAATTACTTAAAAATAAAAAATTATTTAGACCACAAAAAATTCCCAATGATCTGATCAACTTTGTAATTTTCATGTAATTTACTGTGTTGACCATTTGCGCCCTTAATTTCGATTTCATGATACTTGCCTTTGCCTCTTAGCAGGTAACGTAAAGATTGCGCTGAAACACAGCTGACATCATCATCTGAATTAGTACCGTCTTCTTTATTACCAAAAATATTTAATATAGAAACATTATTGGGAAAACTATGACGGTGCTTTAAAAAGTATTTGTAGGATTGAGTCATGTACTTTGGCCGCCCATTTTTGAGTAGGTAATTATGGTTAGGTTCCTCATCTATGCCAATGATGCCATTAAAGGGTGCACCAAGATTAACTTGCTTTTTTAATCGCGGTAAGTTACTATCTTTACCATATTTTAGCTGGTAGGCAAGTGTCATAATGTTTCCCATGGAATGAGCAACGGTATTATAGTATTTAATATGATATTTTTGTTTTAAAAGTAAAATCAAATTATAAAACCACTCGCGGGTAGTATAATAATTACTGTTTTTATTGTCCTGTAAAATCACTTGAATAAGTGGTCGTTTAGTAGCGCGGGGCCAACTTCCTCGTAAATCAACTTTGCCGCTAGCAGAAATTCTGGCTGTTAAGACTTTATGAGCACCATTATGCTGCTGAGCATATGCAATCATGCCCGCAGTAGATCGTGCTCCCGCACCATAGCCATGCAAATAGATGGTAGGCACTGCTGCAAAAGGAGTTTTTTTCTTGTATGTGGAGCTGACTTCTTCATCCGGCTGAGGGCTTGTCTTTTTAAAAGTATGGCATAACATGGTTATAAGCAGCAGCACACCTAGAATACTGCCTAATCCGATTAACCACTTTTTCTTCATAATATTACCTTTTTTATAATTGATTATTAATTATATCTTACGTGTATTATTCTAATATTAAAATGGCAAAGTGATAATAATATAGCTTAAATAGCAACGCTAGCTCTAGATGTTCTTACATTGAAAGGAAATTTATTTCATGGCACCAATTTTTATTTTAATCAGAGGAAACTCAGGCAGTGGTAAAACCGTTTTAGCTAATTATTTGCAAAAACAGTTTGGCTACCAAAGATGTTTACTTTTGCATGAAGATGTATTGCGCCTTGATCTTTTACATGTTAAGGAAAAAGTAGCAGCACCAACTGCCAGTCTAATAGACTCACTGGTAATGTGGGGCCGGCAGTATTATCCCATAATTATATTAGAAGGGATATTGCCTAAAAAGATTTATGGCCCAATTCTAACTAAAATAATTCATGAATTCGGTGCAGGAGCTTTTGTTTATTATTTAGATATTTCTTTTGCACAAACAGTAAAAAACAATGATAAAAAGAGCAGTCCTTTTCCACTCGCAACTCTTCAAAAATGGTGGCTTGAAGAGGATACACTTGGCGGAAATGAGCGTAAACTGGCAGAAGGCTCGATCAAGGAATCGGCAGAGGCAATTTTGACAGATATTGTAGATTATAAAATGAAAAAAGGTGACCGGAACGTCACCTAAAATTTAATTAATTAAAAAAGGCAATAAAAAAAGCACCGACTACTTGCAGTGCTATTTTTATTATGGTGGGTGGCCAGGGGCTCGAACCCTGGACCCACGGATTAAGAGTCCGTTGCTCTGCCAACTGAGCTAGCCACCCGTTATCATTTCTGTTGACAGTTAATTATGATAACAATTAATTTGCTTTTTGACAAGGCTTTTGTGTAAAAAAGTATGAAGAATTCTACTTATTAAGTTTATCCTCTAACTGTCGTAAATATAGCTTATTTTTGAAAATACCCATTTCTTGTGATTCTTTGAGTTGATACTTAGTAGCTTTACCATTTCCAACTCTATCAATTACTTTTTTATTTTCTAAGTTCATAAAATTTCCTCAAAAGTAAATCAAAAGTAAATCAACACGAATTGACAAACAATTATTATACCATATAGTAAACAAGAAATTAAATAGGCTTTATATTTAGATTTAATATCATTTTTGACAAACAAAAAAAAGAAGCAACTAAGTGATCGCTTCCTTTAATAATCAATGGGTGGCCAGGGGTTCGAACCCTGGACCCACGGATTAAGAGTCCGTTGCTCTGCCAGCTGAGCTAGCCACCCATAAGCGTTATTACAAATAACCAACGGAGACTATTATGCTATTATTTTCAGTGAAATGCAAGTTTTTTTATTAAATTTTGATGACTTTTTTGGCTAATAAACTAAAAACCAGTATAATGGTAACAAAAGGGGGCTTTTCGATGTCAAAGAAAATTCTCGTTGTTGATGATGAAAAACCGATTTCTGATATTATTAAATTTAATTTGACAAAAGAGGGTTTTGACGTTGACACTGCATATGATGGTGAAGAAGCCATCAAAAAAGTTGACGAGTACAATCCTGACTTAATGATTTTAGACTTGATGTTACCCAAAAAAGATGGTTTGGATGTAGCTCGTGAAGTAAGACAAACACACGATATGCCCATAATTATGGTTACGGCTAAAGATACTGAAATTGATAAAGTTTTGGGTCTGGAAATGGGTGCAGATGATTATGTGACTAAGCCTTTTTCTAACCGTGAACTAGTGGCACGGGTGAAGGCTAATTTGCGTCGGCGTAATATTGTTAAAAAAGATGAAAGTGCTGGCGATGATAGTTCAACGAAAAATATTACTATTGGCAATTTGGTAATTATGCCAGATGCCTATATTGTTGAAAAAGAAGGCAAAAAGATCGAGCTGACTCACCGTGAATTTGAGTTGCTCTATTATTTAGCCCAGCATATGGATCAGGTGATGACCAGAGAACATCTTTTACAGACTGTTTGGGGTTATGACTACTTCGGTGATGTCCGGACAGTTGATGTTACTGTGCACCGTTTACGTGAAAAAATTGAAGATAATCCAATTCAGCCGCAGATTTTAGTAACTCGTCGCGGTGTTGGCTATTACGTTAAACAGCCTAATGAAGACTAACAAAGAAAGCCCCGCAGTATTTAGCAAGCGCGGCTTTCTTTTTATTTAATTTTGTAAAACTATGAAAAAATTCAAGAATAAGTTTAAACATTTAACCATTTCGATAAATACTACTTTAGCTATTGTGTTCATGGCGATGATCATCGCTACCATTGAAGTTATTGGTGCCTATTTTACACGTCAATTGGAACAAAACAGTATTGAAAATTTTCAATCATCCATTCAAGTTTTGCCAATAGTTTCTAACCAGTTGTCAACGCAATTACTAAAAGACAATAAGCATACTGACAGTAATTTAAACAGAATTGTCAATGACTACAGCAATGGTATTGGTACGATTAGTGAAATTATTGTGGTAGACAATAAGGATATCATTCGTGCAGTTTCAAACCTAAATGATAAAAACCGGATTGGTCAGCGTGTCAATAATACTTTGGTTAAGCAGGTAACTTCAACTGGCAGACAGGCAACTAAAGTTGTCAATGAAAACGGAGACTATATGGTGCAAGTTACCCCTTTGAACGCTGGTAACGGCTCCGCCAACACTGTTGGTGCCATTTATGTCCGAGCGTCAATGCAGGGGGTTTTTAATGACCTGCGCAATATTTCACTGATGTTTTTGGTCACTTCTATGATTGCCGCAGTAATGGGGGCAATCTTATCTTTAGTAGTCTCCCATGCGATTACTAAGCCCATTGAGGAAATGCAAAGCCAGGCACTTAATATTGCTGATGGTGATTATTCAAGTCAGGTAAAAATCTATTCCAACGATGAATTAGGGCAGTTAGGTCAGGCTTTTAATACCTTGTCTGTTAGAATTGAGCGCTCTCAAGAAGAATCTGAAAGTGAACAGCGTAGGCTGGACAGCGTACTGTCTCATATGAGTGATGGCGTTCTTGCTACTGACAGGCACGGCAATGTTAATGTTGTCAACCAAATGGCGCTCAATTTTTTAAACCAAACGGAAGATGAAATCATTAATCAGCCCATCGCTACAGTTTTAGGTTTAAAAGAGTCCTCACAAGATTTAATTGGCAATCAGAAAGGCATAGCAATTACTTTGAGTAAGGGAACAAGGGATGAAGTCATTCTACATGCCAGCTTTTCTCTTATTAAAAGAGTTACGGGCTTTGTATCTGGTAGTGTCTGTGTTTTGCATGATATTACTGAACAACAAAAGAATGAAAATTCACAAAAACAGTTCGTTTCTAATGTTTCCCATGAATTACGTACGCCACTTACTAGTTTACACGCATATATTGAGACGTTAAATGAAGGAGCATGGAAAGATCCCAATGTTGCCCCCAAATTTTTGCAGGTAACACAAGAAGAAACTGAGCGCATGATTAGAATGATCAGTGAACTTCTCAGCCTGTCAAGAATGGACAGGGGAGTTTCCAAAGTTGATTTAGAGTGGGCTAACTTTAATGATTTTGTAGCTCATATCTTGGATCGCTTCGACATGATTGTTAAAACGGATAAAAAAGAAAATAAAAAGTACACCATTACTCGTGAGTTGGGTACGCAGGCGTTATGGGTAGAAATCGATACTGACAAGTTTGCGCAGGTAATTGATAACATTATGAACAATGCCATTAAATATTCGCCTGATGGTGGCGTGATCACAGTAAAACTGCACTCAGAGCAAAAACGCATTGTTTTGAGTATTGCCGATCAGGGCTTGGGTATACCGCGAGAAGATTTAACTAAAATTTTTGATCGCTTTTACCGCGTTGATAAAGCTCGCTCACGGGCTCAGGGTGGTACAGGATTAGGCTTGGCGATTGCTAAAGAAATAGTGGAAGAACATCACGGTCATATTTGGGCCAACAGCAGTGAAGGAAAGGGCTCTACTTTTTATATTTCTCTGCCATATGAGCCAATGAGTGAAGGGGATGATTGGGATGAAGTCTAAATTTAAGCTTGGCGACGCGTTGCTTTTAATAGGAACTTTGGCGGTTTTTGGTCTGTCAATTGTACTCTGGATATTCATTATGACTAATGACCAGTATTTCAATCGTATTAGTCAAACCAGTAGGGTTGCAGAACAAACACGAAGCCACCGCGATCGGATTGTTTCCAATCTTTATATTCCTACTAATTCTTATGGCTTTAAAAATGGTCAGTTGTACCGCTTGTATGATGCTAAAAAGAATTTACCTCTGGAATTTGTCAAAGAAATAAAAGGGGTAAAATACCATAATATTAAGAAAATTAGCACGGATAAAAAACAATATGAGGAAATGTTGCATAATTCGGAGTGTGTCCAGTTAAGCTTTCCAAAAGAAGTCAGCATTAATTTGTTCACTAAGAAAAACGTTAAAAAAGGCGATCCTAAGTTTCGTCGTATCTTCATCACAAATAGTAATGATTTCCTTTATTTAGGTAATGATAAGACTTATACCATTTACCGCATTAATTTAATTAAGGGTGACTTTAATAAGCTGCGTAGTTATGCCAGTAACGCTCGAGGCAAGATCCCCGTTGAGTTTGTGCGTCTCAAAAATTGCTATGAGGTATTTTTTACCAGACAAGACCACTGGCGCATATACAGCTATCTGACAAATACACAAACCGATTCTTACTTTGTTTCTCGCCTTCTCGGTACGACAAATGTAACTACACGCTCTAATAAAAAAGGCTGGGTTACGTATTCGCTTAACTACTATACTAACTTAAGAGTGCCAAAGGCTAAAACCGACCGGCATGATTTTCACTATACTCGTTATGAAAAGCGCAAAGACAAAACGCTGAACGATCAACTGCTGGAAAGTGTCAGTTTTGTTCATAAGCTTGGCTTGAGTGAACAAGATTTACGTTATTTTGATACAACGGATGATTCCATTAGCTATGCTAATTATGTTGAAGGGATACCCGTCTTTTGGGATAACAGCAGTCCTCAAGTGATGACATCATTTACTGGAGATGCAGTTAAAGTTGACTTTAACAATACGGATTTACAAATTCCGATACCTTTTGATGGACAAACAAAAACCCTGCCATCAAGTATAACGGTAATGCAAAGATTAGTTAATGCCGGCATGAGAAAAGAAGAAATTCAACGCATAATAGTGGCTTTTGGTGTGGAAAAGGATAATTCACATGACCACTTGGTTAATCTAGTACCAGGTTATTATGTGAAAGCTTATAATCAATGGAAGAGTTTAGCTGAATGGGAAAAAGTTGATTTTCTGAGTTTAAATAAATATAAACAGGCAATAATGGAAGAAGGGAAATAAAAATGGACCGTAAAAGAATAGAATGGTTATTTTTCATTATTTTCTTGTTAATTGATATTTATTTAGGAATAGAAATTTGGCGTTCTCCTATTAGCTTAAGTGATACCTCCGGTTCCACTGCAACAAGTATCCGGGCCGAGATGCGTGCTGACGGCATTGATATTCCCCTCCATATTTCGCATAAGCAACAATCTGGTTATTACTTAGCTGTTAAGAATCGCGACTATCTTTCTCGTAAAAGCAGCAGTTTAACGCAAGTTACTACTCATTATTCCAAGAGTGATAATTCTTTAACTGGTACACCAAAATCCCTGATTTTGCTTAGTGGGAATCGTAAAAAGAATTTACAACAACTAGAGGATTTTAAAAATGATCCTAAAAATGTTCCTTACGGTAAAGAATTTAAATTCGAACCCAGTATGTCGGGCGATAATACCTATTGTTATGTCCAAAATACTGATTATGGTCGGATTTATGATAGCGATGCTCAGTTAACAATTAATGTGCGCGATAATCAAATTGTTAACTATACTATTTCTTATATGGGTCCTATTAATGCTGTACGTGAACCACAATTAATTATCAGTGCCTGGCATGCTGTCAAAGCAATGTATACTGATAGGGAAATTGTCAACAATTCACGTGTGATGCAAGTTAGCCTGGGTTATTCTAAATTAACCGACGTTCGCGGGAGCACTATTTTATTACCAACTTGGTTAATCCAGGTAGAAAATAAGACTACTAAGAATATCACTGTTAAAAGAGTTAATGCATTTACAGCACAAATCTTGCAGGGCAGCTCATATAATGTTAATGTACAAAAAAATTAGGAAGGAAAGAATGCGGTGCAGGTTTCCGTTTTGGCCAGCGGTTCGACTGGCAATACCAGCTTGATTGAAACTGGGCAGCATAAGATTTTGATGGATGCCGGCTTGTCAGGCAAAAAAATCAAGATGTTGCTAAGTGAAGTTGGCGTTGATATTAAAGATATTGACATGGTTTTTTTAAGCCATGACCATTCAGATCATAGTAAAGGATTGGGGGTTTTGATGCGACGCTACCCTCAAATTGCTGCTTTTGCCAATAGTGGTACCTGGGAATATTTAACTGAAACGCAAAAGATTGGGCAAATACCGGTTGAACAAATTAATGTTATTGAACCGGGACAAACTAAGACTTTTGGAGATTTGGATGTTACTGCTTTCGCAACGAGTCACGATGCGGCTCAGCCACAATATTATGTTTTTACAAGCGGCGGTAAACGAATGGCCTTTTTGACAGATACCGGTTATGTTTCCCGTAAGGTAAAAAGTGTAATTGCAGACGCAGATGCTTATCTAATGGAATTTAATTATGACGACATGATGCTGCGTAATGGTCCTTATTCCTGGGGTTTAAAACAGCGCATACTATCAGACGTTGGTCACTTATCAAACGATGATGCAGGGCAGGCTCTGCTGGATGTGGTAACAAGTAAAACAGAACATATATTTTTGGCACACAGGAGTCAGCATAATAATACGGCAAAGTTAGCCTACAATGCTGCTAAAAAAATAATGGTTGACGGAGATGCTAATTTGCCCAGTGATGTTAAAATTGTTTTGACCGACCCGGTCCAGCCAACTAATTTAGTACAAATTTAAGGAAATTTTTTACCTTTTTTCAAATTTTGTTAGTATAGTAAAAAAGATGTATAAAGGAGACTAAATGATGAATAATCAAAACTCTGGTCGTCAGCAACATGGCATTTTGAAGACTGCTATTGTTGGTGTTGTAGCCGGACTTATAGGTGGTGGGGCCTCATATGTGGCCTTAGATCAAATTAATAATGCTAATATGAATAATAATGCACAGACTAGTATTAGTTCCAGCAGTGCTAAAACCTCTAGAAACAGTGCTAAAACCAGCGGGACAATGACGCCAGCTTATAATGACGTTAAAGGTGCTGTGGTTTCAGTTATTAATATGAAAAGGCAGACAAACAGCAGCAATTCCCTTTTCGATTTTTTCGGCGATTACGATAATGATAATAAGGGCAAAGGAAAGCTGCAGACATACAGCGAAGGTTCAGGCGTAATTTACACTAAGTCCGGTAATAAGGGCTATATTGTTACCAACAACCACGTTGTTTCTGGTAGTGATAAAGTTCAGGTTATGCTGTCTAATGGTAAAACAGTTAATGCACGTATCATTGGTACGGATGCTACAACAGACTTAGCTGTACTTTCTATTGATAGCAGCTATGTTACTCAAACGGCTGAATTTGGCGATTCCAAGAGCTTACAGGCAGGACAAACAGTAATTGCGGTTGGCTCTCCTCTGGGCAGTGAATATGCTTCTACGGTTACGCAAGGGATCATTTCGGCTCCTGCACGTAGCATTACTACTTCATCTGCTAATCAGCAGACAGTTATTCAAACGGATGCAGCAATTAACCCTGGTAACTCAGGTGGTGCATTAGTTAATTCTGCAGGGCAGGTTATTGGGATCAACTCAATGAAACTTTCGCAATCAAGTGATGGTACATCAGTTGAAGGAATGGGTTTTGCTATTCCTTCCAATGAAGTAGTAACTATCGTTAATCAATTGGTTAAGAAAGGTAAGATTGTGCGTCCACAATTGGGAGTTAAAGTAATTGCTTTACAAGGCATTCCTTCCAGTTACAGAAACCACCTTAACATCAAATCTAATCTTAAAAATGGTATTTATGTAGATTCAGTTACTAAGCACAGTGCGGCTGCGATAGCAGGAGTTAAAGCAGGCGATGTAATTATTAAAGTTGACAACAAAGCTGTTTCAGATGTCGCTTCGTTACACAGCATTTTGTATAATCACAAAGTCGGAGATAACGTCAATTTGACCGTTAATCGTAACGGAAAAGAAATCAATTTACGAGTAAAATTGCAGTCAGACTAAATCAAAAATATTCCAGAATTAAGTAAAAAAAAGGCTATACTATGCGGTTTGAAACATAAGTATAGCTTTTTTCTTAATATTGTTATTGGGAAACAAATTAAAGTTCGGAATTAAAAGCTGTCAAGTAAAACACAAAGATAAAAATCTTGTTGATAACTGTGGATAACTTTGTGGATTGTGCATAAAATGCGAAAAAGTAGTTGGGACAAATTGTGGAAAACCTGTGAATTGTGTGTAAATAATAGTGAAAATTAATTAGCTCAAACAGTTGTTCAGGGCTTAACAGCAGTATTTGAGAGCAAAAAGTTTGTGAAAATTACCTATAATTAATCTCACTGTGGGTAAATTTAGTCTGACAAATTTAAAAAAATAAGCAAAACACAATTTATTCGCTTACTAAAGGTAAAGACCACAAAATGTAGTTTTTACCTTTACACAGTTGTGGAAAAGGTAAGTGGAAACTTTGGGAATTG
The DNA here is from genome assembly GCF_003692935.1 of Lactobacillus sp. ESL0260. Classification (NCBI taxonomy): domain Bacteria; kingdom Bacillati; phylum Bacillota; class Bacilli; order Lactobacillales; family Lactobacillaceae; genus Lactobacillus; species Lactobacillus sp. ESL0260. The sequence continues at coordinate 47,883 of NZ_REHO01000003.1, forward strand.
GGGGATAAAATAGCAGTTATGAATATCAAAATTGTTTGTGTGGGTAAGTTAAAAGAAAAGTATTTTAAGGATGCTATTGTTGAATATCAAAAAAGGCTGAGCCGTTTTGCTAAAGTACGGTTAATTGAAGTTCCGGATGAGAAGGCACCAGAAAAGTTTAGCCAAAAAGAGCAGGAAAATGTCAAAAAAATAGAAGGACAAAGAATCTTGAGCAAAATAAAAGATAAAGAATACGTTTTTGTGACCGCAATTAATGGCAAGCAGAGAACCAGTGAAGAATTTGCGCACGAGATTAAGGACCTTACAACCTACGGACATTCTGATCTTACTTTTATTATCGGTGGCAGTTTAGGTACCAGTTCGGAAGTAGATAAAAGAGCAGATGATTTAATGAGCTTTGGCAAAATGACTTTGCCGCACCAGTTAATGCGGGTCGTTTTGATTGAACAAATTTATCGCGGCTTTATGATTAATAGTGGCAGTCCGTATCATAAGTAGATTTGATTATGCGAAAGGCAATAAAAAACAAAAATGCAAACTCCGGCTAAAATTACTAGCAAGCGGTATCGGCTAAATTATCACATAACAACACCTTCCGGGTGGATGAATGATCCTAATGGCTTTTCATATTATAAAGGCTACTATCATATTTTTTACCAGTACTATCCTTATTCATCTAAAAGAGGCCCTATGCACTGGGGCCATTATCGCAGTCAAGATTTGGTTCACTGGGAAGAATTGCCAATTGCACTGGCTCCGGATAGTTCTGAGGATAAAGATGGCTGTTATTCTGGCAGTGCAATTGAAAAGGATGGTCGCTTGTATCTGATTTATACAGGTAATCATTACTACGATGTCAATGATCATAGTCGCTTTTATCAAACGCAAAATGTTGCCTATAGTGACGATGGTATTCATTTTGAAAAGTATAGTAAAAACCCTGTGATTGCATTGCCACCGACGGATAACTCACAGCACTTTCGTGACCCTAAAGTATGGCAAGATGGAAATGAATATTATATTGTTGTGGGTGGTCAGGATAAGAAAGGATTAGGCCGTGCAATTACTTATAAGTCGACTGATTTATTGCACTGGGATTATTTGGGACCAATTGCTGTTTCTCAGGGAGCCAACATTGAGGGACACACCTGGGAGTGCCCTGATCTTTTTTCATTGGGCAGAGAGGACGTTTTGTTATGTTCACCTCAAGGAATCGTGGCAAAGGGTAAAGAATATCTTAACTGCTATCAAACGGGATATTTTATCGGTAAAATGGATTATCGCAACAATCAATTTAAACATGGTGCATTTCATGAACTTGATCACGGACACGACTTTTACGCTGCCCAAACTATGTTAACGCCTGATAATAGGCGTATTGTTTTTGGCTGGTTCGATATGTGGCATGCAGACTTTCCCGAGCAGGCTGATGGCTGGTGTGGGGCGTTAACTTTGCCGCGAGAATTAACTTTAAAAAATAATCAGCTGTATATGACGCCAGTCAATGAGTTAAAACAATTGCGGCAAGAAAAAGTAGTTGACGAAAAACAAACGAGTTCTTCAATGCAAGTTAATGTTTCTGATCCACAGCACTTGGAGTTGCTTTTAACTGCTAAAACTGAAAATTGGTCAGGTAATGAGATTAGCTTCATTTTTAAAAATGAACAGGAAAATCTGGTTACATTATCTTGGAATAAGGAAAATAATGAAGTAATTTTGATCAGAGCGTATAAATCGACAACCGACGCACAACGTTATGGCAAACTGAGACCAAACTCAAAATTAAAAATTCAAGTTTTTATTGATACAAGTTCAATTGAGTTTTTCTTAAATGACGGGGAGCTGGTATTTTCAGAACGCTATTACACAACCAAAAAGCCAGCAATTTTTATTAATGCAGACGAGCCGGTTAATATTAGTGTTGCAGGTTATTCTTTAGCTGAATAAATTAAGGGATAGAAAAAAGTGGACAAGAACGTCCACTTTTTTATTTTAACGTCAATAATGCTAGATTTACTAAAACCAAAATTGCAATTGACTGCAGCCAGTCACTTTTTTTAACAGGAACAGCTGCAATGACAGAACGCTTGGCATTTTCGCGGTAACCATGGGATGCCATACCTTGAGCTAAATTTTCTGCAGAATTCAGAGCAACTAAGATAGCTTTAAAATAAAGAACCGGTGACCAAAAACTCAAATATACTCCCCGCATCATGCCAGCAGTACGAATTTGCTTAACAGCCTCTTTCATTCGGGGAACGATATTAAGAGCAGCTAAAACTCCATAAGCAAACTTGCTGGGCAAATGAAAATTTTGTTCAAAAGAGCGGGCAAATTCTGTAGCAGTAGTGTCTATTGAAACGCAGTAGATAGTCAAAGTATAAACGTAAATTCGACTAGATAAGCTTAGTGCGTTCTGTAAGTTGGGCTGTGGCGAGAACCAGTATAAAGTCGCAAAAACTGTAAAAGCGGCAATTAAAGGCATTAGTAGAGTTAAAAGCAAATTGCTTAATTTAATGTGTTTGTAAATTAAATAGACCAATGCCAAGAATATGATTAAGAGGTTTGTTAGTAAACTTGATTTCAGTGATATTTCTACAGAAATAATCAGAGCCAAGATAAATTTAAAACTAGGATTCATGATAGTACCTCACTTGTTCGTGTAAGCTAGATGCTGGTCTTTAAAAATAAGGTGAAAGTCACACCAATCAGCTAAATTCTTTAACTCATGGCTGATAATTAAAAGCGTTTGCTTCCGTGCTTTCTGACTCTCTCTTAATAAAGACATTACTTTGACAGCGGAGTCTGCATCCAGGCCGCTAAGTGGTTCGTCAATTAACAATACATCCTGATCTGAAATCAACATTAACAAGATTTGCAGTTTCTTTTGTTGCCCACCGGATAATGAATACACGACATGATCAAGCAGTGAATCAAGTTCAAGAGTGGATAAAGCAGCAGCTATTTTGTCATCAGTAAAATAAGAATTGGTCCGCTTTTTTTTGCTGAGGTTAATTTCATCTGCAACAGAGACATTGATAAACTGGTCAGTTGCATTTTGAAATATTTGGCCTACATGAAGCAAATACTTACGAGTAGGTAATTTATTAATTTCACGGTTGTGGTAGGTGATGCTGCCTGAATAAGGGATCATTTTAGTCAGAGCATTAAAAAGCGAAGTTTTGCCCACACCGTTGGCTCCTGTAATCAGAGAGGTTTTACCGGAAACAATATTTAAATGTTCCTGCTTTAGAAGTAAACGATTTTGCCTAATCTGAACGTCTTGCAGGGTAAAGCATGACTCCTCAGTCTGTTGCGGTAAGACAAAAGTATAGGAATTAGAATCCGTACTTTTTCGCAATAATTTTTCCTGCTCTGCTTGAGAAAGCTGCACCAGGCGTTTACCCTGAAATTGAAAAAGATTGTCGCAGATTCCTTCATAACCAGCTAGCACATGGTCACTTAAGATGATTGTTTTTCCTTGATCGCGCAGATGTGCTAGTTTAGCGATTAAGAACTTGCGGGCAGCGGGATCACAGCTGGCGAAAGGCTCATCAAGTAAAAACAGGTCAACATTCATTGCTATGAGGACAGCTAATGCCACTCTTTGTTGTTCACCACCAGATAATGTGTTAATTTTTTGATCAAGTAAATAATCAATTTGGGTAAACTGAACGGCTTCATTTAACTGTTTTAGATACTGGGCTTTATTAAGGCAGAGGTTTTCCAGTGCAAAAATAATTTCTTCTCGAGGAGTTGCCATAGTAAATTGCTCACTGGCATTTTGAAACATCATGGCAGCCTTTAAGCCGCCCAGAGTAACAGTGCCGCTTAGTTGTCCCGCAAATTCAGGATATAACTTTGCTATTATTTTCAATAAGGTAGATTTACCACAGCCAGTTGGTCCAACTAACAATGAAAACTGCTTTGTAGGAATATTTAAGTTAATGTCTGTTAAAATTTGGTTTTGTTTATCATATGAAAATGTTAGGTTATTTAATTTAATCAATTTAGTTACCAAAAAAATCGTCAGGATAACGGCCTGACGATGTAAAATCTTTCGTTTTCCCTTCGCTGGCATTATCCATAGCAGGTTCTGCGGGTTTAATCTCAGCCTTTACAGGCACCCCGATGTTAAATTTTATTATACAGAAAAGAAAATTAGTTGTCTAGATGCACAAGGACTTTCCGTTACCCATGTAGCAATGATAAAGGTAAAATAACAAAATTATATTAGTAAGATGAAAATTTGCTATATAATAAAACTATATAACCCCAAAATTGTATAAGAGGTGAAAGAAATGGCAGCAGTTAAATTGGAACAATATTTAGCCAGTATCATAGATGCGGCTAGGTCTGATACTAATGAAGTGAAAATAAAACCAGGTAACAGCAACTTTGATTTGTTTATAGCCTTTTTAGAAAATCGTAATACGGGAATTCATCGCTACCAAACAACAGGGCTAACTATTCTGTATGAGGCAAAAGGTTCAACCAAAGTGAGGATAAATAGTCAGAATTTTATGCTCAATGATGGTAATATCATCTTTTTACAGAAAAAGAGTAATTATGAAATATTAAAACCTGGCAGTAAAGATATTTTAGTTAAACTCGAATTTGATCCTAATATAGATATCCAGAACTTTTTCGATAGCCTGACTGTAATGAACAATTATGAAAAACAAGTGCTTAAAAAAATCAATACCACTTTTGAGCAAAAAAGATTATTAGGGTTAAACGGAACCTTAATGTCAGAATCTGCCCATCTACTTAAAAAGATAATTAATGAATATCTTAATCATGACTTATTTACCCGCAACGCTATCATGGCAGAACTTACTTTGCTTTTCGTTTCTGCTGTCAGAAAGCAAAATTTAACTTCCACTCCAGCAACAAGTCATCAGTTTGCACAAACGGATATGGAAAAATACATTGATGCCCATTTTACTAATATTACGCTTAATGATGCAGCCAAACATTTTGGCTTTAATCCTAATTATTTTTCAAGTTTGGTTAAACAAAAAACTGGCAAAAGTTTTGTGGAACATGTTGATGAAAGGCGCATGCTGGAAGCACGAAGTTTACTTGCTCGCCCAGATATTTCCGTCAAAGAGATAATTACCCGTGTTGGTTATAGCGGCAAGTCCTTCTTTTATAAGAAGTTCAGTGAATATTATCATGAAACGCCAGTACAAATGCGTGCAGAACTATTCAGGCAGGCAAATATTAATTTGAAATAAAAAACAACCTTGAACAAGAAGGTTGTTTTTTTACATTTTTTCTAAACGTTTAATTCTGTCCGCTGTTGGTGGATGACTGTCAAACAAATGGGTAAAACTGCGTTTTTTACGCATAGGATCTTCAATATACATTCCCGCACTGCTGGGATCAGCTTTTTTCATTGGTGCAGAGCCGTCAATTTTTTCAAGCGCCGAAATTAGCCCTTGAGGATTGCGCGTTAGCTCTACTGAAGAAGCATCAGCAAGGTATTCGCGGTTACGTGACAATGCCATTTGCGCTAAACTGGCACAAATAGGCCCCAAAATTAAGACAAACGCTATAGCTATTACCTTAAAAATGACAACGATAGTGCCACCACTATCATGATCACTATCGCGATCATCATCAATCCACCAGATATAGCGGCTGGCGATCCCAGAAAGATAAGAAATGACTCCTACTAGCACTGCCGCAATAGTAGAAACTAAAATGTCGTAGTTTCGGATATGAGAAATCTCATGACCCAAAACCCCTTCCAGTTCCTCGCGGTTCATCATATCGAGTAAACCTTGAGTAACTGCAACTGCTGAATGGTTCGGATCTCTTCCTGTCGCAAATGCATTAGGGCTGGCGTCATCAATAATAAATACCCGCGGCATGGGCACCCGACCAACTAGTGCCATATCTTGCACAACGTGCCATAATTCAGGATTATCTTGTTCATGAACTTCTTGGGCATGATTGAGGCTCATAACCATGTTTGCCGGATTGGGCAAGACAATTAGCATGTAAATTATACTAAAAATCACTGCAATAACTAAACCTAAAATTGGTCTGTTGCTAAAAAGGTAGCCTAATCCCGCACCTACAAGTGCCAAGATAATAACAAACAATCCCATAATACCCACAGTTTTGCGCTTATTGCGGGCAATTTGTTGAAATAACATAAAACTGACCTAGTATTTAAAATTTTACTTTAGGTACTTCTTTTTCAGATTCACTGGTTTGCAAGTAGTCAACTTTCTTAAAACCATGAATGTGAGCAACAATATTGGAAGGAAAGGTTAAAAGTTTTTGATCGTATAAAGCAGCAGATGAATTATAAAGCTGCCTTGAATAGGCAATTTTATTTTCAGTATTAGTCAATTCCTCTTGCAATTTCAAGAAGTTTTGATTGGCTTTAAGGTCAGGATAATTTTCTGATAAGGCAAAGATGGACTTAAGCGCATCAGAAATTTGGTTAGAAACTTTTAAGGTTTGTGCATGGTCATCGCTGGGAATGTTAGTTAACTGATTACGCAGCTGCACAACATTTTCCAGTGTTTCTTTTTCGTGTTTGGCATATCCTTTGGTGGTTTCGACTAAATTAGGGATCAAGTCATTACGCCGCTTTAATTGGACGTCAATTTGGCTCCAGGACTCATCGGTGTAAACCTTGGCTTTTTGTAAGCCATTGTATACCGCAATATAGATTGCAATTAATAAAATAATAATAATTACAATTATCCAAGTTAAACTGTTCATAATCTTCCTCCTTATATATGTCTCTTAATTATAACTGATTAAGAGACTTTTGAGTATAAAAAAGGAGCTTATACTACCTTTCATTAGCAAAGCTTTACTAAATTGATTATTAAATTAATAAAAGTCCCCAGCCTACAACTGTCAAGACCAGCAAACCTATGAATTGCATCACAGTCCATTTTTTGAAAAATTCTCCCCTTGAGACTGTCGCATTTTGGGTAAAAGTTTTGAGCACCAGCATATTTGCCATTGAACCAATCGGTGAACCAAAGCCACCTATATTGGAACCTAAAAACAATGCTTTAGCATAAGGGGTAAATTTACCAACTAAAATGGTTGCAGGAACATTACTGATAATTTGACTTGAAATAATTGACGTGAAGTAAGTTGAAGTTTCTGAATTGATCATTGTATGGATAATGCTGACAATCAGCGGAATTTGTTGAATATCACTAATGAAAATAAAGAAACAGGTGAAAGTTAATAGCAGAGCAAAATCAACCTTAAGCAAAATTCTGGGGTTTATTAATAATGCCAGGATAATTGCAACAATTAGCGGAATTACCACATTAATAACTTTAAATACGCCCAAGAAGAATAGCGCGAACACTGCTGTAGTAATGATTGTTGGTCTTAAGCTGATATTAATCTGCTTAACATCCTGCCGCGGAATTTTTTTGCGGGGGATAAAGTGAAAAATAATCAGCGTAATAACAAGTGCCATTATTAAATAGGGCAAAGACCATGAAAAAAATTGGACAGCGTTAACAGAATATTTACTAACTAAAAAGATGTTATGAGGGTTACCCCAAGGAGTAAAGGCAGCCCCAATGTTTGCACCCATACCGATTAAAGTAACGGGTAAAATCTGGGGTAAATCACATCTCTTAGCAATATTCAAGTATAGGGGAATCAATGTAAGCGCTGTTATGTCATTGCCCAAAAACATCCCCGCGATAATTGCTAAAGCCGTAAATAAAATATTTAGTTTTTGCATATTATCAGCAATACTGGTCAGTTTATACGCGAGCACATCAAGGACGTGTAAGTAGGCGTATATTTGAATAATGATTAGCATCGCGGCGACTGAAAAGATCGTATGTAAGTTAATGTCTTCAAACCGCGGTCTAGCAAAAAAAAGACTGATAATCGTTATTACAAAAGTAATCTGCAGGATTTTATCGCTAAAAACCTTTTTCAAGACGGTCATAAAATGTCCCCTTTCACAAGTTATAATCATCTGTAATCGCTATATACATTTTGACCTTTTTTTTCCTTATTAGCAATAATAATTTTTTAGATTAAGGGATACTTTTACTATAAACATAATTTTTGACACTATAACTTAATATATCCTATACTTGAGAAAATTGCTAAGGATTAGGAGGAAATATTAAAATGAGTAATTCCGAAACAGTTAAAATGAACGTTAAATCAGGTGCTGCTGATAAAATTAAAAAGAGTGTAAAAGAGGGGCAAGTTGTTTTATTATCGTTAAACGACGGCTCTAATAAATACTCTAATATTGCTGGCAGTTGTGCTGCCGGAACCCGTTTTCAATTTGTGGTCTTGGATAAGCAAGATCCAGACTTTTCAATTAAAGTTGAAAATAATGTGGGCTTTGACTTATACACAAGTCCTGCAGAAATGCAATATTTAGGCAATAACTTGGTAGTTGATGAAAAGAATGCAGCAATCAGCTTAGCTGACGACAGTGGCGTGATTGATGCTGCTATGACCGTTAGTGAAAATAATTAGTGTGATAAACTGATAATATTTAATAAATAATATTAGATTTTAAACAGTTCCAAAGGAACCGTTTTTTGATATTAAAAATCACAGTAAAATGATCTAGTACGAGCAAATCTTGCTTCATTATAGCTTAAGTGGTAAACTATATGAGATTTTCGAAAATCTGAAAGGAAGTATAGTACTATGCGTAAAGGTGAGAATTACAACACCGGTTGTGAACCAAACCAAAGACCTAAGAACAAGAAAAACGGCAAGAAACGTGTTGCGCACGTGGCAGCAGTTGTTGCTTTCTTGAACAAGGCCAAAGCAGACGAAAACAAATAGTTTGTTTTTAATTAAGACTAAAAGGTGGATGACATTACGTCCACCTTTTTTTATTATCTTAAATTGAGTAGAATTGAGTTAAATATTAATGTCTTATTTTAAGGAGAACATTCAAAAGTGAAGTTTCAATGCAGTGCGTGCGGTTTGCGTATCAATGCCAAACATTTTAAACAAGCAGGTTTGATTAATCCCAAGTTAACCAGTATCTGTGATCTGTGCATTCAAAGAGGAAAAGTGCCGGAGAATTTTGCCAATAGCGCAGTTAAAGTTTTCGCGCAATGCCTGCTGTTTACCTTTGTAGGTAAGGATGAAGACAGTGGCAATACTTCTTTTTTGGTAGCTAAAAATGACCTGCGCAAGCGCTATGAAGCTTTTATTCAGGATTATGACGGCAATGAATTAGCCCAGCAGCAACTATCAACACATGATTTTAACCAGGCCGTAATTGACAGCGAGACGGGTCAAACTGACTTTGTGCCCAGCAGCGAGTTTACTTTTGCCGAAAACCTAAGTAAATTAGGCTTAAACGTCGACTTTAAGCTCAATGAAGTGGATTATATTGACCGTGAGCGTATTCGGGCCAAGTACCATTACCGCTGCCAATATTGCGGCAGGCGCGGCCGCAGCGTCGATCACAAAGATCCAGTTTCACTGTCACATAATAATGATTTTGACAACCTGATTTTATCTTGCACGGAATGCAACCGTATTAAGTCCAACATGCCCTATAAATTATTTGTCAGTTTGAATAATGAAATTCCTGAAGTTAACCAAAAACTGGTCAAATATGAAGACGCTCTTGCTACATTGAAGGGTGAATTTGAGGAAAGACGCCGCGAATTAGCCGCTAAAATGCACCTGAAAGGCGTTGTTAATGATCCTGAACTTGACCAGATTCGTAAGCAAAACAAAAAATTGCAGGATGCAATTGATAGCTTGGAGAGCGATTATACTGACTTGCGTTCTTTACGCGAGCAGCATTTTATGACTGGCTGGAAACTAGCGCAAGTAAACGCAAAAGAAGATATTATTTAGTTTTTAAAAGGCTTACAATGAAATTAAGAGCAAAAGGAGGTCAGAAAATGAAGTCAACTAAATTAAAGCAAAATATTTTAACAAAACTAGGCATCAGTATGGCTGCTGCAGTCTTGGGCATGATGAGTGGAACTAATCTGGTGCAGAATGTTGTGGCAGCTTCTGCAGCACCTGCTGCTAAAGTTCAAACTGCAAAAAAAGCACTTACTGCAACCAGCACTAGCAATAATCAGCTAGGTTTTTGGACTGGAACGGATGGCAGTTGCACTTGGCAATATGATGTCCTTACTAATACGCTGACTATTAGTGGTGCTAAAGGAGCACAATTGTCAAGCACACCTTTTATTAAAAAATTTAAATGGGCTGGAAGTATTGAGCATATCGTTTTTGAAAATTCGGTTCAAATGGCACCGGACTCAAAAGAAAAATTTGCTAATTTGAGATATTTATCTGATATTAAGGGTTTAGAGAACGCTGATACCAGTGAGGTAACCGATATGTCTGGTTTATTTGCCGGTGATATGAACCTTAATAGCTTAGATATTAGTAAGTTTGATACCGGTAAAGTTACAGATATGAGTAACATGTTCTTTAAATTAGGTATGGATAATGCTACTGCCATAGCAATAGATTTGAGTAAATTGAATACCGCAAATGTAACCACTATGAACAGCATGTTTGCGGCGGCCAATTTTAAAAAGCTGGATTTAAAAAACTTTAATACTAGCAAAGTAACCGATATGGCAAATATGTTTTCCGGTACCAAGGCAGAAACGATTAATGTAGATAGCTTTGATACCAGTAAAGTACAAAATATGAGCGGAATGTTCAATAATTGCCTGATTAAACAGCTCGACTGCTTAGGCTTTAATACCAAAAACGTAACGGACATGAGCAATATGTTTTCTCATAGTATGGACATAACAACTCTAAACTTGAGCAATTTTAATACTAGTAATGTTCAAAATATGAAAGCTATGTTTTTTGGAGATTCCAATTTGACCAGTTTGGATTTGAGTAATTTTGATACTAATAAAGTAACTAATATGTCAGGTATGTTTTCAAACGATGCAGCATTAAAACAACTTAATTTAACGGGCTGGGATACTGCCAATGTTACTGATATGAGCACTATGTTTGTACGATTAAAAAACATGGTTAGCTTGGATATTAAGCACTTTAATACCAGCAAGGTAACTGATATGTTTGGCATGTTTGAGGGTGCTGAAAATTTAATTGATTTTGATATTAGTAATTTTGATACCAGCAAGGTCACTAGCACCAGCTATATGTTTTCTGGTATGAAAAAAATTACCAGCTTAGATTTAAGCCATTTTAATACTAAGTCCAATAAAAATTTGTCTGAAATGTTTAGTGATGATGACAACTTAAAGACGGTTAATTTGAAAGGCTGGAATACCAAACGGGTCAGGAGTATGAGTCGCATGTTTAAAAACGACCCGCAGCTGGTCAATATTAATTTAAGTCATCTTAAAACTAATAGTCTCACTGAAGCTTATGAGATGTTTAAAAATGATCGGAGTCTCAAAACTGTTGATTTACATAATTGGAACACCCGTAAATTAACTGAAGTAAGTGAGATGTTTGCTCAATGTCCTAATCTGACTAAAGTTAATTTACATGGCTGGCACATGCCTAAACTGATTGATGCGACTGATATGTTTATGAAGGACAAGAAATTAGCAGGGGTTGATCTGACTAATTTTAATATTCATAACAGCAGGATTTTAAATCAGGCAGGTAATCCTAAAGGATTTGCTGTGAAGCTGGGCCATTACCGTTTGCGTAAAAGTTCAGGTGTAGGTCAAGGATTTAAGCACATTCAAGCTGTAGGCAAAGGAACAATTAGAAAACCGAAAGGCAAAAAATATACTGCAAAGCAATTATTTAAGCTGTACAATCATTCTGCCAAAAAGAGCCCTAAAGAAACCTATGTCATGTATAACGGTAAAAAACCACAGTTACCAAAATCATTTCATTTTTGATCTTAAGTAAAATAAAAGGATTAGCTCATTGATATGATCCTCGAAATTATCTTAATTTGGGGGTCATATCACATTTTAGAACTAATCCTTTTTTGTTTGTCTTTCTAGTAAGCTTTAGGCGAATTCAGGGAAGTTTAAAGTTTTTATCTGTTTTTTAGTGGTTTTTAACAGCCAAATTGCCTGATCTACTTGTGCCAGCGTCGCTTTGCTCGACCGTAAGACAACAGCAGCATTAGCTAAAGCATAGTCATAGCTCTGCATAAGTGCATCATAATGGACACTCTCGTTAATAGTTTGTTGTCCAGAATCAAAGTCTTTCTGGAGCTTCACTTTATCGCTGTCGGTTGCTACCTTTTGTTTCTGCTCGGCTGCTAACGAAGTGTTTACAGGAGAAAGTTTTATGCCCCAGCTAAATTTCACATCACTTGCTTTGACGAAACTGTTAGCTGCTATTATTTTTTCACTGGTGGTGAGAATGGTTGGCCCATATTTTTTGTCAGTCGCCCGGGCCTTCAATTGTGTGCCATCATTATTGATAAGGGCTTTTCTATCTAAATTGTTACTCAGAAGGTGGTAATACAATTCAGCTTTGTTTGTAGCCCCATTCCAAATATAGAACAAGCCGTCAACATTAAAGTTAGACTGCTTTGCAGTGTTAAAACTAATCCCAACGGGTTTTCCTGTGGCGTCATAAAGCTTAACGTTTGCAGTAGTCTTTGCAGTAACAAAACTATAGGTTAAATCAGAGTAATTGGTCGTTGGTAAGTAATTTCTCAGGTTGATACAGTTTTCATCTATGTATTCATTATGATGATTATGCAGGCGGAAAATATAGCCTTCAAAATCTTCTGCCCAAGGCGTAACGGCTAAGTCAACTTTTATTTTCTGCCCCTTTTTTAAAATATGTTTGGTTTTCATTTCGTTTAAAGTCTGAGTGGCTGTCTTTTTGAGAACGGTGGCCGTTGTAACCCCATTGTAAGTTAGAGGATAACCATCTAAACTTGCCACATTATAGGCTTTGACATAGCGATTTTTACCAATGGCATAATAGTTTTTCCCTTTAATTTTTGTGAGTGGCAGATAGAAAATATGCTCATTGTTGTCTGAGTTAAAGTATTTAGTATAATAGTATTTTGGTCTTGACTTAACTTGTTTAACTTTGCCTTGATATTTAACGATAGCTCGCTTAGGTAAAGTGTGGCCACTCTTGTTACCGGCTTTAGTATAAACAGCTGATTTTTGTAATAAAACTAATTTGCCCTTTTTACTGTTTTTACCGTTAACTTCCTTGACATCTGCGGCATTAATGTAGCAACCTTTACCAATATTATAGAATTTTTGGCCCTTAATTCTTTTAGTGCCGTAGTATTTCATAACATCTGCATTAAAGCTATAGATATACTTATAACCACTGGCATCATCTTCCGCATATGGCAGATATTTTTTCTTGTTTTTAATTTTATGACCATGTTTATTATAAAGATGGGCACCATAGATTAAAGTAATTTTACCCTTTGCGGTCTTTTTACTGCTTTTAGCAGCCACTACTGTTTGTATTTGATTGCAATTTGCTAAAAGCGGAGTTACGACCAGTGCTAAAATAGCCAGGCTAATTCCAATTCTTTTTGTCAGCTTCATAATTCACCCTCACTATCTCTACTACTTTCTGTTAAATTTATTATAACCTAATATAGGTGCAGCAATACATGTCTTACAGTAAAAGAATAACAGTCTGGCAAAGTTTAACTTAAGTTTTAAATCATTAATAAGTTTTAAGCAAAAAACCCGTATAATTAGGGTAAGAGAAAAGAGGTATCAAGATGAAGCTTCCAAATTTAATCAAGTTTGAAAAAACTGGTATAGGTATTGCAACAATGGCATTAGGTTTAGTCGTAACGGTGCAAACAAACGTAAATGTTGCTGCTGCAACAGAAACTCATGCTGTTGCCCCAATTAGTGCGACAGGTTTGCCATCTGATGCCGGTCTGTGGACTGGCACTGATGGCAGCTGCACATGGAAATACGACGTTATTAGTAGAACTCTACGGATTAGTGGCGCGCAAAAGAGCAGTCAATTATCCAGCACACCATTTTTAAAGCAGTTTAAATGGTCTGGTAATATTGAGCATATTGTGTTTGAAACACCGATTCAAATGGCTTCGAATTCGGCAGAAAAGTTTGCCGGTCTTGAGTATTTGGAGGATATTACAGGTCTCGACAAAGTTGATACTAGTCAAGTGACAAATATGGCTTTGCTTTTTACTAATGACAAAGCACTAACTAAAGCTGATGTTAGTCACTTTGATACCAGCCAAGTGACTAGCATGGAACGAATGTTTGACAACACAGCCTTAACAGAAGTAGATTTGAGCAGTTTTAATACCAGCAAAGTCACTAATATGAGTGGTATGTTTAGAAACAGTCCGATGCGACGTCTTAATCTGAGTAGTTTTGCTACCAGCCGAGTGACCAATATGGCAGAGATGTTTGCGGATAGCGCTGTGGCAGAACTTAATCTGGCTAATTTTGATACTAGTAATGTCACTAACATGGCTGGTATGTTTGCTGGAATAAAAGTTCCTGAACTAAATCTTAAGCACTTTGATACCAGAAAAGTTAATAATATGTCCGATATGTTTTCCAGTACCCAAAATTTGTCAAGTCTTGATCTGAGTAATTTTGCTACCAGTCAAGTGACTAATATGGCGGAAATGTTTTCGGGCAGTAAAGTTATTCACTTAAACTTGGCTAATTGGGACACCAAAAAAGTCACCAGTATGAAAAATATGTTTCAAGGGTGTTCTAACTTAACTAAACTTGACTTAAGTGGCTTTAATACTGGTAATGTTACAGATATGTCGGGGATGTTTGCAAAATTCGCTCACTTGGATCAGCTAAATTTCAGTCACTTTGATACGAGTAAAGTTAAAGATATGAGAGAAATGTTCGCATGCAATCCGGCTGTTACTAGTTTAGATTTAAGTAGTTTTGATACCAGCAACGTTACTAATATGATCTCGCTGTTTTCTGGAGACAGTTCTTTGGTTAAACTCAATTTAACGGGTTGGAACACCAAGAACGTACGCTGGATGAATTCAATGTTCAGTGGCGACAGCAGTCTAAAAGACATTGACTTGAGGCACTTTAATACTGCCCAAGTTACTGATATGCTGAGGATGTTTAAGGGTGCAAAAAGTCTTGAGCAGCT
Source organism: Lactobacillus sp. ESL0260 (assembly GCF_003692935.1). Classification (NCBI taxonomy): domain Bacteria; kingdom Bacillati; phylum Bacillota; class Bacilli; order Lactobacillales; family Lactobacillaceae; genus Lactobacillus; species Lactobacillus sp. ESL0260. The sequence continues at coordinate 62,952 of NZ_REHO01000003.1, forward strand.
TGACCTGCATACTTGGGATACACGCCAGGTTACCAGGGTCAGCCAAATGTTTATGGACTGTGATAATCTTGTTTTTGTTGATTTGCGTGGCTGGCGGTTACCAAAAATGTACGATTCAACGGAAATGTTTACTAATGATCAAGAGCTCGCTGGAGTTGATTTAAGCCATTTTAATATTCATAATAGTCAGATTTTGAAAAATGCTGGTAATCCTAAAGGTTTTGTTGTCAAGCTTGGGCATTACCGCTTACGTAAGAGTTCGGGAGTAGGCAAAGGCTTTAAACATATCCAAGCTGTTGGCAAAGGCACAATTGTCAAACCTCGGGGCAAGAAGTATACTGAAAAGCAATTGCTAAAACTGTATAACCATTCGGCTAAAAAGAGTCCTAAAGAAACTTATGTTATGTATAATGGCAAAAAGCCGCAGCTGCCTAAAGGGTTCAAGCTTAAATAGATAAGAAAAAAAGGCTAGTTCGTTTTTAATTACGAATTAGTCTTTTTGTTTATGTTAAAAAATTAATCACCCGGCGGAGTAGACATAGTTGTCAACTGCTCTTTAGCGGTTTTAACATACCAGACAGCTTCATCTACCTGTGTGACAGTTGCCTTATCAGACCTTAACATAGCAGAAGCGTTTCTTAAGGCACAATCATAGTTAGACATAAGATCATGATAAGCGCTATTTTGTGCTAGATCTTTTCCTTCATTAAAAAGTGTGAGCAGTTCCTGTTTGTCAGCTCCTGTCGCAATCTTTTGCCCATTTTCAGCCTGCTCAATTGTATTCAGTGCTTTTAACTTTAACCCGCTGACGTATTTCACATCGTTCACCTTAATAAAGTTATTGCCATAGATTAGTGCTTGCTTTTTTGCAGGGTAAGTTGGCTCTGAATTTGGCACCGGGTTTGGTTGGTTGGCATCAATCACACTGGCGTCACTGTAATTTAAACAATGATAAAACAGTTCCGCCTTATTTTCCTCAGGTACCCAGAGGTACATTAAGCCATCAACTGTCAGATTACTGTATTGCGGCTTTATAATACGTTTGCCAATTGTCTTGCCAGCTGTGTCATAAAGTTCAACGCTGTTGTTTGTCACTGGCGTAACGTAAGTATAAACTAAGTCGCGATAATCAATGATAGGCAGATTCCTTTTCAGCTTAACATTGTCCTCATCAACATATTCATCCGGGTAATCATGTAATCTGTATATATAGCCCTCGAAGCCATCACTTTCATAAGGAATAACAGTTAAATCAAGTTTAATCTTTTGTCCCTTTTTGAGTTTCCGCTTTGCGGCAGAAAAATTTATTGTTGTAGTATAGGTTTTTTTAGTGACTGTGGCATTTACAGTGCCGTTGTAACGAGCAATGTGACCATTAATGTAACCGACATTGGCTGCCTTGATGTAGCGATTATGCCCTAAAGAATAATAATATTTCCCTTTGATTTTGTGAGTAGGTATGTATCGGGGTTTGAAGTATCTGTCTATATCTTTAAGATAGTAAAAATATTTGGGTGTTTTAGTAGCAGTCTTAGCTTTTCCTTGGTACTTAACTACTGTATTAGTTCTTAGTTTCTTTCCCGTTGGTTTGCCAGTCTTGGTGTAAATCAGTGCATCGTGTTTGATAGTCAATTTACCTTGTGTGATATTGCGCCCATTGACTTTTAAAACATTAGCACTATTAATGTAATAGTTATGCCCTAAGTGGTAAAATTTTTGTCCGTTAATTTTTTTAGTGCCGTAGTAGGGATAGCTGGTTCTACTGTCATCATCATAAACTATCATTTCTGTAGTCAAATAGCCCTTGGGATCAGAGCTAAAGCCGTTAGGAATGTTATAGCTATGTGTACCCCGATTTTGCTTCAATTTTATTTTATGGCCTGACGGGTTGTAAACATAATCGCTCTCAAGCAGAGTGACTTTTCCTTTGGTTTTCTGAGCTGCTTCTACTGTTTGGGGGTTAGCGGTATATGGCAAAAATAGAGTGGTGGATAGAGCCAGGGCTGTTAAGCCAATGCCAACTTTCTTGAAAAATTTCATTTTATGACCTCACAAAAAATCGCTTAAGTTAATATCATTGTAACCTAAAATGCTGCTTAAAATTGTTTTATTATATAAATTGTTAGAACTTTTGTCTGGTTTACAATATTTTGGCAAGGGTAAACTAATTTTCAAATTAAGCAATAAAAATAGAGCTAATCCACCATAAAAGTGGACTAACTCTATTTTTTAATTTAACTCCATTCGGCAAAGTTTAAAGTACTTAATTGAATTTTGGTTGTGTCAAGTAGCCAAATTGCCTGTTTTACTTGTGCAATTGTTGCTTTTGGAGATTGTAAAACAGAAGAAGCAATCATCAAAGCATTATTATAATTACTTACTGCACTTTGTTGCTCACACTTAACATTCTTGTTATTCTTATTTTCCTCAAATTTTCTTTGCAATTCTTGCTTATCCTTATCTGTTGCTACTTTCTGCTCGCTTTCAGCGTCTTTGGCAGTATTGAGAGGGGTAAGTTTAATTCCACCGGCAAAAGTAACATCACTAGCTTTGACAAAACTGTTAGTATAGCGAATCTTATCTTCTGTCGATTCAATTAGTTTATTGTTTTTGTCAAGCTCTGGTTTTTTAAGATCAGTGCCGTCGTTATTAACGAAATAGCTTCTGTCTGTTCTGTAGGTTAAAAAGTGGTAAAACAATTCTGCTTTCTTTTCACTAGGTACCCATAAGTAATAAAGACCATCAACGGTCAAGGGGCTTTGATTACGATTCCTGTAACTGATGCCTGTTGTAGTGCCGTCAGAATTATAGAATTTAGTATTTGTCGTCGTATTAGGCTTTACATAGGTGAATGTAAGCTCATCGTAACTTGATGTTGGCAAATAGTTTCTTAATTTAATGTAACCTTGACCAACATATTCGTTAGGATAATCGTGCAGGCGATAAATATAGCCTTCAAAGTCTTCTGCCCAAGGTTGAACCGCTAAATCAACTTTAATTTTTTGACCCTTTTTGAGAACGTGCTTAGTAGAATCATTGGTTAAAGTTTGAGTTGTCGTCTTTTTAAGAACAGTAGCATAGGTAACGCCATTGTACATAAGGGGATACCCATCTATACTATCAACGTTATTTGCTCTAATATAACGATTTTTCCCTATGGCATAACAGTCTTTACCATTAACAGTTGCTGTCGGCAAGTAATAAAAAGTTGCCTTTTGCTCAGAAACGTTAAATTTTGCAAAATAATATTTTTGATTAGATTGGGTTTGCTTAACCTGGCCCTGATAGTTAACGACTGATTTAACTGGTAGAGTCTTGCCTTTTAGTTTACCTGTTTTAGTATAGATCGCAGATCTGTGATTCAAAACCAGCTTACCAGTCTTAGAGCTTTTACCATTAACGTTATTAACATCACCGTCATTAATATATTCTCCTTGACCAATTTTATAGTATTTTTGCCCATTAATCATTATTGTGCCGTAATAATCTAAGGAGTCGACATCAAAAGAAGAAACATAGCAGAAACCATTAACGTCTGGTTCAATTACAGAATAATTCCCGTTTTTTCTTGCTTTAAGTCTTTGACCATATTGATTATATACGGGTGCGTCATTGACTAAAGTAATTCTGTTTTTAGCTAGTTTTTGTGCTTTTGGCGCAGCTTGCACTGTTTGAATATGATTTAGACTTGGCAGCAGCGGACTAATTGTCAACACTGTTGCGGCTAAGCCAATACCAACTTTCTTGAAAAATTTCATATCTTCACCTCATAATATACAAATTCTTTACTTATATCATTGTACCGCAAATTATTAACCAGCTGCTTATTCTTTAAGTAAACAAAAGAAAACTATGAATACTGATAAGCTGTTACTTAACACCAATAAATGAAATAGAGACACCGAAAAAAAGATAGAGTTTTATAATAATTTGTGTAAGCGATAACAAAAAGGGAGGATATTTTTATGTCAATAGTAAATAATAATTTTACGGAAGTTGTAAACGGCCGTCATTCAGTCCGGAGGTTCGACTCAACTGTCAAAATTAGTCGTGATGAAATTAAGGAAATGCTTGATGAAACAATCAAGGCGCCGTCTGCTTGCAACTTGCAATCATGGAAATTTGTAGTGGTGGATACAGATGAGGGCAGAAAGAAGTTACACCAATATTTCATGCCTTTTAATTTTCCCCAGATAGACGATTCTGCTGCTATAGTTTTATTCTTCGGTAATACTTTGGCTTATAAAAAATATAGTCAATTATGGCATAAAATGTATGAGCAAAAGAAAGTAACAAAGGATGCAATGGATGCTGCACTTAACACTTTCATGCCACTTTATCAAAATGCACCAGATTCAATGCTCATTGCAGACGCAACTGTAGATACTAGTTTAGCTGCTATGCAATTTATGTTAGTTGCTAAAGCACACGGATATGATACCAATGCCATGGCTGGCTATGATGCTAAAAAAGCTGCTGAGATTATGGGTCTTGATTCTAAACAATACATTCCTATTATGGCCATTGCTGTTGGTAAACATGATCCTAAAGCTGATCCAGAAATAACAACTACTAGATACCCATTATCTGATTTACTCGATTTTGCCTAAGAGGATAAATTTCATGGAAAAATTTAAAGATAAAGTTGCTTTTATAACAGGGGCTGCTCATGGTTTTGGGATGAAATTTGCTGAAGAAGCATCTGCAAGAGGGATGAAATTAGCCTTACTTGACCAAGATAAAAAAGCTCTAACCACTGTTTGTGAGCGGCTGATTCAAAATGGTAGTAGTGTAAAGAAAATCGTTGCAGACGTTACTGAAGAACAGGAAGTTTATGACTCTGTAGACAAGGTAATGACAGAATATGGCCAAATTGATCTTCTGATAAATGATGCTGGAATTGCTACTGGTGGTCCAATCTGGGAAGTGCCAATAAGAGATTGGGAATGGATTTTACACGCAGATTTGCTAAGTCAAGTTTATATGATTAAAAAGGTATTACCTATTATGATGAAGCAAGAAAATGGTGGCGATGTACTTAATGTTGCTTCCGTAGCAGGTCTGATGTCTACAGCTGGTTCACCAATGTACATTTCTACCAAATTTGCTGTAGTTGGCATGACCGAAACAGTAGCGTACGATTTACAAGCATATAAGCAAGACAAAATTCATATGCATATTTTTGCTCCTGCTTTTGTTCATACTAATCTTGATCATACTGAGGACTATAGACCAAAGAAATATACGGATACTTCAGATCCATATTATCAGAGTGATACTTTTAAGGAAGTTCTAGCACGAAATGCTCAAGAAATTGATACTGGAATGCCACTTGATGACATAGGTAAGATAGTATTTAAAGCCTTGGAAAACAATAAATTTTATATTCTCACGCACCCTGGATTAAATCCACTAATCACAGGTAGGGCAGAAGATGCTGTTAATGGTAAAGCGCCTGATCTTAAAAAAGCTATGAGTTTCATGAAAAATGCACATTAAAAAGGGGCGGACAAATTGATTACTTCAGACTAATTTTTACTTTGAAGTAAAGATCAATAACTAAGGTCCGCCTTTTTTATTTAAAATTTTTCATAAAATCTGTAACTAGTTTGCTGGTCTTTTTACGATAATATAACCCATATTGAGCTTTTTCCTTAATATTTAATGGTCTTACAACAAAAGGTTTGACATAGTTTTGCATTCCCTGAGCAATAATAATAATTTCATGCCGCAAACGGGCTGTTGCGAAAAATGATGAATTATAAATGCCAAAACTTTTTAATTTGATCCTAGGGTATTTTTTCTCTATGGTATCTTTAATTTTGTCACTTATTAAAGAGACGCCTTCTTTTTCAATATCTACAGCCATTCCATTTAAGTCAGAAAGGTTAATTATTTTTTTCTTAGCTAAAATTTTGTCAGGCGGTATAGCGACATAAATTGGTTCGAGTTTAAGGGTAATGAAATCGAAAGACTGATCTAAGTATTTGGTTACTTCATAATATTCTATAATATCAATTTTATTATTAATATCTGATACTTCTTTGATTTCTTGAAACTGTATATTAATATGATCAGCTATTTCGGGATGCTCTTCCAAAAACTTGTTAATGATTACAGGATTCTGTTGGTATATTGTTCCTACTGTTAAAGTCTTTGAATAGTCTTGCATCACTTCTATTATTTCGGTTTCTTCATTTAAAATTTGTTTAGCCATTGGTTTTAATGCTTTACCTGCTTCAGTTAGACTAACACCATGAGTGGTTCTATTAAATAGTTTAACGTTTAATGCTGATTCTAATTTGTTAATTCTTTGAATTACAGCAGAACGGCTAATATATAAATTTCTGCCTGTTTCGGAAAAATCTTGTGTGTAACAAACATTTAGAAAAAGTTTTAATTGTCTTGTATCCATTTATATTACCATTTAGTATTTATATATTTTTCTTTTATTTTACCGTACGTGAATACAATAAAAAAGCTTATTTTTAGCTGATATTTTAGACATTAAATATGAATTTGGTTAATGCTATTGCTAGTAAAATTTCAGTGTTGTTTTTGTGTGGCAATAATTAAATAAGCAAAGGCGGTTTTTAAAGATAGCTATTATTCATAATCAATTTAAAAATGCTTGTATAATTAGGTTAGTAAGTGTCTGAAAGTAAATAAAAAGAAGATGTCATGATGAAGCAAGAATCATTATTTACGAATAATGGGCAAAATGAACCATTGGCTAACCGTGTACGTCCCCAAAACCTAGATCAGTTTGTAGGGCAAGAACAGCTGCTGGGACCGGGGAAAATATTGCGGGAAATCATTGATAATGACCAAGTTTCCTCAATGATTTTTTGGGGACCACCGGGAGTCGGCAAAACAACTTTGGCGGAAATAATTGCCCGGCAGAGTCAGGCGAGTTTTTTCAACTTTAGTGCGGTTGACAGCAGTATTACTAAAATCCGCAAGATTATGAAGCAGGCTGAAGCTGAACATGAAGTAGGGCAAAAAACACTGGTATTTGTAGATGAAATCCATCGTTTTAATAAAGCACAACAAGATGCTTTTTTACCCTATGTTGAACGCGGCAGTATCACGTTAATTGGTGCCACGACCGAAAATCCTTCCTTTGAAGTTAACTCGGCGCTGCTTTCACGCTGCAAGGTTTTTGTCTTAAAACCGCTTGAAGTCAAAGATATTATCAAGCTATTGCAAAATGCTTTGCACAACCCTAATGGTTTTGGCAAGTTAACCGTTAAAATCAGTTCGCAGGAGATTAAAGCCATTGCTAAATTTGCCAACGGTGATGCCCGAACTGCTTTAAACACGCTGGAAATGGCAGTTTTAAACGGCAACAAAAATGGTAATACGATCGCTGTGACTATGGACAATTTGGGACAACTAATCACGCAAAAGTCAGTCTTGTATGACAAAGACGGAGAAGAACACTACAATATTATCTCCGCTTTGCATAAATCAATGCGTAACAGCGATGTAGATGCAGCGATTTATTGGCTGTCGCGGATGCTTGAAGGTGGAGAAGATCCACTTTATATTGCACGCAGACTAGTGCGCTTTGCCAGTGAGGATATTGGCTTGGCAGATACTAATGCACTGAATGTGGCGGTCAACGTCTTTCAGGCTTGTCAATTTATAGGGATGCCGGAATGTGATGTGCATTTGACGGAAGCAGTGATCTATCTGTCACTTGCGCCAAAGTCAAATGCAGTTTATAAAGCTAGATTAGCCGCTGAAGAAGATGTTAAGAAGACGATAGATGAACCAGTGCCTTTGCAAATTCGCAACGCCCCGACTAAGTTGATGAAAGATTTGGGCTATGGTAAAGGTTACCAGCTGGCGCATTATGCTAAAGACAAGTTAACAACAATGAAAACTATGCCACCGAGTTTAGAGGGACACGAATATTATTTGCCGACCTCGCAAGGCCATGAAGACCGCTTTAAAAAGAGGCTGGAACAGATTAAAGAATGGCATAAAGAACACGATAATTAGCCTGAAACTTTTTCTAAAGTCTGGTTTCATTAGTTTAATTGCCAAAAGAATATGAAATGACGCTAAAATTGATTAGTTAGATTATAATGTGACACCGCTATTCGAGCATCAACTAAAAGCAGGCAAACCACAATTTGAATGGTTTGTCTGTTTGCTATGAATTCGAATTTGTCCTGATTTTGGGATTAACATTAGATGAGCAAGTCACGGCTTTTAAATTTACATAAGTTACAAAAGGTTACTTTAGTTTGATAAAGTTATTAGTTTCACAAATAAGTAGTATTATCAATGTGAAAAGAATAACTAATAGGAGGAAATAAAATGAATATTGCGCAAGCAATCAAAGTAACCTTTTCGAACGTTGCGATTGTCAGTTCAATAACGTCAACAATTTTCATTATTCTATTGGGCTTTTACCTGCGTAAACGCGGTATTTTTACTGAAAAGTTTGGTAAAATATTGTCCAAAATAGTTTTGACAGTTGCGTTACCAGCATTGGCTTTTAACTCATTCATGCAACCGATTAGCAATGAAACTTTATCACAAGGGATGAATGTTTTAATCTGGGGAATTGTAATTTATATCATTTTGATATTCTTGACTCCACTTTCATATGTTAAATATCCTAAAGATAAAAGAGATGTTTTAGCAGTATTAACCACATTTGGTTCAACTACTTTCTTTGGTATTCCAATTGTAGGGGCTGTTTTCGGTCCTAAAGGTATCATGTACAGCTCTATCTTTAACATTGGTTACCGTATCTTTTTATATTCGTATGCGTATATCAAGATGTCTGGACTCAAGATGAAGGCCAGCAACTTAAAGAAGATGTTTGTCAACCCGGTCGTGATCGCTACATTCTTGGGTTTGATTTTATGGTTATGCCAAAATTACGTGCCTCAAGTAGCTGTTAAACAAGCAGTTAACGGTGTAATTAATGCCAATGCACCAATAGTTCACGTTGCGTTTTACCGGATTGACCAAACCGCAATTTGGCTGTATAAACCAATGCAATATTTAGCAAATCTGGCTTCGCCTCTTGCCTGGTTATCAATCGGTTCTACTTTAGGTTCAACTTCATTCAAAGAAGCTGCTGCCAACAAGACTTCATGGTACTACAGTTTTAACAAGGTTATATTAGTGCCAATCTTGAACTTACTGCTCCTAGTTATTTTATCTGTAACTAATATTTTACCTGTTAGCTACATTGCATTAGGAACAATTATCATCATGATGGCTACACCAACTGCAGCTGTTGCATCATCTTATGCAATCAGTTTTGACCGTGAGCCGGTGTTATCTTCTGATGCATCATTTATTTCAACTATTATGGCAGTTATTGCCATGCCAATATGGATCGCTTTTCTGGGCGTTCTCAGTCAAATTGGTATATTTCATTAATTAGGAGGGAATTTTTAAATGTTTAAAATAGTAGCCTATGGCGTTCGCGAAAATGAAGTTGATTATTTTAAAAAATTAAATAAATATAATTATGAATTGCAGCTGGAATCCGACATGTTAACCCATGATAATGTTGAAACAGCTAAGGGAGCAGATGCAGTTTTACTCAGAGCCAACTGTGTAGGTGATGCAACCAACCTGGCCAAATTCAACGAGTGGGGCATTAAATATGTTTTCACGAGAACAGTGGGATATAACCATATTGATCTTAAGGCCGCTAAGAAATACGATATGAAAGTTGCCCGCGTTCCTGCTTATTCACCATACGCAGTGGCTGAATTAGCTATGACTTTAGGGATGATGCTCTTTAGACATACCGCCTTAGCTACCACCTTGACTAATAAGGGAAACTTTTCAGTTTCGACTGCCACTTTTTCAGGTGAAGTTCATTCCAGTACAGTAGGTATTATAGGTACGGGTAGAATTGGTGCTACGGAAGCACAACTGTATCATGGCATGGGGACCAATGTTTTGGGCTACGATCCTTATCCAAGTGATTTTGCTAAACAATACGTAAAGTTTGTAAGTCAAGACGAATTACTAGCTCAATCCGACATTGTTTCAATTCATGTACCTTATTTCCCAGGGCAAAATGATAATTTGATAGATGAAGCTTTTCTAGGTAAAATGAAGAACAATGCGGTTCTGGTCAATACTGCTAGATCGCAACTGGCTGATTACCCTGCTGTGATTAAGGCAATTAAAGATGGCCAAATTGCCGGCTTTGCCAGCGATGTTCTGCCTGATGAAGCAGAAGTTTTAGGCCATAATTATAATGGCAATATCACTAATGATTTAACCAGACAATTAACAGAATTGTATCCTAAGGTTTTATTAACACCTCATATTGGTTCATATACCAGTCCTGCTTTAACAGACATGATCAACGTCAGTTATGAGAACTTCCACCAGGTATTAGAGACTGGTCATACTGATAATGATGTGAAACTTGACTAAAATTTATCTAAATAAAAAGCAAGCTACGACATGAAGTTAACCCCCGGAATTGGACAAAGATTCCAATTCGGGGGTTTTCTTATGTCTAAATATTTACTAAAAACAAAATTAAAAGCAGTAGATTTGTATCAAAGAGGATTTAGTACAAAAGAAATTCA
>NZ_REHO01000004.1:0-207342 GCF_003692935.1 Lactobacillus sp. ESL0260
TGGATAAGTTATTACAATGAAGATAGAATTCGGCACAAGCTAAAAGGCTTAACTCCGATTCAATATCGGAATCAAGCCTTAAGTAAAACGATATAAAACTAACGTCCAGTTTTAGGGGTTAGCTTCAACAATAGCTTGTTTTTTTATTTATTCAATTTGTATATTTTAATTGGTCGACCAACCTTTAAATAGTGCACTTTAGTGGAAAGTTTGCCGGTTTTTTCCAAATAATCCAAATATTTTTTGGTAGTAATGCGTGATAATTTTGATTGTCGAGCTACATCTTGATTGGAAAATTCACCGGCAAGTTGGGAAATAGCAGTTTTAATTTTGGTTAAGGAAAAATCTGAAAGCCCTTTAGGCAACCCGGTCTCATCATTTAAGTTATTCATATCTTGGGTAATAAAAATATGATCAAGTTCACCTTGTGACACCGTGTTGTTTTTTTGCAATACTTCGTTATATTTTAAAAAATGTTCAATTGCCTCTTTAAAACGTTTAAAAGAAAAAGGTTTGAGCAAGTAGTCCAAAACACCATATTTTAAAGCCATATTGATGTTGGTACTGTCTTTGGCGGCAGAAAGCATAATGACATTGGGATGGAGATTATGCTGAATAAATTGTTCCAGTAATTCGGTGCCAGAAGTTTTAGGAAGGTAAACATCAAGCAGAATCAGATTAGGGTTGATTTTTTTAGTAATTGCTAGTGCCTTTTTGGCAGTAGCAGTTTGATATACAGTCAGGTTTTCCGGCTTAATAATTCTCATTAAATATTGTTTGTTAATCGAGCTGACCATCGGGTCATCTTCAACTATTAAAATTGTTAACATTTTATTCCTTTTCGTTTTTTTCCTGCAAAGGCAATTCTATATAAAAATTGCTACCATGAGGTTTACAAGATGAAACTTCAAGATGGCCACTATAGGATTTAATGATTTGCTGCACCAGAATAAGTCCATAGCCGTGATCCTTGCCCTTAGTTGAATACTTCTGTTTAAATAAATGCTTTTTAACTTCACTTGAAATGCCAGTACCGGTATCAGCAACTTCAATAATTAAGACTGAGCTTTCACTATCGAAATTAATTGCCAAGGTGATTTTGCCACTAGCTTTAATTGCTGCTAAGGAGTTGTCGATGAGATTACCCAGTATTTTAATCAGGTCTAAATTTAATTGCTCGGTTACAACCTTTTGCGGTAAATTGGAATCTGGCGTAATTTCCAAGTTGACTCTTTGCTCTTGCGCCTGGTTCATTTTTCCAGTTAAAAAGCCAACAAGCGCAGGAGATTCGAGCTGTTTATTCAGTTGACCAAATTCTTGCTGATAATTTTGGTTTATTTTTGCAATGAATGAATTAACTTGATCATACTGTTTTAATTCAATCATGCCGTAAATTGCCTGCAATTTATTTAAAAATTCGTGTGATTGTGCCCTTAGTGACTGAATATATTGTTGGCTGCCGGCAAGCTGTTCAGATAACTTTTGGTATTTGGACTGATCCTGCAGTAGAGCAACTTGACCAAAAATCTGCTTATGGTATACCAGTTGACTAACTGAAACAATATATTCTTTAGCATTGATTAAGACAAGCTCATTTGTTTTAGGTAATTGTTGGTTGTCTGCAAATAATAAATCAATTAGATTTTTATCCAGGGCTTTTCCCACCATTAAGGAAGGAAAAGATTTTTTAGCTAAGTAATTAGCAGTAATTAAAATTTTGTGATTATTTACAACAATAAGCGCTTCATCAATACTGTCATTAATAGCATATAATTCTGTGAGCTTAAATGCAATTTCGTTTGGTTCCATATCAAACAGCGTTTTTTTAATGCGTCTTGATATTAATAAAGCCAGCAGTATGCCAATTATTAATGAAACTAGAGAGCCAATTACAACTGATCTTTGGGCGACTCGAATAACTTTATTAATTGATTTGTCAGTGAGACCAACACAAACTATTCCGATTTGCTGCTTGTGTGCAAAAATCGGGCGGAAAATCCGGTAGCCAGTTCCCAAAACACCCCGACGGTGAGAATAATGCGCCTTACCAGAGCTTGATTTTTGAGCATCAGAAGGCGAACTGAATTTTTTGCCTATATGATTCTCAGAAGGATGGGAATAGCGGACGTAATTATTGTCAAGTACCACAATAAAGTCTACTTTAGTTTCTTTTTTAACTTGTTCGGCATATTTTTGGATCGGGTTATATGTTGTGGGTTTGACTTTTTTTCTTAAAGCAATTTGTACCTGCTCATTATTGGCGACAATTTTAGACACACTATTAATTTCTTCTTTGATGATTTGTTTTTGATTTTGCGCTACTTTGTATGAGGTGATGGTTCCAGCAGTTAGAATAAAAACAAGGGTGGTAAAGAAAACCAGAAAAATAGTTTTTGTTTGCAGCGTAAAACGTGTTTTTTTAAACATATATCTGCCTTTAATATTTTGATATTGGATAACTTAATATCTCTTTCATACAGCTAAACACTCCTAATTATTATTAGACTAATATTTTTAATAGAATTACATTTTACTTAAACTTTAAAACATGATATAATAATTAAAAAAATAAGAAAGAAAGGCTATTAAATGAGATGAAAATGAAATTAGCAAGAGCTGCTTTACTGTGGTTGTGTATAATTGAAATGGAAGCTTTTTTCTCCAATAAGCCGAATTATAACTTAATATGGTCAATTAGTGCATTCATCATAACAATAATTGCTACAGTTTGCTTTGAAGTAAAAGAAGATACATTTATTGATCAAGTCGAAAATGATTTAATTTACTGTTTGGCATTACAAGGCGTACCTATTAGTTTTGAAACTTTATATTTATTGAATATGACAGATGAGCAAGAAGACCATCCGTTACTGATACTCTTAATTATTGTGTTAAATTTAATCTGTGTAATTTTACTTGACTATTTAATTAATCGGGTTAAATTTTATAAAGCTGAAGGTAAAAATGAATAAAATTTAATAAGATTTGAGTACCAGGCAACTATACTGCTTGGTATTTTTTCTAGCATAAAGTACGTTAGACTATTTGATAGTCCCTGGCTTTATTTCTGGCTTATTCGAAAACTTTTCAATACTAATCAGCTTTTTCTTTAGTTTAGAGTGAAACAAGTATGAACCTTTATTTGATAAAAAAGCGACACCATTCTCTTTACCATTATTTGCTTTTAAGCTAAACACACTGTCACTTATGCGTTTATAAGTGCCTCTTTCAAATTGATGTCCGTCGACATTTATAGCATATTCGGGGTCCAAACCAAACGAAATTTCCACATGAGGATTGGAAGGATTTAGTGGCATTGCATTATTAGTAAAACCCCCAAATACAGTGGGCGGGTTTCTAGTATCATAGAGCAAAAAGCCTAAAGTGATAATAAATAAGAATCCAAAAATGTAGGTAGTAATTTTGTAACCATTTTTCTTCATGAGTTTTTCTCCGATGGTGAGGTAAAAGTAGAGAGTTTTCTACTAGCGTAATGCTTGTTGACTATTTATCTACATATAATAATAGAATCTAATTTTTGTCAAACTTAATTTGGAATTTACAAAATAGCGGCATTAATAATATACTTAAATAAAGTAGCAGTGTATGCATAATAGCAAGCGATTATATGAATATAGGCCAAAAAATGAGTACATCAGTAATAGAAAACGTAGAGATTAACGGGACAAAACTTTATTTTTCAATTAGTTCAAAGCAAAGTCAGAAGCCGATTATTTTATATTTACATGGTGGTCCAGGGGATGCCTGCATTCCCTTAACGAAAAAATTTAATAGCGAACTAGAAGATCATTTTATCTTTGTCAATCTGGAACAAAGGGGCAGTGGACTATCGTATTACAAATTCTCGCCTGAAGAAAACTTGTCTATTGACACCATCTTGGCAGATATTCATCAGTTTGTGCTTTATTTATTAAAACGGTTAAAACAGGATAAATTAATTATCATGGGTCATTCTTGGGGTACGGTTTTAGGACTCTATTTTATTCAAATGTATCCAGATTTGGTTACGCAATATATCGGAATTGGTCAAGTCGTTAATATGAAAAAGAATATTGCTTTACAAAAAGCTTTTTTACGAACAAAAATGAAAAATACTGCTAAACTTGACCAACTTGATTTTGCACATGAACCAACTAAGGCCAGCCTCAAATTAACTAAAATGATTGTGGCTTATGGCGGCTCAATTTACGGCGCTAAAAACTACCGCAAATTAATTTTGCCTTTTATATCTGCTAAAGATTATTCTTTTAAGGACTTAATTCACCGCTTGCAAGGCTCAAAGCAATCAATTCAATATTTCTGGGAAGAACTGATGGACGTTAATTTTGAAAATATGCTGCATTTTGCCGTTCCCATTACTTTCTGTGAAGGCAGATATGATCATCATGTGTCCTCGCAATTGATTGCAGAATATGCTGCTAAAATTACTAGTCCGTGCAATATAATTTGGTTTGATCATTCTGGTCATTTCCCGCAGTGGGAAGAACCAACTAAATTTAATCAGGAAATTATTGGACTTTTAGAGCCACAAGCAAACTAAAAAACTGGCAAATCACGTAGATTTACCAGTTTTTTATGTTTAATTAGACCTTATTAGTTATTCTGAAAATTACTCAAAAACTTGACGGTTTTTTCATTTTGCGGGTGATTGAATAATTGATCTGGCGTGCCTTGTTCAGTAATTATTCCATCGCTGATGAAAAACATTTGGTCGGAAATCTCTTTAGCAAATGCCATTTCGTGCGTTACGATAATCATCGTTAAGCCTGTAGTAGCCAGGTTCTTCATGACGCTTAAAACTTCGCCGACCATTTCTGGATCCAAAGCACTAGTAGGCTCATCAAATAACAGAATTTCAGGATCCATGCAGATAGCACGGGCAATCGCGACCCTTTGTTGTTGTCCACCAGAAAGTTGACTCGGTCTGGCATTAACGTATTGTTCCATACCTACTTTTTTCAGATTGGTAAGTGCAATTTTACGTGCTTCGTCTTTTGAGCGTTTTAATACCAATTCTTGACCGACCATACAATTGGCTAATACATTCTTGTTTTCAAACAAATCAAATTGTTGGAAAACCATGCCGACTTTAGCACGATAAATATTGCGATTGTAGTTTGGTGCCAGGACATTTTCACCATGAAAATCAACCTCGCCGGCGGTAGGCTCTTCTAGCAGGTTAATGCAACGCAAAGTTGTTGATTTACCACCACCTGAAGGACCGATAATGGTGGCAATTTCACCTTTATTAATGTCAAAAGAGATATCTTTTAAAACTTGGTGTTCACCGAATGTTTTCTTGATGTGCTTTAAACTTAAAATAGTTTCGTTTGTTTCAGTCATTAGTTCTTAGCCTCCATGTCTTTTGGTGTGCCCACTTGAACTTGGTTTGCCATTAAGTTGTAATTCTTACTTCCTTGAAGGTGTTTTTCAATTAAGTTGAATATTCTCGTGATGGTAAAGGTCAAGATGAGGTAGATAGCAGAAATTGTCAAGTAAGTTGGGAAGAACTTGAATGTCTGACTAGCAACAGTTGAACCAACGAAGAACAACTCTGATACGGAGATGATGCTCAGGACTGAAGTATCCTTGATATTAACGATAAATTCGTTAGTAATTGAAGGTAGGCAATTCTTGATCGCTTGTGGCAAAATAATGTGCCACATTCTTTGATTATGAGTCATTCCCAAGGCACTGGCTGCTTCAAACTGACCTTCGGGTGTAGAAATAATACCTCCGCGAATAATTTCGGCTAAATACGCTCCAGTGTTGATCGAAACGATGATTAGTGCGGCAACAGTTCTGTCAATATTCAGGTGCCAGAATTGGGCAATACCATAGTAAATAACAGCAGCTTGTACCATCATTGGTGTACCCCGGAAGACTTCAATGTAGACCGAAAGCAGCCAGTTCACAAACTTAAGCAGCCATCTTTTACCGGTAGTGGTTGGTGTAGGAATGGTTCTGACGATACCAACTGCCAGGCCGATAAAGAAACCTGCAATGGTACCAACTGAGGCCAGAAGCAGCGTCATGCCGATACCATTTAAGATCATGCCGCCATATTGGCGCCACATTGATACTAACCACGGTTCTGACTTAGCTTTTTTACCTTTTTTGTTATTATCAGTTTTAGGCTGCTGCTTAACAGCTTCAGTCATTAGCTTAGTTCTTTTTGCTTCAGGAATAGTAGCTAATATCTGGTTAACGCTCTTAAGCAGTGCTTTATTAGGCTTAGCGATTCCGATTGCGGTGACAGATTCATCTTTAGTAGCGTGGAAACCAGCCATTTTGCTGACAGGAATTGACTTAATGTCAGGATCAACCATCTTAAAGGAAGTTGATTCAGTGTCCTCGGCAACATAGCCATCAATAGTACCGGAGATTAAACTTTGCCGCATTGCCGCAAAATCACGCATAGCCGGTTGACGCTTAGCGCCCTTTAACTGCTTGATCAGGTCATAGTGGAAAGTGCCTTGTTGCGCCGTTAATTTTGCACCCTTAAAGTCGGTTAGTTTCTTAGCGTTAGCGTATCTGCTATTAATCTTGGTAATTACCACAAAAGTACTGTTTCTATAAGGCTGAGAGAAATTAATGGCCTTTTCCCGCTCAGCTGTAGGGCTCATGCCGGCAATAATCAAATCAGCTTTGCCGCTGGTTAGAGCAGGCAGCAAACCATCCCATTCGGTCTTAACTACTTCAACTTTTCGATGCAATTTTTGCCCAATAATTTTGGCAATTTTAACATCATAGCCATTGGCGAATTCTTTTGAACCCTCAATAGGTACAGCACCGTTAGCATCATTTGTTTGTGTCCAATTGTACGGCTGGTAATTAGCTTCCATGGCTACTTTTAATGTGCCCTCATCTTTTTTGGCATCAGCTTCAGTAAGACTAAAATTAGCCGCTATGCTCAAACAAGTGAATAAGGCAACTAGGGTAGCCAACCACTTAAATCTTGACTTCATTTTGAAAACCTCCACAAAATATGTTTCAAATAAAGCCAATACAATAAAAGCGTAAACAAAAACCTCGCTGTTAATCAAAACAACGAGGTTCATAATCTATTTTTAAAACAAATCATATAGCGCTCCCTGGGGACTAACCAGGACAGTCTGCAAAATATTCTCTTGCAGCCCAACAAGAAAATTGAAACGAACAATATTCTTATTTCGGCGGTAATTCTTATCCTGAACTTCACAGTGTTCGCTCACTCAGATCAGTTTTGTAATAACCGCGACCTCTATTGCATTGGAAATTATTTAACTTAGAAAAATAATAGGCTATTAAAAGCAACTTGTCAATAATTTTATTTAAAAAATATTTTATAATTATCTCATTTATTTTCTTTTTCTATTTTAATGGTCTGGTGGGATTCAGTTTTCACCGCCAGCCATTGCCACTTTGGTAAGCTTTCTTTTTCATTCTGGAAACATACGGGTTGCCAGCTACATAGTAACGCAGTTTTTTATTGGCCCATTCTAGTTCAGACTGGCTAACACCGATTCTGGCACTGGTTTTAATTTCCTTAGCCAGCTTTTTGTGACTGTCATCTAAATCAATTTTAAAAGGGGAGTCAGTTAAGAAATGTAAATTCCATTTTTTACTGTGAATGCCAAAAGCCTGCATCATTTTGGCAGGCCCATTAGTTAAAAGGACACCGCCTTTACCTCCGCGATTTTTAATCATCTGCTCTATGCCCCAAACTGGTTCAATAGCTCTGATTAAAACTCCTTGCGGCTCATTATATTCTTGCGTGGCAACATCAAAAAAGAAATATTGTCTTTGAGCATAAATATAGATAGTTCCGCCTTTACGATAAAGACCTTCATTAGCTGGGCTGCGATGACCGCCGTATGAATGAGCTGCGCGATCTTTGACCCCTAAATATGCTTCCGCTTCTACAATGTAGCCACCCATAATATGTTCACCGTCATTGTATGTGAGGGGCCTGCCAATTAAATCTTTAGTAATAGTGGCGGTAGATTTATTAGTAAAATAAGTTGAGTAATTCATTTTTTCTTCCGTGTAGTAAACTTAAATTAAAAGGGGATATTAGCATGACAAAGATAAAATTAGTACGCATTTACGAACATGAGCAACCGCTCGGCTACCGCATTCTAGTTGACCGTCTGTGGCCACGAGGTAAAAGTAAAAAAGATGCAAATATAGATGAATGGGCAAAAGAAATTAGTCCCAGCACGGAGTTGCGTAAATGGTTCAATCACGATGATACTAAATATCCTGAGTTTCGGCAAAAGTACCTGAATGAATTGGACCACAATCCTGTGACTGCTGCCTTTATTGCCAAAGTTAAAGATAAGCTGGTTGAACAAGATGTTCTTTTTCTTTATGGTGCCAAAAACAAAGAACACAACCAGGCAGTTGTGCTCAAAGAATACGTTGAACAAAGACTATGATTTTCGTCTTTTCCTTTTTGCTCGTAGAAAGTGAAAAGCAATAGTAAGAGAAGAATACCGAACACAATAAAGGCAAAAGTTGTATTAGGCAGTTCGTAATGTAACGGTGGCAAAGACAGCAATAGTTTAAGAGCAATGATGCCGATTAAAATATAAGCCATTGGCTGCAATTCAGGAATAATATCCATCAATTTGATGATGATTTCAGCAACGCCCCGCATGCACAAGATACCGATCATGCCGCCAATTAATACTACTACCGGATTACTGGAAACCGCTAGGGCAGCTAGCACTGAATCAATTGAAAAAACGATATCCATTGCTTCAATTGAAATAACGGTCCGCCAGAAAAGTGACAAAAAATGTTTGCCCTTTTTAGGGGTATGCTTAGTAATTTTTGCACTTTCAATCTTTGCGCTAGTGGCAGCCTTTTGGGGATGCCTTTGGTCGTAGAAAAACTTAAAGGAAAGATAGAAAAGATACAGACTGCCCGCTAATTTTATCTCCCAGAAATTGATTAAGTAAGTACCAATGCCAATCACGATAAAGCGAAAAATATATGCACCCCAAAGGCCATAAAATAATGACTTTTCCTGTTGTTTTTTATCAGGCAGAACCTTGGTTTGGGCTGCCAACACAACCGCATTGTCAACGGAAAGCAAGCATTCCATCAGAATCAGGGTTAAGATGGTGAGCCAATCTTTACCACTGGTTAACACGTGGATCCAGTTGCTGCCACTAAAAAAGGGAGCATACATTTTAAAAATTGTCATTTAAAGGCTCTTTTCTTTTTCAGATAAATTTTAATTACTGTATCAAATTTTAACAAGTAATAACTAGTGCTCCAGTAAAAAAAGCAAATAGAATAGCTTAAAGAGCCTGCTTAAAAATTTAAAGCTGCTTAAAAACATCTAGAGCATCCGCAATGATGGCAGAAATGCCTTCTGCGGGAATGGCTGTTTTATTAATTGCCCAAACTTTAGCGCCAGTTTGCCTGTAAGATAAAAGTTGAGCGAAGGGATAGACCACAAAACTAGTGCCTGAAATAATTACTAAGTCAGAATTTTGCATGGCGTTCACAGACTTTGCCAAACTGTCACCATTAATGGCTTCACCGTATAAAACAATTCCTGGTCTGATAATACCGCCACAATTTTCATGACGGTAGGACTTCGCATATTCAGCGTATGAAACTGATTTATGACATTTAGTGCAGTAGATATTATAGAGACAGCCGTGAAATTCAGTGACGTGTTTATTGCCAGCTTTCGTGTCCAAGCCGTCAACATTTTGGGTGATTAAATCTCCTTTTTCATTGCAGATAGCGGCAATTTTCTGGTGGATTTCGTTTGGCTTGGCGTTAGGAAAGTACATATTATCCATTACGAACTGGTAGAAAAATTCAGGGCGCTGATAAAGTGTTTCTTCACTCAATATTGTTTCCGGACTTTCAGAGACGCCATCATAAATACCGTTTTTAGAGCGATAATCAGGAATACCAGAATGAGTTGAAACGCCGGCACCGGTCAGAAAAGTAATGTGGCGTGCCTGATCAATGTCATTTTTTAATTCAGTTATCTTGTTAGAATCAATCATAATTTTGCCTTTCTTAAAACTAGTTTTACTATTGCTAGTTTACTACAAGATTTTGCCTGTGAGATAGGGTTATTGCAATAAAAACCATGCTGTCAGTTTCTGACAGCATGGCTTTTATTTATTAAAGAATTTGAATGTCATGTTCTTTGCATTTAGTAACCATATCGTGAGGCCAAACACTAGCTTGAACTTCACCGATGTGAGCTTTGCCAAGCAAAAGCATACATAAGCGGGATTGACCAATTCCACCACCGATGGTATAAGGCAATTCTCCATCAAGCAACATGCGGTGAAATTCCAATTTTTCACGGTCCAGACAGTCAGCCTTCTTTAATTGTTCATGCAGGCTTTCAGGACTAACACGGATACCCATAGAAGAAATTTCAATTTTTTGCTTTAAAGGCTCATACCAGAAAATCAGGTCACCGTTTAGTTGCCAGTCATCATAATCTGGTGCACGACCATCGTGGGGCTTGCCACTTCTTTTCAGTTTGTCGCCGACTTTCATTATAAAGACTGCCTTTTCTTCTTCGGCAATTTTGTTTTCTCTTTCTTCAGGGCTGATGTCTGGCCAGCGGTCTTCTAATTCTTGCGTAGTAATAAAGTAAAGCTTTTCTGGCAAATGGTAAGTAGAAGCAGGATAACGGAAAGCACAGCCAGCTTCAATTTCCTTTATTGCTGCAAAAATTTTAGTAACGGTGCTTTTCAGGGTTTCCTCTGTTCTTTCCTCTTTAGCAATGATTTTTTCCCAATCCCACTGATCCACGTAGAGCGAATGGAAGTTGTCTAAATCTTCATCGCGGCGAATGGCGTTCATGTTAGTGAAAAGTCCTTCGTGCATGTTAAAGCCGTATTTTTTCAGTGCCATTCTTTTCCATTTAGCAAGTGAATGAACGACTTCAAGCGTATCATCTGCAGGCAGATCCTTGGCATCAAAGGCAACTGGACGTTCAACCCCATTCAGATTATCGTTAATTCCAGTATGCTTTTCAACAAAAAGCGGGGCAGACATGCGTTGCAGATTTAATTTTTTAGCTAAAACTCTTTGAAATTCTTCACGAATATAAACGATAGCTGCTTCTGTATCACGAATTGTGAGAGTAGGATGGTAACCTGCGGGTAAAATTAAAGTCATTGTTTTGACCTCCTATAAATTAAGGAAAAGAAAAAGCCCTTTATCCCGTTTTTAATAAAAACAAGGACGAAAGGCTTTTTCCGCGGTACCACCTTAATTGCCCCAAAGGGCCAACTCATGAAGCACTATCATGCTTCACCAGCGTGGTAACGTACTGGAGACGACACAACCTACTTTCACGTAAATTTCAGCGTGCTGCTAAAAGTGTTTTTCAATAACCCAGGGTCTAACGGTTTTGCACTATCACCGTTTCACTTAAAGAGATAAGCTATTTACTCGTCTTTTTCACTGCATTTAATTTGATAATAATTCAATCATAATTTTAATAAAAATGCAAGTAAAATATCATTAATGTTGATTAACCGCTCTAAAGACTGTGAGTCTGTTATAATAGATGAAAATACAATTGAGGAGAGTCATATGATAGTTTTTTATCTAATTCTGGATGCCTTACTTTTAGGCTACACCTGTTATAGTTGGTACTGGCAGGCAAATATTGATTTAAAGGGACATTATCGCTCCTCTTCAATTATTTGGGCCGTGATTTTTATCTGGATCGGTTTTACCTGGCAATTAATTGAAAAGGGAGACCCGGGTTTAAGTATATTTTTAGCGATTTTCTTGATGATCGGTATTATTGACGGCTTTACAGGTCTTGCACCAAAAAGGGCCGTAGTTTCAGGTTACTTTCGCCGAACGATTTCATATTCGGAAATTGCAATGGTAACTTTAATTAAAGTACCTAATCCAAAGAAAAAGCAGGTAATCTGTATTTTGACAACCCAAAAGAACAGACAATATTACCTGCGCTTTTCCTATGGCGTTGCGCAAATTGTTGAGGCGCTCAAAAATCACATTCATCATGATATTCATATTGAAATTCAGGATATTTTTTAAGTCACGTAAAAGCGTGTCTTTTTTTGAATTATTTTTCTTCCCAGTTCATTTCCAAATATTTAGTAAAACCGCCCTTAAGAGCGCGTTTTTTATTGACCTGATTTAAAAAAGTATTCTGGTCAACGTTTTTAAATTTGAGATAGGCTAAAATGACTTCGTAAACATCACCCAACTCTTCAATTAAATTAGTTTCGGTTTTAGCGGCAAGAACTTCGTTAGTTTCTTCAATTAGTTTTTGCTTTAATGCTGGTTCAATTTCTGCTGGAGCAAGTTTGCGATAAGTAGCATAATGAGCAAATTCTGGAATTTTATCTCTGACTAGTTTTTTCATTTTAATAGACCTTTCTTAGCTGTAATAATTTATATATTATTATACTGCTAATAATTATAAATAATATGTGAAAGCGGTAACAAGATGTAGTAAAATTAACGAGTAGAGATATATTTAATAAAGAAAGTGTGACGAAATGCGTAATAACGATTTTAATGATGTGGTTCAAAATCGTCATTCTGTGCGCCATTTTGATAAGAGTGTCAAGATTCCGCGTTCAGAATTTAAGGAAATGTTTGAAGAAACAATTACAGCTCCTTCTGGCTGCAACTTGCAAGGTTGGCACTTTGAAGTAGCAGACACCCCGGAAACTATTGCTAAAGTTAAGAAATACATGCTGAGATTTAACGATCCCCAGATGGACAGCTGTGCTGCAGTCGTGCAAGTCTTTGCCGATGTTTATGCTTATAAAAAGTATCGTGAAAATTGGACCAAGGAATATGAGACAGGCAACATCACTAAGGAAAAATTAGACGAAGTCTTAAGAACCTTTTTGCCATCTTATGAAAACGGCACATATTATTCTTGTGCAATTGATTCCATTAGATCTTGTTCACTTGCTGCCATGCAGTTTATGCTTGTTGCTCGCAATCATGGTTACGACACTAACCCAATTGCTGGCTATGACGAGTCTAAAATTGCCAGAACCTTTAACTTAGACCCAAAACGCTACTTACCAGTAATGGCAATAGTAATTGGCAAGAGCAATGAAACTGAAGAAACTATGGCTAAAACAACTCGCTATCCAGCTGAAAGTGTTTATCACTTTGCGGAATAATTAATAATAGCCCATTTTAAAAGCCTTCCAAAAATGGAAGGCTTTTTAGCTGCTACAAAATTGGCGAAAGCATTCGTGAAAAGCTTTGCAAAATTTTAAGCCAGCGACTTTGTTTGGCAATATCTTCAGGAGTCAATAAGGATGAAACTTTCATATCATCTTCAAATGATTTTGCGACTTCACGGGTGAAATTTTTATCATAAAAAACGGCAATATCTTCAAAGTTAAGGTCATATGAGCGATAATCCTGATTCATTGATCCCACAGTAGAAAAGGTATCGTCAACTACAATTGTTTTAGCATGAATAAATCCTTTATTATAAATATAAATTTTAATACCATAACGAGATAGTTCATTGGCGTACCATTGTGTAGCGCGGTAAATAAAAGGGTGGTCTGGTTTACACGGTATCATAATTCGTAAGTCTACTCCTGATTGGGCAATTGTTTGCAAAGTTGCAAACATCGCGTCGTCAGGAATTAAATAGGGCGTCTGAATCCAGAGTCTCTTTTTGGCTAAAGACATTAAGCGCATAATACCATTACGCATATTAGCATTGTAACGATCGGGCCCATCTGAAATTATTTGTGTAGCTACATCACCGGGATGAATTTCATTTTCATCTAAATTAGGGAAAAGGACAGTATTAAATGTGATTACTTGGTTTTCCTTTTGGATAGAAGCATTCCAATCCATGACAAATCGTTCTTGCAAAAGTAGAGAAGCTGAACCGACAATTCTAACCTGACTGTCACGCCAATAACCAAATTTTTTCTTGCGACTGAGATATTGATCACCAATATTAAAGCCACCGGTCCAAGAAGTTTTACCGTCAACTACAACAATTTTGCGGTGCAAGTGGTAGTTAATCCGGTAACGGGTAATCATATTGCGTGAAGTAATAAAAGGTAATACCACACCACCGGCTTTTCTTAATTGGTCAAACCAGGCTTTAGTTGCTCCCATTGAACCCCAGGCATCATATAGTAAGCGTACAGATACGCCTTCTTGTGCCTTTTGAATAAGTAAGTCGAGAAAATCATTGCCTATTTCATCATTATAAAAGGTGTAAAATTCAACATTTACTGACTGTTTAGCTTTTTTAATGTCAAGCATCATGTCGTGAAACATGATTGCACCATCAGTATAAAGCTTAACGTGGTTATTTTTACTTAATGGTGACTCACCATCGTGATCAAAAAAATGGATAACCATCTTAGCTTTATTTGAGGTATCAGATGTACTGATTTTTTTAGGTGCAGCAGTAATAGATTTTTGGACATTTCGCAAGCCGATATGATGTTGTTTGTTAATAGCGAAAATATTTTCCTGCGAAATTCCCCGACCGAAAAAGCCGTAAATGATCATCCCTAAAACTGGAAAAACCAGCAAGATAATCAACCACGCCCAGGTTGTTGAGACAGATCGCCTTCTGTGAAAGACGATGTAAAAGGCTAAGATAGTATTAGTAATAATGATGATGCGTCCTATGTCACGGAGCAGAATCACACTTATTTCCTCCAAAAATCAAATTACTTTTTAAGACCAATAAATTTATCAATAATGTCGATAACAAAGGGATTATCATGCATCCAGCTGTGTTCTGCGTACTTTTTCCCCCGAATCTCAACTTCATGATAAGATTTGGCATAAGGTGCTAAAACGTAGCGGATGCTTTTAGCAGAAGTCACGGAAATAAATTTATCGCTGTTGGTGTTGTCTAAAACATTGCCATAAATGTTTAGCACTGAAATATTGGGATTAAATCGTTTGCGTCTGAGCAAAAGATACAGGTAGTGCAAGTTAACTACAGCTGGACGACCCTTTTGGTTAAAGGCATTAACGTTGGGAATATCTCCTAAGTAAACTACCCCGTCAAAGGGACCAGCGATAAAAGCACATTTGACCAAATGAGGGAACTGCTTTTTACGGGATTTGCGCATCTCTGTGCGTACGATGCAGGGACAGGCAAGAGAGTGTGCAATTGCCGAATAGTGAGAAAAATGGTACCTTTGAGCTAAGAATGGTAATGTAAAACGCAAGTAGTAATCAATCGCATAAACGCCAACGAGGCGCTGGCGAAAAACAACTTGTACAATGGGATTTCGATCACCTGTCCAGGTACCTTCGAGCTTGAAGTTACCCAGCAAGTCAGTAGTTACTTTGAGATACTTCGAAGTTCCTTTATCTATCAGAGCCTGCTGAACCATTACCTTGGTGGTATAGTCACCGCCACGAAAGCCATGAAAATAAATTATCGGTACTTGTTCAAAGTCACCTTTTTTTGGTTCAATGGTGGCGTCATCTTCAATTCTTTTTTTATGCAAACGCAAAAAAATACGAGTTGGTGCAAAAGTTGCCAAAGCAGCGAGAAAAAGCATACTGAGCCTGCTGGGCTCTTGTGCAAGATCGCGTTTGTGGTTTTTTTCCACTTCTTCCTTGTATTTTTTAGTATTGAAGAACATAATACCACCTTAAAAATAGAACTACATCTATTTTAGCATTGACTAGACAAATTAGTGAAAGGAGAACATATGAAATTTTATGCAGTAAAAAAGGGCCGCAAGCCAGGCGTTTATCGCACTTGGGATGAAGCCCGAAAACAGGTTGATGGCTATTCTGGAGCTGAGTTTAAATCTTTTAGCAAGATAACGGATGCTACGGAATATTTGGATTGGGACCACGAGACGGTTCAACAGGTCTTTCAAAAAGACGAGGATTCTTTAAAAGAGGCAATTGCCAAGATTCAAAGAGAAAGCCGTAAAATCAAGGAGAAGCCTTCTGCTGCGGCAACTTCTCCCCAAAAGAATAGAGCATTAAACAAGGCAACTAAAGCGCATCCGTCCAGCTTTTTTGCCACAATCTATACGGATGGCGGCACCCGCAATACCGGTAACTTTAAAGGCGGTCATGTGCGTGCAACGGATAAAGCTGCATGGGCCTATCTAATTGAATGGCAAGAAGATGGCCAACAAAAGTCTGTTTATAATTCAAACGGTGAGTTTGGTGCAACTAATAATAAAATGGAATTAACTGCTTTAATTGAAGCTCTCAAAAAATTGCTTGAGTTAAACTTTAACCGCCAGCCGCTACTGTTTGTACTTGATTCTCAATATGTTCTAAATCCGATTACCAAAGGCTGGCTTAAGGGCTGGAAAAAGCGTGGCTGGACTAAAAGCTCTAAGGGTCCAATTGCAAACCTTGAATGCTGGCAGGAGTTGGATCAGCTCTTGGGTGAATTTTCTCAGACTAAATTTGAATGGACTAAAGGCCACGCCAATAATCGCGGTAACGAATTCGTTGACCATACATTAAATAAATTTATGGATCAAATGTAATTAGTTAAAATGTAGTGACTATTAAACCGCCAAACAGGTGACTGAAAAATGAAGTGATGCTGTGCCAAATTTGTTCAAACCAATTGCGGTTTTCAGGGGTATTTATTTTATCGAAAATGTCTTTTGCATTCTTTTTAATGTTTTTTGATAAAGCATCGGCCTGGTCCCTAAATTTATGATTTTTTAAAGCACCAGAATCACGCACTTCAATTAAGATGTTGATTATTTGCTGTTTCTGATTATTGTTAATGACGTCGCCAAGATGATTGATGTTAATTTGGTTGTTAACAATGTCATGAATTTGACTGTTTGAAATATTGTTACCGATTTTGCCCATTTCCTGCTTTGCACCTGCAACAGCGTTATTAAGTTGTGCATCACTATAGCCGTCTTTATCTTTATTTTCTTTAGTAATTTTACTCAATGTGTTTATTTCGTCTTGAGCTGCATTAACCTGGCTCTGATTTAAGTTTTCTCCGGTTTTGCTATAAGCGGCGTAGACACCGGCTAAAGCACCGGAGCCATCAATAGGAACGGCACTAGTAACGTAAATATTAGCGTCAGAAATACCGGCAGTTAAAGCGGCATTTTTATATTGATCGGATGTGATTGTGGTAATGTTGTTGCGCCCTTGATAGTCAAGAATGTGGACGTTAATACCGTTACCAGAAGCTGTCTTTTCAATCATCGCACTGGACCAGACACCGGAATTAGTAGTAAAGTTAGCACCAGATGGGTTAAGGTATTTGACTAAGTCGGCACCCGTGATCGTAATAGTTTGATAGCTAGCGCCCTTTAGAGGTTCGCTGAGTGTTTTTAACGTACCGTTTTTTTGCGTTTCAGTCAAAGATGTTCCCAGGCAAACTACGGGCAAATCATCTGCTTTAACTGTTTGCTTAACAGTGCCACATAAAATGGTACTAAAAAATAACATTGTAATAATAGCTAAAATAGTTTTTGCTTTTTTCATTTGTAATTAGCTCCTTTTGACTGTCCTTAATTATACTAAATGATAAACGCAAAAGTTTAAATTATAGTTATGTACTACTTACTTTACGTTATTTTTAATATTTAGATGGTATAATAACAAAAGTGAAGGAGGGAGCTATGACTGAGCAACCTGAATTAACTGTCATCATGCCAGTTTACAATGTTGAAAGATACTTGACTCGAGCACTTGATCATTTAGCACAGCAAGATGATCCGAATTTTAAGTTGTTAATTGTCAATGATGGTTCAACGGATAATACTAGAAAAATAGCTGAGAGCTATCGTGCGCGATTCCGTTACTTTAAAATAATAAATAAGCATAATGGTGGCCTGTCTGATGCGCGTAATGTTGGCATTGCAAACGTTGATACACCATATTTTACTTTTCATGATGGTGATGACTGGGTAGATTCTGGTTACACAGCTTTTTTTGTCAATGCCTTTCATGATCATCCTGATGCTGCAATGGTTTCCTGTGGCTTTTGGCTTGATTACGAAAATAAGCAGGGCTCGGTTCCTGTCACTAAAAAAGTTGTACGAGGGATGAAAGGTAAGGCTAGAACCTACCAGTTAATCAGTAATCCATTTGGCTCTTTATGTGATAACCATTGCTTGGCTACTCCTGTTAAAGGCTATACTTGGAACAAAGGATACAAATTGGCGGTTGTACGCCAGAATCATCTTAGTTTCAAGAAAAACTTGGCCTTTATGGAAGATCAAATATTTAATGTCCAATACTTAGCTTTAACAGAGGGCTTTTATTGTGATAGCAAGCCTCTATATCATTACTGGCAACGTAAAGACAGCATGGTTCATCACTTTAATTCAAAAATGATTCCTGATAATTTTAAAGCGAATTACATTATTGTAAAAATTATCATCCGCAGCTTGTGGCATGAACATAAGAAGGAAAATGGTTCTAATCAGAAGTTGATTGAGGCTAGTGAGAGAGACCAAAGATGAGAGAAAAAGTAAATGGTAATGAACTTTATTATAGTAAATTAGGTAAGGGCGCGCCGCTTCTTCTATTACACGGACACCATTTAGATGGTGGCATGTTTGACCAGATAGTGGCTCCTTTGTCTCTTTATTACACGGTTTATGTGCTGGATATGAGAGGTCATGGTCTGAGTCAGGGAGAAGCAGCAGAACACTATCAGACTGAAGTCGAAGACCTTGCGGCTTTTATTAAGCAGGTTCATATCAGAGGCTGCTATTGCTTTGGCTTTGATGCAGGCGGCTTGGTAGCAATGATGCTGGCTAGTCAAGACCAAGATGTCTTTAAAAAGCTGATGATAGCAGGGGTTTTTGTTAACGGTAATGGCATCAGGTCTTACCACTATTTGACTGAAGGCTTTCTGCGCTTCTTACGCATGAACCGGGACAGTAAAGTAGAATTATCAGAGAGCTTTATGTCGGTTGACAGCTTAAAGGCAATAAAGATACCTACCTATTGTGTAGTAGGTGAAAAAGACTGGGTTAAAGTAGAGCATGTTCGCTGGTATAGCCAGATTATTCCTCAAGGGCAGCTTTTGGTCATGCCCAGACAAAAACATGAAAGTTATGCCGTAAAGAGTTTTAAATTACTAAACTTAATGGAAGACTTTTTCCAATAGGTCATTAAATTTTTTAGAAATAAGAGTAAATTCGTATAGTAGAAGCCGAAAGTATCTTCGGCTTTTTGTTTGAATTATTACTTTTCTAGGCACTGATGACTTTTTTGGTTATAATAGACTTGCAAAGATTGTATTTTTTAAAAAACGAGGTAGCTATGAACAAGGAAGAACTTCTTCAGTTAATGCACCCAATGAAGCTAATTGGGCTGGGCGGAAATCCCGCTTTAAATGAAAAAATTGCGCAAATATTGAAAAAGCCGTTAATCGAAACTGCTGTGCAGCACTTCAGTGACGGTGAAATTCAAGTTAATATTGGCGAAAGTGTCAGGGGGTGTGATGTTTTTGTCATTCAGTCAATTCAAGATCCTGTAAATGAGAACTTTATGGAATTAGAAATTGTTTTAGATGCATTGCATCGGGCTTCAGCGCATAGGGTTAATGTAGTAGTACCATATCTGGCTTATTCACGCTCAGATACTAAAACTCGTTCACGGGAACCAATTACTGCTAAACTCATAGCTAATTTATTACAAATTACTGGTATGGATCACTTAATCGCACTTGATTTGCACGCTTCACAAATTCAAGGCTTTTATAATGTTCCGGTTGATCATTTGCATGCTATGCCGCTTTTAGCGCAATATTTTATTGATAACGGTATTGCTACCAAAGAAGAAGATGATATTGTAGTTGTTTCACCGGATCACTCTGGCGCTAAACTTGCCCGCAACTTTGGTCAGTGCTTTGATGCTCCTATCGCAATTGTGGATCAGCGCCGTGCCCGTTATGATGCGGATGTGCATGATATGATCGGTGATGTTAAAGACAAGAAGTGCATTATTGTTGATGATTTAATTGACACGGGATCACGCATTTCTTCTTCAACCAAGTCTGTTTTAGCAGCTGGTGCCAAGAAGGTTTATGTTGCTGCCACACACGCACTGCTCTCACAAAATGCGCTTGAAGTTTTGAATGAATTACCAATTGAACAAATTGTAGTAACTGATACAATTAAGCACAGCCATTATCCTGACAGAATGGTCCGTATTTCTGTTGATTTGCTTTTGGCGCGAGGAATTAATTATGTATATAATGATCGCTCAATGCATTTGTTAAGTGAAAGTGATTTAAAGTAAAGACATATTAAATGGCTTGCTGATAAGATTTGTTTTTTAATATAAATTATAAACATATAATATACCGGTGCCTTTTTTGTTTATTTATTCTATATCATTGGTATAATTAAGGCAAAATGTATAGGAGTTGAGAAAACATTATGGCACGACGTAAAAATTATAAAAGAAGACGTACAATTTTAAGTAATACATTTCACTTAATTAGAGAAAATGGATTGGATAATGTTTCATTTCAAATGATTGCAGAAAAGTCGGGAATTTCCAAATCCTTACTGCAATCGTATTATCCACATAAATCAAGCTTGATTACTGATGTAGTGCGCAATATTCTTAATACATTAGATAAGCAGGTGCAAAAATTCGGCGTTAATAAGGAAGACGAAGTTTGTGCGCGTACTAAAGCCTTTATTTATGCAATTGAAATGCTGGGAATCAAAGATGAAGGTCTTAAGCGCATTATTACAGAAGTGTTTAAGAGTAATGAATCGTTAGATTTTTGGAGTAAGACTATTAATGACTGGTTAAAGGAAAAACAGCTATTTAACCACGTGGACTTCGATGCAAAAGAAGTACGGCTGGGAATTGCTTTTGCTGTAACAGGCATCAGTCGTCTTTATTATGATAATAAAGAATATGACGTTTCTCCTGAAGAAATAGCAGATTATGGTACAAAATCATTTATGTATAGTTTCTTACATTGTTCAAAATCTACTATTGATAAAGCGCTCAAAGAAGGTCATGAGATTATCGAATCTACCGATGATGAAACCATTCATCATGCTATAGATACAATGTTTGATGAAGACAAGGAGATTGTCTGTTAGAAAGGAAAAATATGGCAAATGGCGCGCGAGATGGTTTGCACAGAATAAATAGAGAGCAGAACGAGGATTATAAAAAAGTTCTGTCCTTTATTATCTTTCTGATTGTGTCGCTAACCATGACTACCGCTACTTTCCTAAATCCCTTTTTCATGAAAGGGCAAATTAGAAGCAATAGTAATGAGGCTGTAGTTGTCAGGCAGATCAACAAGCACTTTGATGCTTTAGCAGAAATAATTGGTGCTAATAAAAATGGCAATGCTAACCTGTTGACTACGAAGCAAACACAGCCAATTGCCGACCATATTATTGACTATACGTTGGGTACGCCATGGTTTAAATTCAGTAATATGAAATTAGCCAAGCAAATTTTGCATGACATTGATTTAAACGTTGATCAAGGCGTATCTAGTGATGCCCAGTTAGTACAAGAAAAACTAAAAGAACAGGAAAATAATGCCCCATATGACGTAATAGATGCTTTTAATTTGAATACTATTACACTTGGGGGCAATGTCGCTTTTATCTTGTTAATCGTTAATGTAATCATACTAATAATGGCTATTATTAGTTTACGGTCATTAATAAGTGATATGAAGTTATTTTTGAATTCAAAAATGCTGACCCACGAAGTTACCGCATCTGGTATGTGGGCCGGATTTTGGTTAATATTAATTGCGGGCGTATTGGCAGTTATACCCGTAATTTTTAACGTTGAAAGCTTAGCTGTATTAGGTTATGTATTAGAAATAAGCAGCAGTATTTTCCTGGATTTTGTAATTATCGGAGTTGTTCTTTATATCCTGAGTGCGATTCCATGGGAAATTAGCTCGCCAAACAATTAAGTAGCTTGGCTTAAAAAGCAATTGGTCATTTTTACCAAAGGAAGCTCATATGAAAATTTATTTTGCAAATGCTTTGTTTTCACAAGCAGAAATCAACTATAACGCGCAATTAGCGGCAAAAATTCGGCAAATAGATGATGCCATTGATTTATATTTGCCCCAAGAAAACGCGTCAATTAATGATAAGGAAGCTTATGCCGATTCTAAAATGATCGCTCAGGCAGATACCGCAAAATTACTTAATAGTGATTTGATGGTTGCGGTGCTTGATGGGCTTAGCATTGATAATGGTGTCGCTAGTGAAATAGGCGTAGCTTATGCAAAAGAGATTCCGATAATTGGTTTATACACTGATACCCGCCAACAAGGCGCTACTAACCAAGAAAAGTTACACGCTCTAACTCAGATTGCTGAAAATCAGTTTCATTATGTTAACTTGTACACTACCGGTTTGATTAAGCTTAATGGAACCATAGTTAATAATGAAAAAGATTTGTTAGCTGCTGTTGCACGCTACCTTTAGAGTTTTACTCAGTTCAAAAAATATCTACTTAAAGATGCAAATAACTCTCTGAAAATAGATATTAATTCGTTTTAATAAGAACCATATTTCGCTTAAGTTTCGAAATATGGTTTTTATTTATTTAATTTTATCTATATTATACCCCGACATTTTATATAATGGGGTATAATATAGATAAGAGAATGTGACTAAAATGACTAGAAAATCTGAATTGGAAAATTTGTTGAAACAAAATAACTATGTGCTGTCTAGAAAACAACTCACAAAGAAAAACTTTTCAGGACAACAAATTAAGAGCTATCTTAATAACAATACGTTAATTTTGATTGATAAAGGAATTTATGGTAGTCCAAACCATTTGGAAGATGCTTTTTATACTATTCAGCTGAGACTCAAGAAGGGAATAATATCGTTGAGGTCTGCACTTTATTTATATGGTTTGAGTGATCGTGTTCCAGATAAAATTGATCTTACCTTTCCGAGAGGATATAAAAATTCGCAGCTAAAAGAACAAATTGTGCCCCATCAACAAGTACTTCAAATGTATAATTTGGGTATAGACATAGTAAAAACTCCTAGTGGAAATAATGTTAGGGTTTATTCTATTGATCGAACTATGGCAGAAATATTACGACCACAGAATCACATTGATCCTGAAATAATAAATAAAGCTTATAAGCAGTATTTAAAACAGCCGAATAAAAATATTGCCAAATTGCTGTACTTTGCAAGAAAATTCAAAACTGTTAAAAAAGTTCAAGAATACCTAGAAATATTGCTATAAAAATGAAACTTTTATTGCCCAAAAACTAGAAACAGTATTTAGTCGCAGTACTGACAATACTCGAATGAAAGACTTTTATGACATATATGTTAAACAAGCTTAGAAAGCGAACTGATTATAAAAAACTAAAGCTGAACTTACTTATCACTAGAATTGCTTTAGAAAATACTACTATTTCAAGGAACAGCTTTAATGAAATTTTTGAAAAAGTAAATAAGGGAAATTATTTATGGCAAATTACATTAAATGACATAATAGGATACATCATTTGCCGAAATTTTTTATTATTGAATTGATTCAGAAGGATTTTTAAGTTGAAACAACTTAAAGGTGTAACTGGTTAAGCCCGTGATTTTTACTTCATATTCATGTCCAACTATTAGTGGGATTGATCCAGGATAATAAGTGATAATAGTTTCAAAATTGCCATAGCCAGTATAACTATAATTATGGACATTTTTAGCCTGATAAGTTTGGGCAGTATCCTTATCAGTAATGGTAATTATTGGATTGCCGTTAAAGCTTTGATCTGAAAGATAGACAGACCATGCAATATTTTGACCTTGCAAAAGCTCGATTGGAAAAACGCCGCTGCTGGGATAAGTTACCATTTCTTGGCTGGGAGTACGAAAAACGTCATCAGGATTAAAAACTTTTTGAACTGAATAGCGGTAGCCATTTTTACCGTACGCTGCACCTGCTCCAGTTGAAGTTAAGCGTGTTGACAATAGCCATGCTCGGTGACCAGTGTCAGCGCCGGTTAAATTATATTGGTCGGTTAGCAGATCAGTAATAACATCACCAGCTGATTGATCACTAGTATTGAAATTAAGGTTAGCTTTGCTCGAAATATTGCGCGCTAGCTGCCAAACGTTTTTGTTAATTACTTTCGGACGCTTTTCAAAAGGCAGGCTATGTTGGTTAATCCGAGGGTTGGCATTAAGTGCGGCCAGTACAGCTGCAGTTTTTTGCGCAGCAATATTATCCTGAAAATTTTCTTTAACAGGGTTCAAGCCAAATAGCTGTCTATAATAGTTGGTGTAAGCTAATTGACTATTAAGGTAAGCAGGAACGAGTGCTCCTTGTTTAAATCTGTTTTTAAACTGGGGTTTGCTCAAATAAAGATTATTAAAATTAAAAGTGGTAGTATCAAGCTGTGCATATTCCTGTTGTAAATGGGCTATCTTATTTATTTCGTCAGGAGTGAATTCTGCCGCATAAACTTTAGTGTTACTAAATGGAAAAATGAAAAGTAAGCACAAGAGGGCAGTATAAATTTTTTTAATCATTTAAAGAGCTCTCCTTTCTTTAATATAAATTATAAGGCAAAATTAAATTAAGTATTATTCAGATTGAAAAAAGATAGTGATATTTAATAATTTGTTGCACAAGACTTTTATGAGGGAAAAAGTATTTTGATTAATAATGCAAATATGCAACTGGCAAAAAATATTAGTATTACTTTAAATAGTAACTTAGATGATTGGGATGGGGTAACCGGCCCGGTAGACAAAGACTTGCGGCAAGTAGTAGTTCAGAAAACTACTATTAATAATGGCTATGCTTATGCTTTGCAACATGTGGCTGGGGATACTTTTGTTTATCGTGGTCAAAATAACAGTAATGTTTCTTTTAATAAGCAATTACCGGTTTTACATCTAACTGGAACGGCTGCTGGTCATACACAAACTTTGGAGTATGCAGGAAGAAATGGGCAGTGGTTTATTGGCACCAAGCCAAATGATTTGAATTCAGGTTGGTCTAGCTGGTCTAAACAAATTGCACGTATTGCAATTCCACGATATTTTAAAGTTACTGCAAATACCAAAATGCGACCGCGACTGTCCAATTTAAATTATGCAGGAGCTGATTTTGGCATCAATTGCAGTGGAGATCAATTCGCACGTGTGGAAGTTGCTGTTTCTCCTAATTTAAATTACTTTTTAATAGCTTATGGGGATAATGACTTTACCGGCTATTTTGCACTTTATAATTTAAACGATATTAATAATGCTCTTGATCAAGCAGCAACGTTAACCAAACATGTTGATATTACTACAATAAGATGTTTAGCTGCCTTTAAAATACCAGATTTGTCTGGTCGCATGGGATTAGTAGGGTCGCTGCAGGGATTTGCCATTGATAATAATCGGGATGTCTATATTTCCAGTCAGTTTGCAGACGACAGACTGGGCCAAAACCGCAAAATTGTTAAAATTCCTTGGAATGCAGTCAATCCGGCACATTGGGAGCTAATAGATTTGTCTCAGAAAAATCAATTAGAGCTAGCCGGTTATTATACTGAGCTAGAAGGCATACAACTGATTGCCAGTAATGATATCTATTTGACTGTAGCCTATCATCAGTCGTTTGATCCGGTTAATCCTGGCAAGCATCCCACAAAAATAAATAAGCTTTATGAAATAACCTGGGAATAAAACGGTATTTTTTAATATAGTATAAATTTTTTGTTTATGATTTTGTCTTATACAAGGCTTTTTGCTTATAATAAAAATAATCCTAAAAAATTGTCTAAATTACAATTCTTCGGGTTTTTCTTGCCGTATAATAAAAAGTTAAGAAATAATGCTAAGAGGTAAAAATAATGACTAAGAAAACACAAGTTGGTTTAATTTTTGGTGGAAATTCATCTGAATATGAAGTCTCAATCATGTCAGGCCACAATATTTATAATGCGATTGACCAAAATAAGTTTGACGTTCACCCAATTTGGATAACCAATGATGGCTATTTAGCAAGCGAAGAGGATTCATTTAAAGTTTTAAAAGATCCTAAATACACTATTGAGAATCCACATGAAGTAGCCAATATTTCAAACTTAATTCAACTGCAGAATTTACCGGAAATTGATGTTTTCTTTCCAATTGTGCATGGTAATTTAGGTGAGGACGGTTGTCTGCAAGGACTGTTCAGAATCTTGAATAAGCCTTTTGTTGGCGATGATGTGTTAGCTTCTGCTG
Source organism: Lactobacillus sp. ESL0260 (assembly GCF_003692935.1). Classification (NCBI taxonomy): domain Bacteria; kingdom Bacillati; phylum Bacillota; class Bacilli; order Lactobacillales; family Lactobacillaceae; genus Lactobacillus; species Lactobacillus sp. ESL0260. Next base: position 26,214 of record NZ_REHO01000004.1, read on the forward strand.
TAACCATGGACAAGGAATTTACCAAAATTTTAGCACAACGTGTTGGCGTCCCTGTTGCTGACTGGATTGCGATTAAACGCTTTGAATATGAAGATGATGCTAATGCCAAGCGCGACTATGATAAAGTCAGCGAGAAACTAGGTCCTGACCTTTTTGTCAAGCCGTCAAACCAAGGCTCTTCAGTTGGCGTTCATCATGTTACCAATAAAGAAGAATTTGCTGATGCTTTGGCTGACGCTTTTAGATATGATGATAAGGTCTTAATTGAAGAAACCATTCATGGTACGGAAGTTGAAACTGCTGTTTTAGGTAATGACAAGCCAATTGTTTCAGGCGTGGGCCAAATTATCAATGCGGCTGGGACTTTTTACAGTTATGAAAATAAGTATGATGCTGATTCCACTACTACTTTGCAAATTCCGGCAAAATTACCTCAAGAAATTGTAGATAAAGTTAGAGCAAATGCTTTAAAAGTATATCAAGTTACAGAATGCAGTGGCTTGGCTCGGGTTGATTCGACATTACGTGCCAGTGATAATAAAGTTATTTTGACAGAAGTTAATGCGCTGCCCGGTTTCACTAATATAAGTATGTATCCTAAGCTGTTTGAAGAAGTAGGTATTTCGTATTCTGAGCTAATTACCCGTTTAATTGGAAAAGCGCAAGAGCGTTTTGACCATAAGAAAAACCTGTTACATAAAATTGGTTAATTAATTGTGCTAGGGAGTATATCTGATGAGTGAAGATAAGCATAATTTTGAAGAATTAACCGCGCCTTCGGCAACGGCTAAGTACCTGCACATTAGTGTTGCTACATTACGTAAATATTCTTTAATTGTGGAAAAAGTTACTGGTAAGCCTGATTATTATGCCAGAACAAAGCAAAATGCACGTTTATATAGCAAGCAGGATGTACAGGACCTGGAAGATTTTCACAAATTGGCCCAGGATAACGGTTTAACCTTACAGGAAGCTGCTCAACAGGTTTTTGCAGTTACTGCTAAAAAAGATAAGCCTGAAAAAACCGAAGATGACAAAAAGCAGGAAGTAATGTCTACTTCTCAGATGGTGAAATTACTGAATGCCTTACAACAAACAATTGGCCAGCAGAATACGGCACTGAGTAATCTGCAAAAACAATTGGATCATATCGAAAAGCAGAATAAACAGTTATTGGAAAAGCAAAAAGAGTTGGAAACGCCTGCTTCTAAAACTACTAGTTCAGCAGATGATTTTAGCGTTTTGCCTGATATTTCAGGAATCGTGACTAATGCTGATGATATAACTGATGTTGACGAAATGCCTGATACTAAGCCACTAACTGCGGCTGAAAAGCGTGCTCAAGTTGCACAAGACGAAGAAAAGTCAAGCGAGCAAATGCATGAGGAAATTTTGGCTAAAGCTAAAGAAAATGCCGAAAAAGGTGCCAGTGCCAATACTCACCGAACATTAGCAGACATGCAGGTTGAGCCGGAAAAGACCCATTGGTGGCAACGGTTTCTCGATATGTAGGTATATAAGAAACGACTTTTAGTTAAAAGCCGTTTTTATAATATTTAAATTTTGCAAACTTAGCTTAAAATTTATGTTTAAGGGCTGCTTTTAAGTTACAGTAGGTAAGTATAAATCGATTGGAATGATTTGGTTGAAAAAAATTAAGAAGCACTACTTATTTGCGGTATTAACTGCAGCTATAGGCTTGATTCTAACAGCTTGTACCTATTTTGCGACGGATATTTATTCTAAAAATGATGTAGCTGTAATCACCGATACTAAAATTAAGGATACTTTAGAAGAAAAAAGTACGGATGTCTATGGTAATAAAGATGAAATCAGAAAGCAGGTTCTTCATTTAAAAGTCTTGTCAGGCAAGTTTAAGGGCCAAGCTTATAAAACTACTAATATGTATTACCCCTCGCAATTAGTTACGCAGAAATTTCGCGCGGGTCAGAGAGTGTTGGTCAATGTTAAACATGGTGAACCAGTTATTCAGGATCCCAAACGAGACTGGGTTTTGGTTTTAGCATTCACTGTAATGTCAACGCTGATGGTCGCAGTTGCCGGTAAAAAATCATTTAACTTAATTGCATCAATGATACTCAGCTGGATAATTTTTTATATTGTTATCATGCTGGATATCAAACTTAACGGTTCTTATATTGTCCTGCTGTTTGGTTTGGCTGATATTGTTTTTTCATTCTTTAGTTTATTGGTTGTTCAAGGCTTTAACCGTAAAATGCTGGCAACGTGGTTGGCAACGATTCTAGGTACTTTTGTTTCTTTTGCATTGTGCTACTTGATTATGCGCCTGACTGGTGAATCGGAGATCAAATACGAAACGGGAGATTATGCTACTCAAGATCCTCGCGGCATCTTTTTAGCACAAACCTTGCTAGGTATTTTAGGGGCTGTAATGGATGAAGCCACTGATATTATTTCCAGTCTTTATGAATTAGTTCAGACCAAAGCAGATTTAACTGCCCAGCAATTGATTAAAAGTGGACGTACTATGGGTCAGGAAATCATGGGGCCTCTGATTAATGTTTTGGTATTAATCTTTATGTCTGAAGAATTGCCAATGACAATTATCTATTTGCGCGATAATAACAGTTTGCGTTCCACCTTTGGTTTTACTCTTTCACTTGGTGTCACGCAGAGTATTATTTCAGCGATTGGTATAGTTTTAACAGTTGTCTTTGCCACTGGCTGCAGCCTGCTGTTTTTAGAAGAAAAAAAGCGGAAAGCGGGGACTGAAGAATGAGTACACTAACTGCCTTGCTAATCGTATTGGCAATCCTAATGACGATTGTAGGTGGAGAAACTGGCATTCGCAGTTTCTTTAGCGTTTTGATCAACACTTTATTATTAATCTTAGTAGCTATCTTGATTTCTTGGGGTATCAACATTCCTCTTTTGATTTTGATTTTTGTTCCTTTAAAATTGGTAACTATTATTTTCTTAGGCACGCATGATTATCAGGTTGCTAAAAATTCATTTTATTCTTCTCTAGTTGTTTGTTTAGCAGCCAGCTTAATCATTCTGGGTTTTGAATGGCTGGCGCAAGCTGCCGGACTTGGACCAGAAGCTGGTGAAATTTTGGTTGGCTTGTCGCAAATGCCGGGATTAAGTTATCCCTTAATTGCAGTAGCAGTTGCTATCTTTTCCACACTTGGCGCAGTGGCTGAAGCTGCTGTATCAATGAGCTCCGGTTTGCTGGAAATCAAAAAGCATAATCCAGCAATTTCGTATGAAGATCTGAAAGCTAGTGGAGCCAAAATCGGTAATGACGTCTTGGGAACAGCAATGAATACCATTTTGTTTGGGATGTTTGGCAGCTTCCTTTCATTATTTTTATGGTATATTCGTTTGAATTACACTTTAGGCGAAGTACTAAATGAAAAAATGTTTGTTAATGAAGCTTTAATTATAATGTATTCTTTAATTGGTGTATTATTAACAGTACCATTAGCAACAACCTTTTTAGCAAAAAACATGGTAAAAGTGGGGGAGAAAAATGAAAGTAAATGATTTAACATTAACTAATTTTAACCAGCGCAAGTTCAACGTGCACACATACACTTTGGGGTCAATTGGCGAGCTGGTAACACCAAAACGCCCCCTGGCAATTGTCGTTCCCGGAGGCAGCTTCGATCATTTGTCTCAAAGAGAAAGTGAACCTGTAGCGCTGGCTTTCAATAACTATGGTTTTAACAGCGTGGTCATGGAATATAACCTCGTGCAAGACGAAGGTGACATTTATCCTGATGCAGGGCTTGATGTCTTAACTACTGTTAAATACTTTCGCAATCATGCACCAGAATATCAGATTGATCCCAACAAAATAGTCACGATTGGCTTTTCCGCTGGTGGTCACGTAACTAGTTTTGCCAACAGCATGGCTAATTCTTCAAAGTATCAGAAAGAGTTTGGCTTTAAGAGTGAAGAAGTTTTGCCTAATAAAACTATTTTGGGTTATCCTTTAATTAACCTGACCAAAATTGGTTTTGACATTCCGGCAGATGAGCAAGATAAAGTACCACAAGATGAATTTATCAAGGATAGCTCTTTAGGTGTAACCACTAATACGCCAGCAACCTTTATTTTCCATGCCTGGGATGACCCGGTGGTTCTTGTCACTAATACGTTTGAGTATGCAGCAGCATTACATGAAAAGAAAGTGCCGTGTGAAGTTCATATTTTCAATCGTGGTGGTCACGGCTTTTCTTTAGCACGAAAAGATATGGTAGTTAAAGGCAGAGAATGGCAAGAGAATCCGCACGCTGCCCATTGGTTTGAACTGGCACAGGAATGGTTAACAAGTGAATGGCAATAAAAGGGAGTACAGATGCTGTACTTCTTTTTGTTCGGATTTAGAAGTTTTAATTATAAAATTATAATAATACTCATATTAGAAATAAAAAATTTAAATTATTTTAAGCAAAGGCCTTGCATTTATTTCCAGAGGGTATATAATACCGGTATTTAAATCGAAAGAAAGGACATGATTTTTTGAAGCTAACGAAGATAAAAATTTTAACGGCAGTTAATGGCTTACTAACTCTAAGCAGTCTAATCATGTTATTCTTTGGATTATGCAATCAAGTTAATGAGTCAAAGAATCTGCTAGAAGAAGAGCAAGCAATTTCGCTGGACAATAATAATATGATTATTTTGGCGGCTGTAGTTGCTTTGATGGTCTTCGGCTATGCATTCTTTGCTACTTGGTTAAAAGGTGAACCCGCAAAAGTTCATTTATTAAGGCACAGAGCATAAGATGATTAGAAAAACTGAGCTGTACTTCAATGGTTGAGGTACAGCTCAATTTTTTTGCCTAAAATAACTTAGATTATCTTTTTTAATTTCCTTGCTATATAGAGTTGCTTGTTTAACTAAACATATTTATGATGAGCATAAGTAACAAAAAGCCAGTAATAAAGAAAGGTATTATTGATAATGTGTACAATAAAAGATAAAGTTTATGATCCCTTCTTACCTACCTTACTAATATCTTTGCATGAGGAATACGTAAAAGAAATTGTAACGGGACAAAAAATAATTGAATACCGCAAGAGTTTTTTTAAAGATAGTTTTCAGGCTTTTGTTTATACTACCGGCAGTAATGGCGGGATACAACTATTTATCAAATGTGCACCTTTGATTCGCAGTAATGCTGCTACGTTAGCCCAGATAGGGCAAGAAATTCAAAAAGATGATTATGGAGAAATTTATGACTATTTTATGCCTAAAAATGATGGCTGCATTATTCCAATTTTAAAATCATGTGCTCTTAAAAAGATTTCACTCAAGCAGTTAAGAGCCGTTTTGCCTGAAATTGTTGTCCCGCAAAAATATTTGTTTTTAGATCGACCTGATAAAAAAGACTTACTCGATTTTTTATTAAAGCAGGAATACGATAACTTATTCATTAATAAATGGGATGAACGGTATGCAAAAATTAGGCAAATAGTTGAAGAGAATAAGTAATTACTAGAAAGTTTTTCTAATTTGGATTATAACGTGGAAAATAAAAATGAAAAATAAAGAAATTTCACTGAATACTAAAAAAGATTTTGCTCAAGCGCTAAAAAAATTGCTTAAAAAAGAGCCATTGGATGCAATAACTGTAAAACAATTGTTAACTCTAACTAATAAAAGCAGGCCTACTTTTTACTATCATTTTCAGGATATACCGGATCTTATTAAATGGACGGTTAAAACCGAAATTATAGATTTACTAAATAAATCACAAGGTTACGACAATTGGGATAACGATATTTATAATATTTTCCAATATTTTTATGAAAATCCTTCATTAGGCAAAGCTTTTTACGAGAACTTGGATATTAAACAATTTGACACTATTTTTAGAAAACCACAAATAAATGTTCTTTTCGGATATATTGATGAAATTATAAGCAAGGAAAACTTAAAAGTTAGAAAAGAAGATCGCAATTTTATTGCAAATTTTTTTACCGGTGGTTTTACTGAAATTGTTCTTGATTGGCTAGGTAATGGGCAACAAGAGTCGCCAAAAGAAATGAAAAAACAGTTTTGTAGAACCCAGAAAAATATTATTGTCCATTCTTTAAAGGTAGCAAGTAAAGATAAAAATAAATACTGAAACCAAACATATAACAATTTATCGAATTTGTTAAACATCTAACAAATTATTGATGTTGTATGTTTTATTTCTTATGCAAGCGCTTAATATGGATAATGTAAGAAATGTTATTTGATAACAAATACGAATAGAGAGGAATGCATATGAAAGTATTTAAGAACAAAGTAGCATTAATTACCGGTGCAGGTCATGGATTTGGACGAGCGTTATCATTAGAGGCCGCTCAAAGAGGTATGAAACTTGCCATTGCTGATATAGATAAGAAAGCACTGAATAAGACAGAAAATGATATTAAAAAAACAGGTGCAAAAGTGATCAGTATTCCAACTGATGTAACCGAAGAAAAAGATATTGATGCTATGGTTAAAAAAACTATGGCCGAGTACGGGGAAATTAACTTGTTAATTAACTCGGCCGGTGTTGCAATTCCAGGACCAATTTGGGAACTTCCTACACGTGACTGGGAATGGATCTTACACGCTGATTTGATGAGCCAAGTTTGGGCATTAAAACGAGTAATCCCAATTATGCGCAAGCAAAAAGGACATGGCGACATTTTAAATGTTGCTTCAATGGCTGGGCTTATTACAAGTCCATTAATGCCTGCATATTATGCTACTAAGTTCGCTGTTGTAGGAATGACTGAAGCAGTTGAATATGATTTACAGGCTGAAGAAGCAAACGTTGGTTTACATGTATTTTGTCCAGCATTCGTGCAAACAGATTTGTATCATACTGAAGAACATCGTCCTGAAAAATATACTGATAAAAGTGATCCTTATTACTCTAGTGAAATATTTAAGGAAGGTCAAAAGCAAGCTAAGAAAGATATTACTACTGGCATGCCTTTAGACAATGTACCAAAGATTATTTTTAAAGCTCTTGAAGATGATAAATTCTATATTCTGACTCATCCAGGTATGAATCCAGCGATTGTTGCAAGGGCCAAGAATATTCCTAGTGGTAAAGGACCTGATCTAAAAGCCTTAGCCCCATTTATGGAAGAAACACATGAAGTTGAAGAGGGATAGTAATGAAAGACGATAAAATTATAAATAACAATTTTAAAGATGTGGTATTTAATCGACAATCTGTAAGAAAATTTGATCCAACAGTAAAAATTTCACATGAAGAATTTGAAAAAATGATTGACGAGACTGCCACAGCACCATCCGCATGTAATTTGCAGGCCTGGCATTTTGTAATAGTCGACACGCCTGAAGGCAAGGAAAAACTGAAAAGTTATTTTATGAAATTTAATATGCCTCAAGTAGAAACTTGTTCTGCCATGGTTTTATTATTTGGAGATACTGAGGCTTATAAGTCTTATCGTGACTTATGGACAAAAGCATATCATAATGGTCAGATTGATAAAGCAAAATTAGATGAGGTATTCAGTACATTTCTTCCACTGTATGAACATGCAGACTATCAAACTTTAGTAATGGATTCGTCAATTGATTCAGCATTAGCAGCAATGCAATTTATGTTAGTAGCAAGAAGCCATGGCTACGAAAGTAACCCTATCGGTGGTTATGACATCAAGAAGGCAGCTGAAACTTTTGGACTTGATCCTAAACGTTTTGTACCTGTTATGGCAATTGCAGTCGGCAAAAGGCCTAAAGATGAAGAACCCGAAGTGAAATCTGTTAGATATCCTGTTAAACAGATATTTACATTTGCTTAAATTAAATACATATAAAAACGCAACCTAACTATTAGCTAGGCTGCGTTTTTTAATGGGATAATGCATTAAAGAAATACTTATTAATACCAGTGGTGGGCTAGCCAAAAGTTTTTAGCGTTAACCCATGAACCATAACGACCGTAAACATATCTGTCAGCGGTTCTTTCTTGATTCTTCTTAGAATAATCACCGTTTAAGTAAGCAATGTTTAATTGATATTTGCCATAACAAACGCCATTGCGTGCATAATAATTGCCACCCGATTCACGCATTGCAATCCATTTCTTGGCTGCACGTTCTGCTTTTGACATCTTAGCAGCCTGTACTGTTTGCGTACACGAATTATTATTAGTAGTTTCCAAAGCAGTGACGAAACTAAATGATAGCGCCAGTGCTGTAATTAACTTAAGTATTAAACTTTTACTATTCTTCAATATATTCAATCCCCACAATTAACTGTATTAATTCTATGGATAATAATACACAGTCAATGTGTCATTGTTGTTACAGAAATAACACGCAACTCTTACAAAATTTTTGAAAAATTTAATAATTCTACTAGTTTTGAAAAAATTTATCTTAATAAAGCCAATTATTACTTACCTGAATGTTTTAATGTCATTTTTATTTATGTCTGTTAAAATTGGTAGTAACTATTATTTTAGGAGGTAAATATGGCTGCTAAACATTTTTATGAAACTTTTCACCCTGAACACTATGATTTATTCATAGACATCAATCGGGAGCAGAAAAGTATTAATGGTACTTCGACAATTACCGGTGAAGCAATTGAGAATACTATTTTAATTAATCAGAAATATATGAAGATTGCTTCAGTTACCAGTGCGGGCAAGGATGTACCGTTTACTGTCAATGACGAAAAAGAAGCAATTGAAATCGAACTGGGTCAGACCGGCAAAGTCACAGTTGAGATTAAGTATTCGGCACCGCTGACTGATTCTATGATGGGAATTTATCCTTCATATTATCAAGTTGATGGTGTGCAAAAACAAATTATCGGTACTCAATTTGAAACTACAGCTGCACGTCAGGCTTTCCCATGTGTTGATGAGCCAGAAGCCAAAGCTACTTTTTCTTTAGCACTTAAGTATGATGAGCATGAAGGTGAAACTACAATTGCCAATATGCCGGAAGTTAAAGTCGAAGACGGCGTGCACTATTTCGCTCAAACCGTTAGAATGTCCAGCTACCTGATTGCCTTTGCCTTTGGTGAATTGCAATCAAAGATTACTGAAACCAAAGACGGCGTTCAAGTGGGAGTTTTTGCGACTAAAGCACATCAAGCTAAGGAATTAGACTTTGCTTTGGATATTGCTAAGCGGGCAATCGAATTTTACGAAGAATTTTATCAAACTAAGTATCCACTACCTCATTCTTGGCAATTAGCGCTGCCTGACTTTTCTGCCGGAGCAATGGAAAACTGGGGACTAGTCACGTACCGTGAAGTCGCAATTTTGCTTGATCCTGATAATGCAACTCCGTACCAAAAAGCTTATGTGGCAACTGTTATCACTCATGAATTGGCGCACCAATGGTTTGGCGATTTAGTTACTATGAAGTGGTGGGACGATTTGTGGCTCAATGAAAGTTTTGCCAACATGATGGAATATGTTTCAGTTGATGCTTTAGAGCCAAACTGGCATGTTTGGGATAATCTTTACCAAATTTCGGAAGTACCAGCAGCTTTAAAACGAGATGCCACTGATGGTGTCCAATCCGTTCACGTTGATGTGGAACATCCAGCTGATATTGATTCAATTTTTGATAGTGCAATTGTTTACGCTAAAGGTTCAAGGATGCTGGTTATGGTACGGGCACTCTTAGGAGATGATGCTTTGCGTAAGGGACTTAAGTATTACTTTGAGCAACACCATTATGGCAACGCCACCGGTGATGATTTATGGAACGCCCTTTCAACTGCTACTGATTTAGATATTGGCAAGATCATGCATACTTGGCTTGATCAACCGGGTTACCCAGTAGTTTCTGCCAAAGTAAACTCAGCTGGTCACTTGATTTTGAGCCAAAAGCAATTCTTCATTGGTGAAGGCAAAGATGTTGGACGTAAGTGGGCTATTCCATTGAATGCGAACTTTAAGGCGCCACAAATTATGTCTGAAAGAGAACTGGATCTAGGAGATTATCAAGAGTTGCGCAGTGCTGCCGGTCACGCTTTACGTGTAAATGTAGGCAATAGTTCGCACTTCATTGTTAATTATGATGAAACCTTAATGAATGATATTATGGCTGAATTTACTAAGTTGAAGCCGGTTGATCAATTACAATTACTGCAAGACTTGGGACTTTTAGCAGAAAGTAAACAAATTTCATACGCTGAGATTGTCCCATTACTGCCAAAATTTGCAGATTCTAAGTCATATATTGTCATTAGTGCGTTATCTTCCAGTGTTCGTTCATTGCGTAAATTTGTTACTCCGAATTCACCTGCAGAAAAAGATTTTAAGGCATTCGTTAATAAATTGACCCAAAAGCAAGTCGAACGGTTGGGCTGGCAGGCACAAGCTTCCGATACAGACGATGACAAGAGAATTCGTCCATTAGAAATAGCTTTGTCATTGTATGCCGACAACTCTGCTGTGATAAAAGATGGTCACCAAATTTTTACTGAACACGAGCAAAACTTAAACGAAATTGATGCTTCAGTTAGACCGTATGTTTTAATGAATGAAGTTAAAAACTATAATAAACCGGGTCTAGTTGATCGTTTGCTGAAAGAATATCAAGCTGCCATCGATCCTAACTATAAGGACGATCTTACTGATGGTATTACTAGCACTAAAGATCCCGCTGAAATCAAGGAACTTATTGAGAATTTTGAAAATGCTGCAGTCGTTAAGCCTCAAGATTTGCGTTCTTGGTTTGCGAATGTCTTGGCCAATCCAAAAGGCGAACAATTGGCTTGGGACTGGCTGCGAGATCAATGGTCATGGCTGGAAAAAACAGTCGGTGGTGATATGGAATTTACCACTTATATTACTGTGGCTTCAAACATTTTCCATACTGAAAAGAGACTGGAAGAATTCAAAGAATTCTTTGAACCAAAGGTTGATCAACCTGGTCTTGGGCGTGAAATCAGAATGGATACTAAGAATATTGAGTCCAAGGTTGACTTGATTAATGCTGAAAAGGATGCTGTCAATCAAGCTGTTAAGGAAACTTTGTAACTAAAATTGTTTAATTTTTAAAATTGATAATAAAAACGCACACAATGTTTTAAAATACTTTTGTGTGCGTTTTGTTATCCTTAACTAATTTCTTCTGTTTTTAGTTATCCTTTTGTCGTATTTAATGAGATCTCATACTTATCTCTGAGTTTGTTGAATTGACTAAAGTTAATTAATCCATCGGATTGCAGGCGACCTACTACTATTCCAGCAGATACCTTTGTTTTTTTAGCAAATGTTTTAATTGTGCGACTGGTGAATATTCCTTCGCTTACATAGTTTTTATATTCTTTTTGGGAGATAAAGAAGTCTGTAGCAAATTGATCAGCTTTCCTTTCCTTTTCTTGATATTGATTTTTATCCTTGTATCCAGAATAAAAATCTTCATAATATATGTGTCCCAATTCATGAACCAATGAGAACCAAAAAATATCAGCATACTTATTTTTATCAGTAATTAGAAGCAAAACACTACCGTTTTTGAATTTTTTAGTAGCTCCATTTAGTCTTGCTCCTGGAAGATTAGGCAGAGCTTCTAAAACTATACCGCAAGTTAATAATAATTTTTTAAGTTTAGGGTAGAACAGATCAGGATCCTCTAAAATCATTTTTTTAATAGTCGGTAGTATTTTTAACAACTTTTCCCTATTATATTTATTAGTTGTCTTGTTACGAGCATTGCTAGTCGCAAGCTCGAGCATAACATTCGAACAGATTATAGATTTTCTCTCATTGGTTGAGGTTGAACGCCGGTAGCTCACTGCAGCATTGAAGTCTTCTAGTCTAGTTAAATTTGAAAGGTTAAGTAATTTATGTAGAACTTCAATTTTTTGCTTTAATTTATATCTTTTCTTAGCAATATAGCCATTACTTTCTAAATAAGAAAAGTTAATGCAATTGCAAACTTTCTTTTCATTTTGATTCTTTTCATTTTCAATTTCTTCAATTTTTGAATCAAAGTTAGCTTGTAAATTCAACCATGTTTTTATTGATATACCAGTCACCTTAGACAGTTTATTGGCAATTGAAGATGTAATATTTTCTTTTCCGTTAATTATTTTACTAATAGTTTTAGGCGATACCTCAAGTCTAGCAGCAAATTCAGCTTGTGTAATATTTAAGTCTTCCACGATTTCTTCAACATAAGAACCCGGATGGAAAGCGATTAGATTTTTATATTCAATTTCGTTACTCATAATGCTTACTAACCTCCGTTATCTCAATAATAGTTATAGATTTAGACTCAGTAAAAACTTGCTCCCTTTTATACCCATCAAAAGTAGATATTATCCTATATTCACATTTTTTGCCATCAATGTCCATTGCATAAAAACCATTTTTGTCACCTCTTAAGCTATGAAATCTTAAAGGTCTGAAGGATATCACTGATGCCAAATTTTCTGAACTTTTGATAAAATTAATTCTTTTTATTAACTTTTTGGCTACCTTTTCTGGTAAATATTTTTTTGCTTGTTTCAGAGATTCACACTGTTTTTCAACCTTTTTATATTTGTAATTAATAAGCATACTTCCTCCACAAGCCTTTAAATTACCTATTAGGTAATTTAATACTATTGCTATTTAGCGTGAAAGTCAATGGTTGCAACAATATTCGTAACGTACATTCATAACAAAAAAGGACAAGTTTTTTAAACTCTTGTCCTTTATTTTGCTTATTAAATTACTTAGTCATATACAATAACCGGCTCATGTTTACTTACATTGTGCCAGACCTGCTTAATTTCCCTAGGCTTAATATTAACGCAGCCGTGTGAGCCGCCTCTTAAATAAGCTTTTTTACTCCAGTCACCGCGCCAGCCTGCGTCGTGAAAACCGCAACCGGTCAAAGTAAATGGCATCCAGTAACTGACAGGTGAAGCGTATTTGGAGCCATCATTGTTGCGTCCACGCAGTACCGCATGGCGTTGCTTATAGTGAATATACCAGACTCCTTGAGGAGTGCGGTTATTTTTATTACCATCCTTTGTCCCAGTAACAACATCGTTAAGGTGGACAACCACCTTGCCTTTGCGTACAATCCACATTTCCTGCCTTTGCAGAGAAACTACAATATAGTCATCGCCTATGCCATGATTATTTAAGCCGTAGCCTAAACCATAAGTGCTGTAGCCAAGACCATAAATATAATTTTTGCCGTCCAGATTTTTAGTTCCATTCAAAAATGCCTGCTCAACAGCTGTTTGTGCTCTTTTGACATGCACGCCCCAGCCATAGCTTTGGTTTTTAATACTAATTTTCTTTCCTGCAACTTTATTGCCTTTTGGAACCGCGAAACTATAGCTTTGATGAATTGTTGAAACATCCTGGTCAATTTTATTAAGCTTTGCCGTTAAGTTTTCGCTGTTAAGAAAAGTGTACTTGCCTTTTCTATAAATTGCCTGGTTAATTAATTTTTGTGCTTTGAGTTTATAAACTTTGCCTGCAACATGGTAATTAACTACGGCGTGGCTCATCGTTTGCATTTTTTTGTTAGCGGCATCCAGATCAGTATTGCGGTATTCATAGCTTTGCTTATTGGGCATAGTTGTATGTTGCTTTTTAAAATAAGCGGCAACTTCCCGCTTTTTAATAGTCTTGCTGCTAGGGTCACATTCAAGTGCAACTTTACCATTTTCCAGGGAAACCATGTTGTTCGCTTTCCGATTGATTTTGGCAGTTGCTTTATTAATTGTTAAGTTTCCAACTTCTACGCCATAAATGTTAACATTAGGGTTAAAATGATTTGTAGCGAATGCTTTAGCCTGCTTTTGCGCTTCGACGTGATTGTTATATAACACCACGCCAAATACAACTGCTAAAATCAGAACTATTCCGATAATAATTAAAAGCAAGTTATTGCGGTTATTGTATTTTTTTAAATTTCTTTTTGATTGCATAGTTCTACCACCGTTGGAATTTTCAAAAAAATAATTGCGGTTACAGTTTACCATCTATTGCGGCCCTAGTAAAATGCAAGATATAAGAATGTTTTTGGGAGGGATTGCTCAATGGAAAATGACCCATTAGTGTTTGATGTTAACATAGCTAAAGAAAAGCCTAATTCTTATCATAAAGTTAAAAATAATTCTGGCTGTCCCTTTTGTGATGTGGCGGGTTTGACCCATATCTTAAAAAAACAGGGTGGGATGATTTGGCTTGATAATAAATACCATACATTACATGATACGGTTCAGACTGTTTTGATTGAGTCCAATAAGCATCAAGGTGATATTACCACTTATTCGCTTGCGTATAATCGTTCTTTGATGCGTTTTTCACTGTCATGCTTTAAGCAGATGAATGATTCACACAAGTACAGATCGGTTTTATGGTATAAAAATTATGGCGAAAATTCTGGTGGCTCTCTTGCACACCCCCACATGCAAATAGTGGGTCTGGAAAAGTTGGATGGTTATAAATATATTCAACCCAATAATTTTGAGGGTATAAGTCTTTTTAATAAAGATGGAGTTGAGGTTAATGTGAGCACGCATCCAATTCAGGGCTACATTGAACTTGATTTTAATCTTCTTAATGAAAACAGTATTGATGAATGGTCCGACTGGATTCAAAGTGGAGCAAAGTATATGCTAAAAGTTTTATCAAAAGGGCGTAATAACTCCTATAACTTGTTTTTCTATCCGCGCTTTGATCGAGGCATTAGTGCTAAATTAATCTTACGTTATACGGCATCACCGTATTTTGTCGGTTATAAGCTCTCACAGGTAGACAACAAGGAGAAACTGGTCACTGAAGCCGAAAATTTTAAGCGCTTTTTTGAGTCTGGGTCAGTTTTAGAGAAAGGATTTAAAATATAGCTTTTACTGAACTAATTATTATTAAAACTAATACTTAGCAGAGATAATATTTGCGACAAATAATTCTAAGCAATATAATAGCAAGGTGTTTTTTTAAGGAGGACTTAGATGCGTAGAAAAGAAACTAAGAACCTGGCTATTACTGCTATATTTGTCGCAATCTTTTTATTGCAAACTCTCATTCCTAATATCGGCTATATTCGCATATTGCCAACTTTGCCTGCTGTAACGACTATTCCGTTGACTGTTGCCATTTATTCTTTACTTATGGGACCAATTGCCGGCACATTTTTTGGTATTTTCTGGGGCATTGCCCGCATGGTGCAGGCGTATACTCAGCCTGGCGATATTGTCAGCTTAATGCTCTTTCAAAACTTTGCGATTGCGGTAATTCCTAGTGTTTTAGCTGGTCTTTTCCCGGGACTGATTGGGAAACTAACTGCTAAAAAGAAAAATAGCATTAAAGAATTAAGCTACACATTTGCAGGTGCAGTGACTTCTTTAACTAACACGGTTTTTGTAATTCTATTAACCAGTCTAGTTTTCATGGGCAACTCTGCCAAACTGCTAGGCCATTTGGGCAGTTTTAGTCAAGGCACACCTTTAATTACTGCGTTAATAATTGCTTTAGGTTTGAACGGCCTGGTTGAGGCAGTATTTACTGCAATTGTGACACCAATTATTGTGACGCCACTCAACAAGGTGCTGCGCAGAGCGGGCTAAGAGAATAGAAGTGTTTTTAAGAAAAACTTAATATTCTTAATTGACCGTTAAAAATAAGGAAAAAGTATTCAGATAAGTCTTTCAATTTTTGAAAGGCTTATTTTTTTATTGACATTCTTGCTTTCTTACATTAGTGTATTAGATAAATAGTACAGAAGTATTACA
Source organism: Lactobacillus sp. ESL0260 (assembly GCF_003692935.1). Taxonomy (NCBI): domain Bacteria; kingdom Bacillati; phylum Bacillota; class Bacilli; order Lactobacillales; family Lactobacillaceae; genus Lactobacillus; species Lactobacillus sp. ESL0260. The sequence continues at coordinate 41,934 of NZ_REHO01000004.1, forward strand.
ACGAGGACTTTGCAAATGACTGAAATTTTACGAGTAGATCAAGTTACTAAAACATACGGCAAGCGGGGCGAAAAGCAGTATCAAGCTCTCAAAGGAATTAATTTTGCGGTCAATTCAGGCGAATTTGTAGCGATTATGGGTGCTTCTGGTTCTGGTAAAACGACTTTGCTCAATATCTTGTCGACTTTAGACAAGCCAACTTCAGGCAACGTTTTTATTAATCACCAAGACAACAGTACTTTAAATGCTAATCAGCTGGCTGATTTTAGAAGTCGACAAATTGGCTTTATTTTTCAAGACTTCAATCTCTTAGAGAATTTAACTAATCGTGAAAACATTGCCTTGCCTTTAAGTTTAAGAGGGAAAGCTCCCAGAAAAATTGATCCCTTAGTTGATAAAATTGCGACTAGGCTAGGAATTAAAGAGATATTGGCTAAATATCCTGCTGAGGTCTCGGGTGGGCAAAAGCAAAGGGTAGCAGCTGCCAGAGCCTTAGTGCATGAACCGGCAATTCTGCTGGCGGATGAGCCGACGGGAGCCTTGGATTCTAAGAGCGCGCGTGAATTGCTTTTTACTATGGCAGATTTGAATCAAAACGACGGTATCACCACTCTCATGGTTACCCACGACCCGTTTGCCGCCAGTTTTGCCAGCCGCATTTTATTTATTAAAGATGGCAAGATTGGTGAACAAATGCTGAAAAACGGGCAGTCGAGGCAGGAATTTTATCATCTGTTAATTGATCACTTAGATACTGATGAATAAGGAGAACAAAAATGATTTGGAAGTTGTCCTTAACGGGAATCAAGAGTCGCTTTAAAGATTACGCGGTTTTGTTTTCCGGCTTGGTTGTTGCCAGCATGATTTTTTACATGTTCCTCACAATCACCATTAATCCTACTTTTATCAAAAATGATATTGCAGCACCAAGTAACTATGTCCGCTTTACCTTTGGTTTTGGTATTGTCTTGTTGGTCATCATCACTGCGGTTTACCTGGTTTATGCCAACTCTTTTTTACTGAGCATGCGCAAACACGATTACGGCATGTACATGATGCTCGGAGCTAAGAGTACTAAAATCGGGGCACTAATTTTTCTAGAAACTCTGATAACCGGTATTTTGGCCACAATAGTGGGTATTCTGCTGGGTTTTGGTCTAACAGCCATTGTAGCGCAGCTGCTGATATCTCGTTTAGGCTTGACGGTAAAGCATTTTGCCGTTATTTTACCCAATGCTATTATCTGGACGATTATCTTCTTCATTTTCATCTTCTTATTTGGTGCTTTGAAAAATGTCCGTAAATTAACCAAGACGCCGATAATTGAATTATTGCGTGATAACCAAAAGCCGGTCGCCTACAAACGCCAGCCGGTCTTGCACTGGATTCAAGGAATACTGGGTCTGTTACTTTTAGCTGCAGGCTACTTTATTTTGGGTCTTCCAGGCGGTGCTATTTTATTTATTATTCCAGCAGCGCTGGTGACCATAGTTGCTGGTTCCTATTTCATATTTAACGCTTTTTTCAGCGCCTTAATCGGATTTTTGCTTAACCGCAGAAGCTTTTCTTATCATGGCATCCGGGTATTTACTTTAGGCCAGTTGAAATTTCGATTGCATGATTATACGCGAATTTTAACGGTGGTTTCACTGCTTTTTGCCCTGGCGCTTGGTGCTATTACTGTGGGACTTAATTTTGGCACGCTCAGTGAGCAGCTTGAAGACAATTTTTATTACGACACTACTATTATCAGTGATTCCCCAAAAGTAGCGCAGGCTAAAAGCAAACTGACGATTACCCGTGAGCAAACTTATCATTATAAGGAACAGGGCAAGTATTTATACTTTAACCGCAGTGAATTTAATAATAATCCAGTTAAAAACGTCAAGTTTTACATGAAAAATGGTCAGCCTGCCTACAGGACGATCAACTTGCCTACTAAAAAATTAGATGTGCCAGCTACATACGCTAATAATGCCTTTGGCGCTATGGTTCCTAATGGTATCGCTAAAATTATTCGCTTGGTTTCACCTGAAAAGTGGGCACAGAAAAAAGGGCAGAATAAATTTGTCAGTTTCGTAAATGTGAAAAATTTCGATCAAGATTACCCCACCATCTTAAAATTGCAAAAACAGCAGTTAAAAGAAAATTCTGCTTATGAGTATATATATACTTCGAGCAAGGCTGGCAGTTACCAGTTAATTAAGAATTTCAGCAGCGGGTTTGAATTTATGGGCTTCTTTTTAGGGATCGCCTTTCTAACCATGCTGGCTTCGACCTTAATGTTTAAGGTCTTAAGTGGTGCAGCCAGTGACAAAGTGCGCTACCAAATGTTATTTGAAATTGGTACAAGGGTGAAAGTGTTGCGTCAATCTATCAGAAATGAGATTGGAGTTCTGTTTCTTCTGCCCGGTGTATTAGGCGTAATCGATGTGCTCTTTGGCTTAAGATTATTTAAATTGCTCCTGCCGCACCCCTACCAGAACTTGTGGATTCCCTTTACGATTTTTATCGTGCTATACCTGATTTATTACTTATTAACGGTGAAGTTATATGAAAAAATCGTGCTTGCACATGAATAAAATTGGGGCGGTAATTAATACAAGTTTGTTTTTAGTAAAAGAAAAGGAGCAGTAATGATTTGGAAACTGTCCGTGACGGGTATTAAGAATAGGCTGAAAGACTATCTGGTGTTGTTTTCAGGCTTGATTGTTGCCAGCATGATTTTCTACATGTTTTTGTCAATTGCTACTAACCCTGTGTTTATTAGTAAGGATGTTTATGGTAGAGAAGCATACCTGAATTATATTTTTACCTTTGGTATTATTCTGCTTGTGATCATTACCTCGGTTTATCTTGTTTATGCCAATTCATTTTTGCTGAGCATGCGTAAGCATGACTATGGCATGTATATGATGCTCGGGGCCAAAAGCACGCGGATTGGCTTACTGATTTTTTCTGAAACTCTGTTAACTGGTTTGTTGGCTGTTTTGCTTGGAATAACACTGGGTCTAGGGTTGACCACAATAGTTACCAAGGTGCTGGTAGGTAAACTAGGGCTGGAAATTACTCACTATAAGGCAATATTGCCGAGTGCCATAATAGGAACATTGCTTTTCTTTGTTATTATCTTTCTCTTAGGTGCACTGAGCAATGTGCACAAACTTACACATACTCCGGTAATTGATCTTTTACACGAAGATCAAACTCCCATTAATCTTAATCATCATCCAGTTTTGCGGGGAATTGAAGCAATTTGCGGTGTACTTTTGCTAGCGGTCGGTTACTATGTAATGACTTTACCTACTAACTATATTTATCTTCTTATTCCCACCGCGTTAGTAACAATTATTGTCGGTTCTTTCTTTGTCTTTAATGGCGTCTTCACGGCTATTATTAATTATTTACTTAATAAAAAATCTTTTTCATATCGTGGCATTAATGAATTTACTCTGGGCCAATTAAAATTTCGCTTGCAAAGTTACACCAAGGTATTAACTATGATTTCAATTCTGTTTGCCTTGGCTTTAGGTGCAATTACCGTGGGACTTAATTTTGGCTCCATGAAGGATGAAGCGCAAAAAGGGATTTATTATGATGCTACAATTATCAGTCAGACGCCAGCAGTTAAAAAAGCAGAAGCCAAGTTAACTATTACTAATAAGCAAACATATCATTACAAAGAAAAGGGGATGCACCTCTACTTTAACCGCGCGGAATTTAACAAGCAGCCGTTGAAAGAAATGGCAGTTTATTTTCATGACAATCAAGACAATTCCCCCACTTATAAAGTAAAAACGCTGGCTACTGCTAAACTGGATAAACCGCAAACAACGGAAAACAGTATTTTTAGCCAAATGGTACCAAATGGTCTTCCTAAGAAGATACATCTAGTTTCACCAAAAAGGTGGCTGAGTATTGATGGTCAGGAAAAATTTGTCAGTTATATTAATGTGAAAGACTTTGTCCACGATTTTCCGGTGATCAATCAAATTCAAAAGCAGCAATTGAGGGAAAATCGTGACTACAAAGATACTTACCTTAATTCAAAGCCATACTATTATAGTAATGTGCTCGGCTTTACCAGTGCGTTTGAATTTATGGGCTTTTTCTTAGGAATAGCATTTCTGACCATGCTGGCTTCGACGTTAATGTTTAAAGTCTTAAGTGGTGCTGCCAGTGACAAGGTGCGCTACCAGATGCTACATGAAATTGGTGCTAGACCACGATTATTGCGCAGTTCAATCAGAAAAGAAATTGGTACTTTGTTCACCATGCCTGGAATTTTAGGCATAATAGATGTCCTTTGTGGCTTACAACTGTTTAAAACATTGCTGATATCCCCATACCATAATATCTGGATTCCATTCACAATCTTTATTGTTCTCTATTTAGGCTATTATTTGTTAACAGTTACTCTATATGAAAAAATTGTGCTGAAAACTGAATAATTTTAAAGTGAGGTATCAAAGCTAGACTAATATATTTTAATAATTATTTTGTTAAGGCTTGACGCCATTTAATCGGCGCCAAGCCTTTTAGTCTGCTCTTGATTCTTTTATTGATGTAATACCTAATGCAATCAAGCGAACGGTTGCTATCGCTTTAGAAAAAAGATTTTTGCAGAGTGATATCCGCTATGATTATACAACTACATCAAAAACACCCAGAGAACTGCTTTACGATGAGTAAACCAACTGAAAAATATTTTTTCTTTGCGGAGTTGCGGCCCAAGCTTTCTTTTAAAAAACAAAAAAAGCTAACCAGTTGGACGGAATTGACACTAACAAAAACCCATTATTCAAAAAATAATGTTTTAAAAATTAATTATTAAAATATGTTCAAGAAAACAGTTAACTCATTTAAAACATGGTAGCGCTAACTATAATTAAGTCAAAAAGTGGTCTACTTGAAGGAGCTAACCAGAAAGTTTGGTGATCTTGATGCAAAAATTAAAAAATATGCGCGTTGGACTGATAGAACTTTGTGCGACACTTATTATTGGCGGTTTGATGATAATCGCCGGCATTATTTTAGGCTTGGATTTAGCTTCCTTAATTATTAAGTTATTTAACGGTTTAATAAAACCAAATGTGCCGAATTTTAACGTCATTATTAGTTTTCTGAGGATAAATTCGGGCTTGCAAGTCGTTATGTTACTGGCAGCCTTAATAATGTTGGGCGGTATTGTAATAACTTTGAGGTTAACCAGATCCACTTTAAGTAATCTAGCTGAAAAAGAAGATGCACCTGCAATTTTTCAAAAACATTCAGGGCTAAAAATAATTGAAGTAGTTTTAGGGTTGACGGCAGTAGTTGCAGGCTACTTTATGTTAAATCTACCTAGTCAAAGCCTGTTTGACACTGTATTGCCGGCATTTATCACAATTGTGTCAGGTACTTATTTGCTTTGTCACTCGTTATTAAGCTTGGTGCCAGCAAATTGGTTTGCCAAAATTAATTTAACTAAAGGAAAAACGCAGCAGGGACTTTACCATTATGCCAGCGTTTTTACTATCATTTCACTACTCTTCGCTTTGACTATGGGCGCTCTGGCTTTAGGCCATGACGTTAATGCTTTTCCTCAAGTTATTAAAAGGGGCACATATTATGATGGGGTAATTGTTAGCAACACCGCTAATATTAAAAACGATGTTGCTCAACTAAAAATTAAAAAGCAGCAAACTTACCATTATAAAGAAACGAAAAGGCACTTTTATTTTGTTCGTAATGAGCTGGCAGATAATCCAATTAAGTATGTCAAAAATACCGGCAGAAGCAATTTTCAAGTCAAATCTATCAAGTTAGACCAATTGAATAAAAATTCTCTAGCAGGTAACAGTTTCCGCGAACTCATTCCTAATAGCAGTCAAAAAGAGAAAATAATTGCACTTTGTTCAACTGCAGAATTAAATAAGGTTAAGGGTAAAACTAAATATCTGACTTTGGTGCAGCTAAACAGTTTTGATAGAGATTGGCCATTTTTACTAAAAATTGAACATAAGCAGGCTCAAAGTAATCTTGCCTATAGTCACCTCTATAGCAACTCTAAGGCGGCTACTTATCAGCTGATTTTGGGGATGAGTAAAGAAATGAAGATCTTGGGCTATTCAGTGGCATTTGTGTTTGGCGTAAGTCTGATTACTGTTTTAATGATAGTAGTAAAAGCTGCTAAAAGAGAACAGAAGTTAGCGAATGAGAGGCTGGCTCAAAGAGCATGGCAGAGCAAAACAGGACTTTTGTTCTTTGTTCCTGCAACATTTGGTGTCTTTGATGTTTTGTTTGGCTTAAAATTTTTTGATCAGGTTTTGCCAACAGCATATTATAAAGTTTGGCTACCAATAGTATTGATGTTACTAGTTTATTTTGTTATTTATCTGATAACAGTTCGGCGGCATCACAATGCTGAATTTTAAAAAATTTAGACATAAAGATGACCCCCAAATTTGTCCTAAATTTGGGGGTCATATCATCCTGAGCGTGCTTTTTATTGTGTTTATTTAATGAAAGATAATGCCTAAAATTAGTCCGCAGACTTGCATTAACTGAAACCAAAACAAATTTTGCGGAGCCAAGTCAAAAGTTGTGGGCACTCTGTGCTTGATATTATCTTCATCAACCCAGAAAGCCATATCCTTGGTCTGCTTCTGTCTGAATGCCTGCACGTTTTTGTATAACTTAGGTAAAGTTACAAAAATTAATAGTTGCCAAATGGGTAAAAGGCGAAATATGACACTGATAGCGACTATTGCAAATGGAGCCAGGGTTAAAAAACTAAATAAGTTTAAGGAATTTTTTACGCCAATGTATGAGGGCAGGGTGTGGCGACCATTAGCCAAGTCTTGCTTTAAGTCGCAGGTATTATCCGCCAGCATTGTCGCCGCGTTAAAGAATGCTTGCGGTAAAGCTACCCAAAAAATTAATAATAGATTGGCTAAGTTGCCTCCGACACTAAATTGCGGCCAATCAAAATTCAAATAGGCTAATTGGGTTACGGGAGAATTGATGTAAACCGCTAAGAACATAATTCCCAGCCCTTCGAATAAGCCGGCAAGAATTTCGCCTAGCGGTACTCTGGAAAAGGGAACGGGCCCATAGGTGTAAAATACAGCGACAAAAAGTCCGGGAGCGCCGATCAGTAAAATAAAAAGATTGGTTCGCACAGTTAGCCAAATTCCCAAGACTGCTGCAATTAAAAGTAAGCTAAGCATAACCGCCATTGCGGTTGCTGGTGATAAATTACGTTTGCCAATTAAATTGTGTTCTTTTTGATAGTCCCGGCTTTTGGCTAAGCGATAATCTTGGACATTGTTAAAGCCTGTAACAAATAAAGCTATTGCTCCTTGAGCAATTAAATATATTAAAGAATTCTGCCAACTAAAAGTATGAAAATAAAAATAAGCAAACAGTATCCCTAATAAATACGGCATTAAGCTGTTTAACTTGGTATTAAGCCGCACCAGTTCAAAAAAATCAGTTATAGTAAAATGACTGTACTTCTTTTTAGCCTCCATCACGTTTTCCTTTCAGAGCATTATTTTAGTATAAAAGTTAATTATTAGTTTTTAAGTTTTGCAAGTCTATAGCCATTACCTGAAAACAATTTGAATTTATTTTTTAAGCCGGAAGTAATATATACTTTTTTCTTTTTGGTGATAAATATTGCTTCTACACCAGGTTTATGTTCTACATAATCATAGCCTTTTTTCAAACCGCGATTAAATACAGCAGTTGAAAGGCCATCGCCAGTGGTTGAACGCTTGGCAATAATTGTGACACTTAACAAGTTGTTTTGACAAGGGTAACCTGTTTGAGGATTCATTAAGTGGCTATAAACTTTATTACCGACTTTGAGGTATCGTTCATAAATACCTGATGTTACTGCAGTTGCATTCTTTTGCGGTAAAGAGCCGATGGCATCACCACGCGCAGCGCTGGGATCCTGAATACCTACCGTCCAGTTACTGTTATTCGTAGGAGAATTGCCCATAACATAAACGTTTCCGCCTAAATCAATAATCGCGCTGGTCACACCATTTTTTTGCAAAACTTTCATGACTTCATCAGAAATAAATCCTTTGGCCATGCCACCTAAATCGAGCATCATTTTCTTTTTCTTAAGAAAAACAGTTTGTTTCTGATCATTAAAAATCACATTATGATAATTAATTAATGGCAGCCGTTTTTTGATGGTACTTGGCTTAGGTTTATGGGCGTCAGGAAAGCCAATCCGCCATAAACTGGTAATTGGTCCGATTGTTAAGTCGAATGTACCAGCGGAAATTTTACTATAATAGTAAGCATCTTTGCACATACGGTAAATAGTGGGAGTAACTTTTACCGGTTTAATTCCGGCATATTTGTTAATTTTGTCTATTTCACTGCCTTTTTGATTAACGGTAGTTTCAGTGGCTAACTGTTTAATGCGCTTAAAACCCGCTTTTAAGGCTTTTTGCTGGTGTTTATTGTAAATTTTAATGGTGCAAACTGTTCCCATTAGAAATTGAGTATCTGAAGTAGGGGTAGTGGTAACAGCGGTTTTGGCCGGTGCTGTGTCTTTACTCTGAGTTGAGCAAGCTGTCAGGTTGAAGCTTGCTAATAGTGATACGAGTATCAGCAAAAACTTGTTTGTTTGCTTCTTCATATAATTTATTTCTCCTAATAAAAAAGAGCGGCTAAATGTCACTCTTTTTGTGATTAACTAATTATCTTTTTATTCCTGGTAAACGATATTGTCAACCTTGATAGTTCCGCTTTTACCTTTTTGAGCGGCATTAATTAGTTGTTCAGCGTAAGCAATAAATGAATGAGAAGATTCTGTTGCTCCTGAAACAGCTTGTACTTTTTCGGTGTTGCCTTTAGCTTTGATGAATTCCTTTTGTAATTTTGGAATGTATTCTTTAGGGCCAATCTTGTTAACCTTCTTCATTTGCTTTTCATAAGCAGCATTTTTGGTCTTGGAAACGCCCTTTTTATTAACTTGGTCGTAAGTAAAGTCACTAATTTTACCTTTTTTAATTACCATAGTTAAAACTTGACGATAGCCGTGACTATAATTCTTTTCAGCTAATTTATATGTACCATCCTTCATCTTCTTATTGTTATTGATGTGAATAGTGGCTGTATCACCTTTTTGAGCGGCTTGAGTTAGCTGGTTGACATAGTTCTTTAAAGTATTACTGGAACTGGTTGCTCCAGAAACAACTTGAATGGCACTGGAATTAGCACCACTTGCGGCAAATGATTTTTGTAATTTTGGAATGTATTCTTTAGGGCCAATCTTTGCTTGAGAATACTTCTTCATTTGTGCTTCATATTTAGTATCCTTTGCCTTTGACTTGCCGTTCTTGTCTACATTGTCGTAACTGGTGTCTGTAACCTTGCCACCTTTAACAGTCATAGAAACCTTTACTTTATAGCCATTGAAATAGTTGTCTTCTACTAATTTGTAAACACCGTCTTGCAGTTTACCACCGGCAATTTGCTTAGGAGCTTTCTTTTTCTCAACTTTGCTTACCTTTGGCTTAGAATCGCTTGAAGAACTTTTCTTAGCTGTTGTTGAACAAGCACTTAATAAAAGTGTAGAGAGTGCCAGAATGGCAGTACTATATATTAAATTATTCTTTTTCATAATATCTCCCTCAGTAATAATAAAAGATTATAACATTGTGTACGTGTTCACTTACTATAATTATAAGATAGAGCTCTACTTTGTGCAACTACAAAATATGAAAGCGGAAACTTATAATGATAGTAATTAAATCGTATAAGTAAAATATTACGAACATAGTTTGTGAAAGTGACCACTTTACCATAGTCCAAAACACTAGTATAATATAATATAACTAGTATATTCGCATTAAGGAGTGTTAAAAGTGGCTGAAACAAATATTGTAGTTATTGGCGGCGGCTATGGTGGTCTGTATACGACTAAGCATCTTGCCAAGAAATTAAAAAAGCGGCATGATATCAAAATCACGCTGATTGATAAAAATCCTTATATGACTATGATGACTTCACTTCATGAAGTTGCGGCTAACAGGGTAGAAGCCAAAAGTTTGAAATATGATCTGCAACGTTTATTTTCGCGGAGAAAAAATGTTGATGTTGTAACTGACAATGTTACCAAAATTGATCAATCTACTAAAAAAGTTATTGGCGATAACGGCAGTTATCCCTATGATTATGTCATATTAGCTATTGGTTCGCAGCCTAATGACTTTAATACTCCTGGTGTTAAAGAAAACGGCTTTGTTTTAGGCAATCTGGACGATGCAGAGCAACTACGTGACCACATTGATCTGATGGTTCATTTAGGTTCTAAAGAACGCGATCCTGAAAAGCGGGCACAGTATCTTAACTTTGTCGTTGTTGGTACCGGGTTTACTGGCACTGAAATGGCCGGTGAATTAAATTCTTGGCGTGGTGATTTAGCTAAAAAATATAACCTGCAAAAAGATGATATCAAGATAACCATGATGGAAATGGCACCAACGGTTATGAATATGCTTGATCGCTCTGATGCTGATAAGGCAGAAAAATATCTCTTAAAACAAGGTGTAGAAATTAAAGTCAATACCGGCGTTGTTGGTGTTCATGAAAATTATATTGATCTTAAAGATGGTTCAACATATCCGACCAGAACTTTAATTTGGACTGCTGGTGTTAAAGCTGTTGATACTGCTAAAAACTTTGGTTTTGAGACTGGCAGAGCTGGCAGAATTATAGTTAATGAATATTCCCAAATTCCAACTGATCCACATGTTTACGTCATAGGAGACGTTGCTCTTTATGATGCTAACGGCAGCGGCCGCGGTGAACCACAAGTGGTTCAAGGGGCTGAATCTGCTGGTAAGTGTGCTCTAAGAAATATTTTGAGTCAGATTAACGGCGGTGAACCCGTTAAGTTTAAAGGTACCTATTCAGGATTTATGGTTTCTTTAGGGCCTGCTTGGGGTGTGGCCTCTCTTGTTAATACTTTTCATCTGAGCGGCTTTTTCGCCATCTTAATGAAAGACATAGTGGACATGATTTACTTCATGGAAATCTATTCTGGTCATTATCTCTTTCATTATATTATGGATGAATGGTTCAGAATTAAGCGCCCAACTTTGTGGCGCGGCAATCTTAACCGGTATGGCAATGTCTTATGGACTGTACCTTTGAGAATTTACTTAGGCTTAATGTGGTTAGTAGACTGCTGGTATAAAGTTCAAGGCAGTGGTTCTTGGTTTACCAACAAATTGCAACTGCATTTTCCATGGCTTGTGCAAGCTGCAACTAGTGGTGCTTCACAAAAAGCTGCCGCTACTACAGCAGCAAGTGGCAAGGCAGCGACTTCTGCTGCTCCTGCACTATTTTCCCTAAACTATAACTATGGTCACTCACCAATGGCTGTTTTTGATAAAATGCCAAACTGGGTACAATCAATGACTAAAGTCATGATTCCTAACAAGGATGCGGCATTAGTTGCTCAAAAGACAATGACGTGTTTGGAAATTGCATTAGGAATTATGCTGGTTTTAGGATTATGCACGTGGTTTGCCGGTGGCATGAGTGCAATTTTTGTAGCTATTTTCTGTTTATCAGGAATGAACTATTGGGTAAATGTTTGGATGATATTTGCGGCAATAGCAGTTATGAACGGCTCTGGTAGAGCATTTGGTCTGGACATGTGGTTTGTTCCGTGGCTAGAAAAGAAGCTTACTAAGCTGAGATATGGTGTCTTGAAGCCAATTTATCATGTCGATAAAAACGGAGTAAAGAACTAACAATGGTAACTCTAAAAAGTCCTATGGTTTTATCTGTAAGACTTTTTTAGTTTTATTGTTAGTGAGGTAATACATGAAAATTTTAAAGAAGCTTAAACTTGGTGATTTTTTAATAATAGTAGTTTTATTAATCATTAGTTTTACTCCTTTTTATATGTTGCACAATCAGGAAAAAGCTGACGATCAAATTATAGGAATCGTCAAAATTAATAATCGTGAAGTGAAAAGACTTTCTTTGGCTAAAGATCAGAAATGGCGTTATCAAAAAAATGGTAGAATTAATATTGTACAAATAAAAAAGCACAAGATTCGGGTAATTGATGCCAATTGTAAGGATCAAGTATGTGTTAAAGAAGGCTGGAAAAGCGAAAGCGGGGATACAATAGTCTGTCTGCCACATAAATTTTTAATTGAGCTAAAAAATAAAAATCAAATTGACGATAATAAATAGATTTAAATATTATGACTGAAACAAATAATTATTTACGCACATATGTGTTTACAGGAATTCTATGCTCACAAGGAATTATTCTTAGTGTTGTTGAGCAAATGTTTCCTTCGCCCTTTTTCTTTGCACCTGGTGCCAGGCTTGGTTTAACTAATATTATAACGATGATCGCATTAATGATTTTACCTTTTAATAATTGTATTTTACTGACATTTTTGCGCCTGGTGCTAACTGCTCTGATGACAGGAGGTACTGGTACCTTTTTATTCGCTGCAGCAGGGTCATTTTTAAGTCTGTTTTTAATGAAATTATTTTTACCGCTGGTTCCCAGATTTATCAGCATAATGGGGGTATCAATTCTTGGCGGCGTATGTCATAATTTTGGTCAATTATTAATTGCAGCGCTGCTAGCACATAGTAAATATGTTTTATTGTATCTGCCTTTATTGACAGTATTCGGAATTCTTTCTGGAACAATAGTTGGTCTTGTCAGCAGCTACTTATTGCATTATGTTGATGCATTGAGTTTTATCAAAGGAATAATTAATAAAGGTAATTAACATGTCAAGGCTAGAAAAAGAGTTACAGCAAGTCCAAAATACAATTCAAAAAAATATCCGGACGCCAAAAGGTAAACTGGGAGAAGCAGTCAGATATGCGTTTTCTAAGCCTGGCAAGCAATTACGTCCTAGTTTCGTTCTATTATTTGGAGAAATGGGTGAAAGCAATAGGGAACAGAAATTAATTAATATTGCCGGTTCGATTGAAATACTGCACAATGCCACTCTAATTCATGACGATATCATTGATAATTCAAATGTTAGAAGAGGCAGGGCATCGGTTCAGGCTAAATATGGTAAAACTATAGCATTATATGCCGGAGACTTCTTATTTGCTTTGTCATTACAACTGCTAAGTGAAAACACTTCAAAGATAACGAACTTGCGTGCAAACGGCAGCACTATGCAAAAAATACTTGCAGGTGAAACCACTCAGTTTGGTAATGAATATGATATTACAATTACGGAAGAAGAATATCTTGAACAGATTCGGGGCAAAACTGCTAGTTTATTTGGTTATGCCTGCTATATTGGTGCTCTTGAAGGTGGACTTAGTAAAAGACTGGCCAGAAGTGCTCAGCAAGTAGGTCTGCTATTTGGTCAAGCATTTCAATTGCGGGATGATATATTGGATTACACCGCTTCTACTGCTGAATTAAAAAAGCCGGTATTATCAGATGTAGTTAACGGTGTTTATACTGGGCCGCTAATTTTTGCACTGAAAAAAGATTCTTCTGGTAAATTGAAAGATTTAGTGAAGAAGGGTAAGAAACTCAATTCTGCTCAGCTAGAGCAAATTGACCTTCTGGTGAGTGAATTAGGTGGAATTAGGCATGCACAAAATTTAGCAAATGACTTTACAAATAGCGCATTGGCGCTACTTGAGAAAAATTTTGCCGAGTATCCTGGATATGAAAAGGTCGCTGATATTGTCCGTAAAATGCTTACCAGAAATTGTTAATTATAAAAAAAGAGGTTGACTTAATGTTTGATATGACCTCCAAATTAGGAGTCAAAACAGTTCAACCTCTTTTATTTTGATGAAAATATTTAAAAGTTAGCTAAATTAATTGTTAATTTTAGATCTATGCCTTTTTAGGTTTACGAGTGAAACCAAATATGACTTGTAAAATCACCAGAACGCAGTAAGCCAGCAGCATGTAAACCAAAAGGCTAATGTCTGCTCTAGTGGAAGCAAACCAGTACCACTGATTCCCTTCAGTACTATAGATTAAATCAGCCAGACCTATTAAAGCTAGAATCAAAACATTAATAATTGCAAAAATCCATAAGTTGCCATTTTCATGTTTAGCAACATATATAATCGACCAGGCTGCTGACCATATTCCCCAAAGACCGGTAGCAGCAATTATAATCCAGTAAAAAACCGTAGCAAACATATTTATGCCTCCTCAATAATTCTATTTTACCATAAAGCTCACAAAATCACATGTTTATTTGGCACTATTTATGATGGTGATTAATCAACAATTTTTTCTAAGAATAAATTTAATAGAAAAGTCTTAAAGCTTTGCTAAAAATAATTGTAAATTTATCTTGACATGTTAATGTTCTTTTTTTATAATTCTAAGTATTAAATTAAATTTTGGGAGGTGATTTTAATGAAAGCTAAATATTTAAATATGCGAAGTAATGCTGAAAATATTATTGCCCAAAATTTAATTGCCTTGTTGTTGTCGCGTAGGACTTAGCTTGAATAGATTACTTCTAGTAATTTTACATGTTGAGCCCTTGTTTGCGTCTAATGAATGGGGCTTGATTAATAACTAATTTAAGCCTCATTCATTAAGTGAATGAGGTTTTTGGTTACCAAGCTATTTATAAGGAGAAAATGATGAATAAATTTTCAAAGAGAATGTTGCGTGTCCTGACGTTGGGAATGGCTGGCTTAGCGATAGCAGGCTGTTCAGTAGCAAAAAGCGGGGGAGGCAAGGGTACACACCAAGATAAAGATACAGTCAAGGTCGGGATTAATATTGAGTTGTCTGGTACTGCTGCCGGCTATGGCAGTGCCGAAAAACAAGGTATAGTTCTAGCCGCTTCTGAAATTAATAAGGCTGGTGGAATTAACGTCAATGGGCATAAGAAGAAGCTTAAGTTGCTTATCCGTGATAACAAGTCCTCAATTGCTACTTCGGCTTCAGTCGCTGCACAATTGGTAACCAAGGATAAAGTGGCTGCAGTTGTAGGGCCAGCTACTACTAACTGCGGTACGGCAGAAATTCCTAATGTTACCAAGGCTTCTGTTCCCTGCGTTAGTCCATCCGCAACTGATCCAAATTACACCAGACAGAAGAACGGCAAAGTGCAGCCTTATGCCTTTAGAGCTTGCTTTCAAGATACATTCCAGGGAAAGAGTGCAGCTAAGTTCGTCGACAATAAGTTGAAAGCCAAACGGGTAGCTGTCTATGCTGATAACTCAAGTGATTATGGTACAGGTTTAGCTAAAGCCTTCAAGGAAACTTATAAAGGCAAGATTGTAGACAGTCAAACATATTCTGCCGGTGATAAAGACTTCAACGCTGTTTTAACTTCATTTAAATCTAAGAAGATCGATGCTATTTATGTACCCGGCTATTACACAGAGCTTGGTTTGATCATAAAGCAAGCACGTCAGATGGGTCTAAAAGCTCCAATCGTTGGTGGTGACGGCATGTGTGATCCTAAATTAGTTCAAATAGCAGGTGCTAAAAATGCAACTAATATTTATTACACCACGCCATTTTCAACTAATGTAGCTGCTAAAAACCCAGATTCAAAAGCTGCTAAGTTTATCAAAGCATACAGAGCTCGTTACCATTCAGAAGCGCCAACGTTTTCAGCTTTAGCTTATGATGCAGTTTATTTAGTAAAAGCGGCGATTGAGCAACAAAAATCTGATGATTCCGTTAAAGTTGCTGCAGGTCTGGCTAAGATAAAAGACTTTGATGGTGTTACTGGTAGGATTACTATGGATAAGTTCCATAATCCTGAAATGCCAATCGCTATTGAAAAATTGACTAATGGTAAAGTAAGCGACTCATTTCGTGTTGAGTAAATAAAAATAAAAGGAGTGCTTAAATTTGCAAACAGTTTTACAGCAAATCATTAATGCCTTGTCACTGGGATCAATTTATGCCTTACTGGCATTAGGCTACAGCATGGTTTATGGCATTATTAACTTAATTAACTTTGCTCATGGCGATATTTATATGTTAGGTGCATTCTTTGCCTACTATGTGATTAATGCTTGGCATTTTAATTTTATTACAGCACTGCTTTCTGCAATGATTATTGGTGCAGTTTCCGGTGTAGTGATTGAATATTTTGCTTATCGACCACTACGTAAATCACCTCGAATAGCAGTATTGATTACGGCTATTGGCGTTTCGTTCTTACTGGAAAATGGTATGTCATATTTTGTAGGTTCAAATGCTCGTAGTTTTCCGCAAGTAATTGAACAGGTTAATTACAATATTGGTGGGGTACAGATTTCAAACGTTCAAATTTTGATTTTGGCTACTGCCTTGATTTTAATGGTTTCATTACAATTGATTATTCAAAAAACTAAGATGGGGCGGGCGATGCGTGCAGTTTCTGTCGATCCTGCTGCAGCTGAATTAGTTGGTGTTAATGTTAATCATACAATATCATTTACCTTCGCTTTAGGTTCTGCCTTAGCTGGGGCTGCAGGTATTTTAATTGGAATGTATTATAACCAAATTGATCCTTTAATGGGAATGACGCCTGGTATTAAGGCGTTTGTGGCTGCCGTTTTAGGTGGAATTGGTTCAGTACCTGGAGCTTCTCTTGGTGGCTTCTTAATCGGAATTTTAGAGACATTTTTCCAGTCAATTGGCTTGTCGGCATATAAAGATGCAGTCGTTTATCTGGTATTAATAGTTATTTTGCTTTTCTTACCTGCTGGCATTTTTGGCAAAAATACTAAAGAGAAGGTGTAGGTGGCAAAATGAAATCGAATTGGAAATACATTTTGTCGTGGCTGTTATTAATGGTAGGCGGATTTTACCTAATCAATACTTTGATAATGGTTGGCGTCATAGATGATTTTATTGAAAACATGCTGGTCACGATTGGAATAAATATTATCTTAGCAACTGGCTTGAACCTGATTATCGGCTTCAGTGGTCAATTTTCTCTTGGTCATGCAGGTTTTATGGCAATAGGAGCATACGCTACTGCAATTATTACTCAACGTATGAGTAGTGAAGCTGGCTTCTTAGTTTCAATGCTCGTAGGCGTACTTGTGGCTATTGTGATTGCAGCAATTATTGGGACGGCTACCTTCATTCGCTTAAAGGGTGATTATTTAGCAATTGCTACTTTAGGAGCAGCTGAGATTATTCGGAATGTCATTAATAATTTGAAAATTACTGGTGGAGCAGCCGGATTGTACAATATTCCGCAATTATGTTCATGGCCTACTGTTTATATTTTAGTTTGTGTAACTACAATTATCTTGACGAATTTTATTCGTTCGAAAAATGGTCGAGCAATTAAGGCTGTGCGGGAAGATGAAATAGCTGCTGAAGCAATGGGTATTAATACTACCAAATGGAAATTAGCTGCTTTTGTCTTAGGAGGAGCAACAGCTGCAATTGCCGGCAGTCTCCATGCTTCATTCTTACAAACAATCTCACCTTCAAACTTTGGCATTATGGAATCAATCTCTATATTAGTTATTGTTGTTTTGGGTGGTGTTGGCAGTATGACTGGCACATTTGTAGCAGCAATCGTTTTAGGAGTTTTAGACACCGTTTTACAAAGCTTTGGTGCATTAAGAATGGTGATCTATGCTATAGTTTTAATATTAATCATGATTTTCAAGCCATCGGGACTTTTAGGTAACTGGGAATTCTCCCTTAAAAATTTAACCCGCCACTTCGGTAAAAAGGAAAGGAGCTAGATATGCCACACTTATTAGATGTTGACCACGTAGTGCGAAAATTTGGTGGGTTGACTGCCGTTAATGATGTTTCACTTCATCTGGACAAGCATGAACTAGTTGCCTTGATTGGACCTAATGGTGCTGGTAAAACCACACTGTTCAACTTGCTAACCGGAATGGTGCAAGTCACTAGCGGAAAGATTAATTTACAAGTTGATGATAAAAATTATGATTTAACCCATAAAAGCGCTGTGCAAATTGCAGATTTAGGCTTGTCCCGGACATTTCAAAATATTCGCTTATTTAAAGACTTAACAGTAATGGATAATGTTTTAACTGCAATGACAAATGAATATAAAGAAAACTTTTTAACAACAGTTTTTCGCTTACCGAGTTTCTATAAAACCGAAAAAGAAATGAGGGCAGCCGCCCAAAAATTACTGGCAATTTTTGATTTGACAGAAAATGAACAAACTCTAGCTAAGAACTTGCCCTACGGGACGCAAAGACGTCTAGAGATAGTTCGGGCATTAGCAACACATCCGCAGATTCTTTTCTTGGATGAACCGGCGGCGGGGATGAACCCTGAAGAAACGGCAGATTTAACTAACCTTATTAAGTATATTCAAAAAGAATTTCAAATCACGGTTTTGCTAATTGAACACGATATGTCTTTGGTCATGAACCTGGCGGAAAGGATCTACGTACTTGATCAAGGTGAAATACTGGCTACCGGATCACCTGAAGAAATCAAAGCAAATCCTAAAGTTATAGAAGCATATCTAGGAGAGGGTGATGACTAGATGGCAATGTTAGAAGTTCGTGACCTGTCTGTAAATTATGGTGTTATTCAGGCTGTCAAGAATGTCAGCTTTGAAATTAACCAGGGTGAAATTGTAACCCTGATTGGTGCAAATGGTGCCGGTAAATCAACTATTGTTAAAACCATTTCTGGTTTACTTAAACCTAAAAGCGGTCAAATTTTTTACCTTGGAAAAGAAATAGATCATAAAAGTGCACCACAAATTGTGAGTGCAGGCATTTCACAAGTAGCTGAGGGTCGTCATATCTTTGCTGGCATGACTGTAATGGAAAACCTGCAAATGGGTGCATTCTTACAAAAAAATCATGACGAAGTTTCTAAAACGTATAAAGAGATTTTTGAGCGTTTCCCAATTTTACAAAAAAGACGAAGTCAGGATGCTGCCACTTTATCTGGTGGTGAACAGCAAATGTTGGCAATGGGGCGTGCCTTAATGGCTAAGCCTAAATTGTTACTACTTGATGAGCCTTCAATGGGTTTATCACCCTTATATATTCAAGAAATTTTTAAAATTATTAAAGAACTAAACGAAAAAGGTACGACTATTTTGTTAATTGAACAAAATGCTAAACAAGCATTGTCAATTGCAGATCGGGGCTATGTGTTGGCTACCGGTGTAGTGCAATTAAGTGGTACCGGTCAAGAACTATTAGCTAACCCAGAGGTGCAGAAAGTATACTTTGGTGGCTAGTACATAATAAAACTGTTGTAATGACTGTGAGAGTAATTCATTATTAAGTCACACGTTCAAACGCATAAAGTTTACTTAAAATTCTGAGGAGGTAATTTTGATGACAACGAAATATTTAAACAAACAAAACAATATTAATATCTTTCAAATTCAGAATTTAGTTGCCTTGTTGTTGGAGCGCAGGACTTAACGTGTATGAATTACATTATGTAATTTAAAAGCAGTTAAGCCCTAGTTTGCGTGTCAATGATTGGGGTTTAACTAATTAATAATTTGAGCCTCATTCATTGAATTGAATGAGGCTTTTTGGTTGGCATTTTAATTAATTTTAGAGAGTAAAGGAACTAAAAGATGGATAATATTAGTGGTATTAAAAAAGTAATGAGTGTTGTTGTTACTGGTGTGGCGGCTTTCATGCTGGCAGGCTGTACTGTAGCCAAAAGTAGTGGCAGTACTGGTACTAAACAGGATAATAAAACTGTCAAGATTGGCGTTAACATGGAATTGTCTGGAGCTGCAGCTGGCTATGGCAATGCTCAAAAGCAGGGAATTGAACTAGCCGTTAGTGAAATTAATAAAAAGGGCGGCATTGACGTTAACGGTCAAAAGAAGAAAATTAAGCTCATTGTGCGTGATAATAAAACAGCTATTGCCACGTCTGCTTCCGTTGCGGCTCAATTAACTAATAAAGATAAAGTTGCGGCAATCGTGGGACCGGCCACTACCAATGCGGGTACAGCCGAAATACCTAATATTACTAAAGCAAAAGTGCCAAGTGTCAGTCCTTCAGCGACAGATCCGAATTACACTTTACAAAAGAATGGCAAAGTACAGCCATTTGTTTTTAGAGCATGCTACCAAAATAACTTTCAAGGTAGCAGTGCTGTCAAGTTTGTAATGAATAACGTTAAGGCAAAAAGAGTAGCCGTTTACAGTGATAACTCAAGTGATTACGGCAATGGTCTGGCTAAAGCATTTAAGAAAGCATATAAAGGTAAAATTGTTGATAGTCAAACTTTTTCAGAAGGTGACAAGGACTTTAACGCTGTTTTAACTTCGTTTAAAGCAAAGAAGGTTGATGCTATTTATGTTCCTGGTTATTACACTGAAGTGGGTTTAATCATTAAACAAGCACGTCAAATCGGAATTAAAGT
The DNA here is from genome assembly GCF_003692935.1 of Lactobacillus sp. ESL0260. Taxonomy (NCBI): domain Bacteria; kingdom Bacillati; phylum Bacillota; class Bacilli; order Lactobacillales; family Lactobacillaceae; genus Lactobacillus; species Lactobacillus sp. ESL0260. Next base: position 62,290 of record NZ_REHO01000004.1, read on the forward strand.
GCCAATTATTGGCAGCGATGGCATGGCTGATCCGAAACTGGCTCAGATAGCTGGAGCTAAAAACGCAAGCAGAATCTACTACACAACACCATTTTCAACTCAAGTAGCTGCTAAAGATCCGACAGCTTCTAAATTTATGCAGAATTTTAAGAAGCGTTACCATGAAGAAGCACCAACCTTTTCAGCTTTAGCTTATGATGCTGTATATATGATCAAGGAAGCAATTGAAAATGAAAAATCTGATGATTCAGCCAAAATTGCTAAAGGGTTAAGCAATATTCAAAACTTCATTGGCGTAACCGGCAAAATTAATGTTGATAAAAACCATAATCCTGAAAAGCCACTAGCAGTAGAGGAATTAATCAACGGTAAAGTAGGGAAAACTTTTAAAACTGAATAATTTTGTTGAAAAAATAATAAAAGGCCCACATTTGTGATGTGAGCCTTTTTGTTTTCAAAATATTAACCCTATGGAAATTAGTAATTCAGACTTAAAACCTGGTATTTTCAATAATCGTATAATCTCGTTGATCGTATCGGTTGCGACTAATCGAATATTCAATAGGTTTGCCATTAGTTAACCAGACAATTTGTTCCAGTTCAAGCATAGGGTCATCTTTCTTAGCGGCCAGATATTTCTGATCATATTCATCAGACTTAGTAGCTTTGATTTTGCGATACGCATGACCAAATTTTAGCTTTAATTTTTGGTGGATGTAGTTATATATGGATGAATGCAAAATATCAGTATTTAAGTTGGGAACTAAATTGACTGGCATATAAGTATGCTCAATGACAAGAGGATTATCATCTACAAGTCTTAGGCGAATGATATTATAAACCGGTTCAGAGCTAGTTAAATTAAGGTTTTTTTGAATTTGCTTATTAGGGAAACCAACAGAGAACTTAATAATTTTACTTTTAATATTATCTGCTTTCATCAATTCCATTAAGCCGGTAAACACATTGGCCGGAGAATCAATTTTACTGCGAATAGGGATAGCACTCGATACAAAAGTGCCTAAACCAGACTGCTTATAAATTATCCCTTTTCTCTCCAAGCCGTCTAAAGCTTTTTTGACGGTTAATCGACTAACTCCTAGTTCATTAGCCAAAGCTTGTTGATTAGGTAATAAATCCCCAGCTTGATAGGTACCAGCTTTAATTCTACTAACAATAGTTTGGACAACTCCTAAATATTTTGCCTTTGCCATCCTTTAGTCACCACTATTCTTAAAATTTTTTGATTTTTATCATAAAAAAGATGTCACATTTAATTTTAGCATTATTTGTGACATCTTTTTACTTATTTATTTGTTACTTGTTCTTGTTCTTGCATTAATAACATTTTATCGTACTTCTTTGCAAACGGCCAATAGATGGCTGTCGAAATTAGTAATGTGCAGGCCTGCCAAATTGCCATCTTCCAACCGCCTATTAAGAATCCGGAAATAACTGCCGGTGTTGTCCACGGTGCCGCTACTCCGTTAAGAGGAGGTACAATTCCCAATTTGATTACGAAATATGTTGAAGCTGCCACTATTACTGGCGTTAAGAAAAATGGCACAGCCAGCATAGGATTCATCACGATTGGTATACCAAACAAGAATGGTTCATTAATATTAAAAATACCAGGAACTAGTTCCAGTTTACCAATTGATTTTAGTTGTTCAGATCTTGCTGCTACTAAACAAAATACGATCAAGCCAATTGTTATTCCTGAACCGGTCAGGTTAATGAAGTTGTTATAAAACTCATTGGTAACAATGTGGGCACCATTGGCAAATGTCAATTTTCCTGCCGCAAATAGTCGAGCATTGTCAGCAGTATTGGCTTGTAGCATTGGTGCAACTAAAGAACCCATGATCAAGCCACCATGAACTCCAAAGAACCAGAAGAAAGGAACTAAAAATCCGATTGCCAGCGCTCCACCGAATGAATCTGATATTCCTTGTAGTGGGATTTGTAATGTGTTGTAAATCCAATTTAAAAAGTCAGTATGTGCAAATGAACTAAAGCCAGCGAAAATTAACATTGCTCCGGTGAGAATAATTCCGGCTGGAATCATTGCAGTAAACTGATTGGATACTGCGGGTGGGACAGATTCGGGCATCTTAATAGTCCAGCCGGCTTTCATAATTTTGCTGTAAATCCAGCCAACAAGTAATCCGATAATGATAGCGGCAATCATGCCGTCACCACCGAGCCATTTGGTATTAATAACGCCAGTAACCGGTGACTGTAAAAATGCTTGTAAAGCATGTGGTAATTTGTCAATATTTTCAGTCACAGCCTTACCAGTCATGACTGTGGCATTGCCGTTAGTAATTCCGCCAGCCAAAGCAGCTTTGAGGGGATTATCTATACTTAAATTCTGTAACATGATAAATACAGCTGCAGAAGTTAAGGCAGGTGCTAAAGGTTCAAACTTTTCGTTTTTAACGTAGACATAAGCTATACCAATAGCTGCCCATAAACCCATCAACTGAAAAGTAGTGTTATTTGCCTGGGCAAAGAAAGCACCCCAGCCTGATGCATTAATTGCATTAGCAACTGCAGGGATTGGAATATTGCCGAGAATTAAAAATATCGACCCAATAATGATAAACGGTAGTGAATAGACCATACCATTTTGTAAGGCAACTATTGCTTTAGTGTTAACGAATTTCATTATTGGAGGCAATATCTTTTTGTTAATAAAGGCACTGAAACCTGATTTTTCTTGATTAGCCATTATAATTCATCTCCATTATTTTTAAATGTTTTTTGAAACCAATAAAATGATTTTTTGGGTATTCTTTTTAAATCTTTTATATCATGATTTGATCTATTGACGTAAACCGCCCCGTAGCGCTTTTCCATATCGCCCTGAGAGCTGGGAATATCTATTAACCCCCAGCCTAAATACCCTAAAACTTGAGCACCATCTAAAAAAATTGCATCTTTCATAGCCTTGATGTGCTCTTGGTGATAGTCAATACGCTGATCATCCTGAATCATGTGTTGCCCGTCCCACTTTTCTCTGAGGCCAATGCCATTTTCAATAGGAAAAATCGGGATATGGTAGTGATTGTACATAGTAGTGATCGCATTTCTAAAACCAAGGGGGTCAATTGTCCAGCCCCATTCATTCGTCTTAACGTATTTTGCCGGTACACCACCTTGTAATAAGTAGCGGTTAGGTGCTTCGCCTTTTGGAAGATGATCACTTGACAACACCCATGAAGAATAATAAGAAAAAGCGAGGAAATCAGCTTGTGCCTTTTTCATATCAGCTATGTCTTCTTCAGTTATGTCCATATTAATGTCATTATTTTTAGCATATTGTAGGACTTCTGGGGAGTACCCCCGACCCGTATCAGCATCATAAATATTAAAATTTAAAAATTCTTGCACTTGTTTAGCTGCCCAAACATCTTCGGGCTTGCTGGTCTGCGGGTAAATTTGTTGGTAGGCTAACATACCGCCAATCTTGACATCAGTAAAGTTTTCATGAATGTAGTTAGCTAACTTTATATGACACATCATTGTGTGGTGAAAAATGGTATACATGTCAGATAAGCTTTTATCGCCATTTTGGTATCCAGAAATATTGAAGGCTTGGTCTTGGAAATATAAGTTATGTTCATTGAATACAATCCAGTATTTAACGCGATCAGAGAAATGATCAATCATTTTTTTGCCAAATCTGATAAAAGCATTAACAACATGTTTTGAAATAAAACCATTGTATGCTTGAGCTAATTTAAGCGGCATATCAAAATGATAGAGACAGACCATTGGCTCAATTCCGCGCTCAAGCATAGCGTCAATTAAATGATCATAAAATTCTATGCCTTTCTCATTAAATGGACCATCTCCGTTTGGACAAACTCGTGACCATGAAATTTGAATACGATACATATTCATATTCATTTCTTTCATGATATCGAGGTCTTCTTTATATCTATGGTATTCATCGATTGCTACATGCCAATCTGACGTGTTGGCAGAAGGCTGACGAATATCATAGACTGATAAACCTTTTCCATCTTCGTTCCAAGCACCTTCAGTTTGCATACTTGAAACAGAATTTCCCCAAAAAAAGCTTTTTGGCAACTTTCTTTGTTCTTTCATTCAGTCGCACTCCTTTTATGTAAGTGTTTACAAATTACGAATAAAGTATATATCTTTAAAATGATAAAATCAATATTTTATTTATAAAAATATATACTTAAAAGTAAAATAAAAAATACTTCGAAAAAATTTCGAAGTATTAAATAGCAGTTATTAAAGCTTTTGTGCTACTACTGAAAAAATTAATGGCACTTGCGGTAAATTTGTTGGCTGTATCCAGCCTTCTTGGTCTTTATCATAGATTAATGAAGGTAAAGACTGCCAATCACTAACCTGGTATTCTCCGACATTTTTAATAGTCAAACCGGCATTAATTAATGTATTAATAATTTCTGCAAAATCATGCGCCCAATTATGATTAGTTTGATGTTTAATTTTTCCAGTAGAATTTGGGGTATATGAAGCATCTGATTCATAGGTATTTTCAGTGCCACTAAAGTAATTAAACTTAATTTCCAGTCCAGCATTATCCAGTGCAAACAGTAGTGGATGATTATCGCGAATCATAAAAATACCACCGGGCGCTAACAATTGCGCAATTGATTGTGCCCAAGACTTTAGTTCCGGTAGCCAGGTAATCGTACCGGCACTGGTTACGATTATATCAAATTTACCTGTTTTTTCTGGTAAAGCTTTTGCGGCATAACGGGCGTCACCTTCTACATAGGTGATTGGAGTATTAGCCTCATTAGCTAGCTTGCGAGCATATTTTAAAGCTACAGGTGAAAAGTCAAGGCCATATACATCTTTAGCACCTAGACGTGCCCAGCTAAGAGTATCATCACCAATGTGGCATTGCAGATGAAGTAGTCGTTTGTTTTTAACCGTATTATGAGATAAGTATGGCTTGAGTACGGCGAAGTCACGCTTAACAGTTGTAGTAACAGCACCTTTATCTTTAACAAACTGAGTGAGATCGCCATAGCCACCATTTGCATGTACAACAGCACGGTCATTCCAGTTGTTTAAATTGTCAGTGATTTCCGAGTGCTCATTTTCTAATTGCATAAATTTTCTCCTATAATTAAAGAAAATACTACAGTTTCAGTTTGTCATATGAAACAATTTTCATTTCTTTATCCGTCATATTCATTATGGTAATTGAAGCGTTACGAGGCCGCTTTTTAATTTCAAAATCGCCGTAGCGATCAGCAATGCTGTGGATGGTAAAGCCATGAGTAACAAGTAAGATATTTTCTGCGCCATCTAACTGGCTGATTAATTTAAAACCCTTATCTAGTCTTTGCCAATACTCATGGGCATTCTCAGCGTCATGAAACGGGTCAGCTTCTTTAATCCAATCTTTAACAGTGTCTAGTGATTCGTTTTTAAGCATTTCTGTGTGGCTCGTGTAACCATGAGGGCCACTAATCATTTGCCAGGCAGCATCCGAATCCATACCTTCAAAATAGCCGTAAAAATGCTCACGGAAAAATGGGGTGGCAATGTGCTGAATTTCATCATGATTAATGTTGTGCTTAATAATAATATCGCAAGTATCACTTGCTCTCTTAAGATCACTTGACAAGGCAATATCAAAAGGAATGTCTTTCAAAACTTTTCCCACTTGTTCTGCGCCTGCTATTCCTTTTTCTGTTAGTGGTGTGTCACACCAGCCCTGCATTTTGTTATAGCGATTAATATAGGTTTCACCGTGACGCACAATATATATTCTTTTCATTTTACTCCTCGCAAATTTTTAACTTATTTCCCGTATAATTTTTCAACCTTGGCAACATCAACGGGTTCAATTGAGTAGAGCGAACCAGTTGGATACATTACCGAAACGCCATTATTATGTTTAAGACCTATTGCATGTCCCAATTCATGTTCAACAGTATTAAGAATGCGTTGATACGTATAATTATATGGTGAGAAATTTTGTAAATAATAAATGTTTAGCCTGGTTAAAGCAGAGTACATAATCCCGGTTTTAACGTAATAATGAAAGGTAGTATAACCGGCATAGTTCGTGTTGGGACTGTAAATCTGCTCTATCACAATCTTAGCATTTTTCTTGCTTTTAGCTTGGGTAAAAGTAAAGGCTTTAGTATCATTCCATGCTTTAATCGCGTCATTAGTAGCGGAAATCAGTTCTTGATTATCATTAAGATCAATGTAGACCGAAGCTGTGGGCTTTTTCCAGCGCCAAGAAGTTGCAACAGCGACATGCTTCTTTTTACTTTTTTTACTTTTTTTCTTTTTAGCCTTTTTAGCATAAACAGTCTGCGAAGGCCAGTTAGTTAAAGGGTTATCAGCAACGGGAGTTATTGCACTTCCAATTGTCAGAATTGCAACTAGTGCACACGCTAATTTAGAGAAAAAATGACGAAAATTTTTCATACTTTAATCACTCCATTATCTTACATTATATAAGAAAAATGGTGAAAGTATCATATTTTACTAACTTTAGCATATTAAATTATAGTCATAAACTGCCTAAATTATCTTAATTTCCCCTATTTTACTGGTTGAAAAAATAAGTGAAGGATTTTAATATAAACCGATTTCATGGTAAAATAGAATGCAAGTTTTGAAAAAATAGGTGAGTTTATGACAAAAGCGATGGATGATAAAGAATTTGAGCAAAAACATCTCGACCGGATTTTGAAAATGATTAGAGCTAAAAAGTCCGAGTTGTCTTCGTCAATTAAGTCCGCTGAAGGTGAGGCCCAAGATCTTAATTCACACTTTTTTGATGATGTAAAACTAGATTATGACGGTTATTCAACATCAATGGAAACTGCATTGTCTATTCACCAACAGCAACAGCTGCTTGATGAACGTCAAAATGCCTGGCAACATGCCGCAAAGCAACTGAGTACAGTGCAAAAGTTAGAACAAAGGCCATATTTTGCTAGAGTAGATTTTAAAGAGAACAAGGAGAAGCCAGAGACTATTTATATTGGTCTAGGGTCCTTTGCCGATAAGAATAATCATTTTCTGATTTATGATTGGCGGGCACCAATTTCTTCAATTTATTATGATGGGAAAATTGGGAAAGTTTCTTATATGTCTCCTGAGGGTGAAATTACCGTTGATATGACTAAAAAGCGGCAGTTCATGATTAAGGACGGCAAGATCGTTAATATGTTTGATACCAATGAGTCCATTGGCGATCAGATGCTGCTGGAAGTTTTGGGTGAAAAATCCGGCACCCAGATGAAATCAATTGTCACGACTATTCAGCGTGAACAGAATAAGATTATAAGAAATACCAGCGCTGACCTGCTTTTTGTTCAAGGTGCGGCTGGTTCTGGTAAAACTTCTGCCATCTTGCAAAGAATTGCTTACCTGCTTTATCGCTACCGGGGCAAGTTAACCAGTAGTGATGTTATCATGTTCAGTCCAAACCAATTATTTAACGATTACATCAAGAACGTTTTGCCTGAAATGGGTGAGCAAAACATGGTGCAAATGACCTATTGGCAGTTTGTGGCGAGGAGACTGCCGGGAATGACAGTTGAAAACTTGTTTGACCAATTTGAAGATAGCGCAGCTGATTCTGCTATCAGTCAGTTTAAGGACTCTACCAGCTTCTTTAATCTGTTACATCATTATGCTAAGCACCTTAATAATCGGGGGGTAATTTTTAAAAATATTTACTTCCGCAATAAAAAGAAACCATTTTTTACGAAAGAAAAAATCAGTGAACTCTACTATTCATTTAATTCCAACTATAATTTAAGCAACAGAATTGACGCTACACGTGAGGAATTAATTAAGTCACTTAATCGTAAAATTAATGGTGAAACTAAAAAGGCGTGGGTATCGGATGCAATTCAAAACCTCAGCCAGGAACAATTGAATGCTTTGTATGATCGACCGGACCAGGAATTTGAATCTGAAGAAAAAGAAGAAAAATTCCTCAGCCGTAAAATCGTGGTCAAAGCACTGGAAAAAGTTTTCCAGCAAATAAGACGCAATAATTTTATTAACATGCGTGCCCAATATCTGAGCTTTTTACGTGCAGTTCCTAAAATGACTGATTTAGCTAAATGGCAAATTAGTGAAAAAGACTGGGAAAAACATGTTGAAGATGTTAAGCAAAGCTTTATGAAACATTATATTCATATGAATGATGTTTCAGCGTATTTGTATCTTTATGATCTAATTACGGGTCGTCACGTGGATTATGAAATGCGCTATGCTTTTATTGATGAAATTCAAGATTATACCCCGTTTCAACTTTGTTATCTCAAGTATAATTTTCCCCGCGCCAAATTTACGATGCTGGGTGACTTAAATCAGGCTATTTTTACTAAAGACGAAAGCAGGAGCCTGCTTAAGCAGATTAGTGGTCTATTTGATCCTGAAAAAACTGATGTGGTGCAATTAACCAAATCATATCGCTCAACCAAGCAACTGACAGAATTTACCAAACAAATTTTGCGGCAAGGCGAAAAAATTGAATCATTTAACCGTCAAGGACCTAAACCAGTTCTGTGGGGACGGTCCAATAATACTGCTGCTATGCAAGTACTAGAACAAATTTTAAGTGAAAATGATCAAACCAAATTGACAACGGCGATCATCACCAAAGATTTAGCCAGCGCGAAAATTGTAGCGCAGAAACTAAAAGAGGATAGGGTGAAGGCGACGCTAATTGCTACTGCTAATCAACGTTTGGTAAATGGTACTCTTGTCATCCCGTCATATTTAGCTAAGGGCCTGGAATTTGACGCAGTCATTATGTGGGCTGCCTCAAAAGAAAATTATCATCGCGCTGATGAAACACAACTTGTCTACACAATTACTTCGCGTGCAATGTACAAGCTTGATATTATTTATACAAATGAAAAGAGTCCACTTCTTGAAGTAGACCCGGAAACTTATGTAGAAAAATAGGTGATGCTATGACTGAAGGGGAAAAATTTACGTTTAAACCAGTTACGCAAATGACTGGGCGGGAAATGTTTTGCGTTGCTCGCTTGCGGATAGACACATTTGTAACAGAACAAGAAATTACGGTACCCGAACTGGATGACGAAGATTTGGCTGCCATTCAAGTCTATTTACTGAATGATCAAAAAACTAACGCTCTGGCTGTTTGCCGCATTTTTCAAGAAAAAGGCAAGTGGTTGTTAGGCAGAGTAGCAGTTGCTAAAACGGCTCGCGGGCAAAAACTAGGTACCAAAATGATGACTCAGGTTCATGAGTACTTGCGTAATCAGGGAGTTGACCGCCTTTATTGTCATGCACAATGGCAGGCTAAACCCTTCTACGACTTTTTAGGCTATCTTACTAAAGGTGAGCCTTTTACGGAAGCTGATATTAAGCATGTAATGATGTATAAGGATTTATAAAGATAATAACTTGCACTACAATTGTGCAAGTTTTTGTTTAATGGCAGCTACTACCAGGTTAATTAAGATTTTGTTTCCTGCAGCTGTAAGATGCTGACCATCTTCCTGGTAGTACGAAGGCAAATTTTCTAACTGACAAAAATTAGCGATCAAGTTAATGAAAGGAATGTTATATTTGCTGGCACAATCTGCGGCAATTTGATTATAAATTGTCATATTTTGGTGATTGTAGTATTGCATAATATACTTATTATTAGGATCCTCATAAGCAGGACCTACAATAATCATTTTCGAAGCGCCAATATTTTTAACCATGTCGTTAAGATTAGCGGCATACTCAGCACTACTGATCCCCCAACCAGTAGACATGTCGTTTGTACCATATTCAAGGACCACTATGGCAGAATCTGTTGGAATTAAGTTTAAACGCTGCTTGCCTTGAGCTGTTGTGGCACCACTTAAAGATAAGTTGCTAATTTGAGCTTGACCAGCAAACTCTTTCTGCACTCCAGCCGTTACTACTTTAGTATCATGACCAGCACGGTAACCATTAAACAGGGAATCACCAAATAAGATTATTTTTTTCATAGTTTTACCTTTCTGTATGATTAAGGAAATTAATTAAAGAACTTTATGTTTTTATTTTACTATATTATAAGAATTAAAATTCAAGGATATCTAGGATGAAAAATTATTTACAGTTTAATAGAGAAGAATGGCAGTCACTGTCTGCCACTGAACCGGTTAAAATAACTCAAGATGAATTGGCTAAGATTAAATCTTTAGGAGATATTATCAATTTAACTGATGTGCAAGAGGTATATGGCAGTTTAATCAAGTATCTTTATTTAGTCTATCAAGAAAAGCGGACTTTGCAGCAAAAGCAAGGCAATTTTTTACACCAAAAAGTTGCAAGCGCCCCCTTTATTATTGGAATTTCAGGTTCCGTAGCAGTGGGGAAGTCAACTACTGCACGGCTTTTGCAAATATTACTTAGTCGTTCATATCCAGGTTTAAAAGTGCATTTAATGACTACAGATGGTTTTATTTATTCCAATCAAGAATTAACCAGGCGCAATTTAACCGACCGCAAAGGTTTTCCCGAAAGTTATAATATGAACTTGCTTATTAATTTTTTACAAGATGTCTTAAGTGGCAAGAAAGACATTGTTTACCCCCTATATTCTCAGGAGTTAAGTGATATTGTTCCCGGAAAATATGGTCACGTATGTGAGCCTGATATTTTAATTATTGAGGGAATTAACACGTTGCAACTGCCTACCAATGGTCAAATTGTAACCAGCGATTTTTTCGATTTTTCGATTTATATTGACGCACCAGAAGACTTGATTGAAAAATGGTTCATGCAGCGTTTTGTCAGACTGCTGGAGCTCAATAAAAATAATCCACATAACTTTTATTATGAAATGGCTAATGGGCCACGGGATGAGGCTCTCACATTTGCACAAGAAACTTGGCAAATGGTAAATTTGGTTAATTTGCGGGAATATATTGCCCCTACCAAGCCGCGTGCCAGTTTGATTTTGCATAAAACTGCTGGCCATGTTATTGACAAAATTTATCTCAAACAAATCTAACATGTAGCGGGGATAACTTTAACTTATAGTAGGCTTTAGAATTATGATATTGAGAGATAACAGGAGAAACAAATGTTACTGTTAAACAGAAGTGATATTGAAAAATGTTATTCACTAAAAGATTGTATTGCTGCGGTTAGTGACGCCTTTCGCTACTTTTCTGCCGGCAAAGTAGATGTACCATTAAGAACTCAAATACTTAAGCAAAACGGTAAGGATACTTTCTTATGTATGCCCGCTTTTTGTGAAGATTACGAAGCTGCCTGCGTGAAAGTATTGAATATGTTTCCTGAAAATATTAGTCAGGGAGTACCTTCTATTAATGCCCAAGTTCTAAATATCGATGCTCAAACCGGTATAGTTAATGCTATATTGGACGGTAATTATGTGACCCAATTGCGCACGGGCTCTGCTGCGGGAGTTGCACTCAAGTACTTGGCAAAAAAGAATTGTAAAAAGGGTGCCTTAATTGGTACTGGCGGACAGGCGGCAACGCAGCTTGAAGCCATGCTGATTGTGCGAGACCTGGATGAGGTGGCCGTGAGTGACCTTGATTTTGAGCGAGCCCAAAAGTTTGCCGCAAAAATGCAAGAGGACTTGGCGCAATACCACACCAAAATCACGGCGGTTAAGACTGGTAATGAAGCGGTACAGGATGCAGATGTGGTTATATCTGTCACACCGTCAACTAAACCAGTTTATGACGCTCACTTTATTAAACAAGGTGCTACTATTTGTGGTGTAGGTGCCTATCAACCACAGATGGAAGAAACACCAGCAGAACTGGTTGCTAAAGCGGATAAAATTTACTTTGATTCTAAAGACGCTGTTTTGGCAGAGTCAGGTGACATAATTATTCCGTTAAATAAAGGCTTAGTTTCTGACTCTGACTTTACTGGCGAGATTGGTCAAGTCGTGAGCGGCGAATTAACAGGACGCGAAAATGATAACGAAGTAATTTTCTTTGAAACGGTTGGTATCGCGGCTCAAGATCTAATGGCCGCAAAGTCTATTTATGATAACGCTGTAAAGCATAACATTGGAACTCAAGTTAACATGTAAGTCTCAACTTTTTAGTTTATTTAAAATGATTGATTTTATGGTGTTGATAAAGTCCAAATTTTGCTATACTAATCATTATGAATGAGATTTATTTATTATTGATAAAAAAGTTTGCTTTACCTCCGGCGTGGTTTCCTGAAGTCAATAATTAATTTAATAAATGGATTTAAAGGAGTAAAAAATGGTACAAGCAATAAACTTAAAAAAAGGTATGGTTTTTAGTCAAGACGGCAAATTAATTCGGGTTTTGAAAGCTAATCACCATAAGCCCGGAAAGGGCAACACCGTTATGCAAATGGATTTGCGCAACGTTGAAAGTGGTGCTGTGGTTCATAAAACTATGCGTCCGACTGAAAAAGTAGATTTAGTTGATATCACTAAGAAAAATGCACAATATCTTTATAATGAGGGTGATATTTATACTTTCATGGATACTGAAACTTACGAACAATATGAAGTTTCAAGTGAACAATTAGGTGATGACAAACTTTATCTGATGCCTAATATTGAAGTTCAGTTGGAATTTGCCAATAACAGTAAATTGCTGGGTGTTGAATTACCGTCAACTGTAACGATGAAAGTAACTCATACTGAACCAGGTATTAAAGGTGCTACTGTTACTGGTTCTGGTAAACCTGCCACAATGGAAACTGGATTAGTAGTTCAAGTTCCCGACTTTATTAAAGAAGGGGAGGAGCTGGTTATTAATACAGCTGAAGGTTCCTATAAGTCGAGAGCTGAAGGAAGTAAATAATTATAGTAAAAGGGTGCAGCCGCAACGACTGCATTTTATTTTTCTTGTTTAACGGTTGTAATTCTGCATACTCTCAAGTATTTTCCAAACATAAAAAGCGCTTGCAGAAAAATATCTAATTGTGTATAATATTTTACATAAATAAAAATGGATTGTTACTCTTTGAGGCATTACCATTAGTCGAAGTATTTTTGAATACTTACTAATTGTTGTGCTTCAAAGAGTTTTTTGTTAAGGGGGAAATTGTGTTTAATTTTTTCAAGAAGAAAACTACCAAATTTACTGTTACTGCACCTATTCCAGGAATATTGAAAAATTTAAGCGAAGTAAAAGATCCAGTCTTTTCACAAAAAATGATGGGAGATGGCTTTGCAATAAGCTTATCTTCCACAGCGACCAGTGTTTTTGCACCAGTGGCCGGAAAAATTGTTTCATTACCTGAAAGTCACCATGCAGTTGGGATAGTTACACAGGATGGGGATGAGGTACTTGTTCATATTGGTATAGACACAGTTAATTTAAATGGACAAGGCTTTTCAGCCGTAGTTGAGCAGAATGAAGAAATAACGCAAGGTCAAGAATTAGTTAGACTGAGTCGTGAGTTCCTTGAGAGCAAAGAAGTTGATCTGACTACTATGGTCATCTTTACCAAATTAATTCCAGAGCATCAAGGCTGGAAAATGACTAAAAATTATGGCGATAATGTAACTAATCTGGATATAATAGTCGAAAAATAAGTTTAATGGGAGTATCTAAATGCAGGTTGTTAAACGGATAAATAATAACGTAGCAGTTTGTTTAGATCAAAATCACGACGAATTAGTAGCGTTTGGTAAAGGCATTGGCTATCCAAAAACTCCGTATGAACTAACTGATTTAAGTAAAATCAAAATGACTTTTTACCGAATTGATAGTCGTAATTTCAAACTGATTCAAGAAATTCCGGAAAGTGTTTTAGAGGTTAGTGCCGATATTGTTCAGCAAGCGCAAACTATTTTAAACCAAGACTTAAATCAAAATATTCTTTTTAGCCTGGCAGACCATATTAACTTTGCAATTGAACGCTCAAGAAAAGGGGTACGAATTGACTATCCATTTTCATATGATATTCAGTCCTTTTACCCGCAAGAATGTCAAGTTGGCGAAATTGCTTTAAAGATAATCGAGCAAAAACTGGCTATAAAATTACCCTCAGAAGAAATAATTGCGATAGCGATGCATTTTATTAATTCTCAAGTAGTTACAAAATTGCAAATAAGTAAAGAGAGTTTTGACTCAATTGCCGACTTAATCGTAAAAGAGATTGAAAAGCAATTTAAGCTAAAAGTTAATCGTAAATCTTTTATCTATAACAGATTTATTACGCATTTAAGATACTACTTGAAGCGGTTAGAAAATGACGAACAAATTAATGATGGTTCCAGTAAATTACTCAGGAAAAGTTTTAAAGAAAACTATTCAAAAGTGTATCGATGTACAGTCGATATCATTAATCAGATTGATGAAAAACTAAGAACAAATACTACGGATGATGAAGAATTTTACTTAATGATTTATGTTCAAAGAATGATCGCACAATTAAATGATAAGGAAAGCAATGATGAATAAAAAATATCAGGAAATGGCCCGGCAAATTGTTACTGCAGTTGGCGGCAATGAAAATGTTGTTAGTGTAACCCATTGTATGACAAGGTTAAGATTTAATCTTAAGGATATGAGCATACCAAAAGATGATGAGATAAAAAATATTACGGGCGTGCTTGGAACTGCAAGATCTGGGGGACAATATCAAATTATTATCGGTCAAACGGTTAATGAAGTTTATGATGCGGTTACTGCCGTGGGTAATTTAACTGAAGCTGCACCAGTGACTGAAAAAAAGGATGACGTAAAAAGTGAATCTGAAAAATTAACGTGGAAATCTGTTGGAAATACAATTTTAAATAAAATTGCTGGCAGTCTAACGCCACTTATTCCCATGTTGATTGCAGCATCAATGTTTAAAATGTTGGTGGCAGTACTTGGTCCAACTATGCTAAATGTTATTTCTGTACATAGTGACTTGTATCAATTATTTAGTTTTGTTGGTGACGCTGGCTTTTACTTCTTCCCCGTTGCGATTGGTTATACTGCAGCTAAACAATTTAATACTTCTCCAATTTTAGGGATTTTTCTAGGAGCAATTATGCTTGATCCAGGATTGGTAAAAATTGTTGCAGCGGGAAAGCCGTTTACCGTATATGGTATTCCTATGCATTTGACTAATTATGCCAGTTCGGTTTTACCAATCTTACTGTCAGTTTGGATAATGTCATATATCGAGCGTTTCTTTAATAAGCATATTACTGCATCATTGCGGACTATACTTGCACCTACATTAACAATTGCTATTATGCTGCCACTTGCTCTTTGCGTACTTGGACCACTTGGAGGATTTGTAGGTGAATATGTTTCTAAGGGAATTATTTCCTTTGGTCAACTGGGTGGTATTGCCGCTATTATTGGCGTAGGATTAATAGGCGCTTTGTGGGAGCTTTTAGTGATCACAGGGATGCATTTAGTGATGATCAGTGCAATGATTACAATTGTAGCACAGACAGGTCATGACAACTTCATTATTCTCGGTTCTCTAGCTGCCAGTTTTGCGGTAGCTGGTATGAGTTTAGGTGCAGCACTACGTTTAAAAGATAAAAAAGAAAAATCACTTGCATTTAGTTACTTTATTGCCAATTTTATTGGTGGTGTCACTGAACCTGGCTTATACGGATTAGCAATTAAATATCGTAGACCATTCATTGGCATGATGATCGGTGGATTTGCCGGTGGTATATACGCTGCCATAATGCATGTCTCTGGCTATGTAATTGTGCCGGTAGCTAATTTCATGTCATTAACTGCTTATGTAGGCGGATCTACGGCTAATCTAATCAATGGTATTGCAAGTGCAGCAATTGCTTTAATAGTTGCAGCAATTGCTACCTATGTTATTGGCGTTGAACCCAAAAATAAATAGGAGGAAAATATGAAAAATATAATTATTCGCGCAGATGATCTTGGTTATTCCAAGGGAGTTAATTACGGAATTTATGAAAGTGTCAAACATGGTCTGATCAATAATGTTGGTGTAATGGTCAATATGAAAGACACACTTCATGGGTTGGACCTATTGCAAGGATTTGATCTTGATATTGGGATGCATACAGTGATTTGTGCAGGTAAGCCATTGACTGATCCAGAAAAAATACCAAGTTTAGTAACATCTGATGGCTCATTTAAGCCATCTAAGGTCTATCGAACTACAGACCACGATGTGGTTGATCTGGATGAAGTGATTGTTGAAATTGAAGCACAATACCAATATTTTTTAAAAATTGTTGGCAAAAAGCCTGATTATTTTGAAGCACACGCTGTTTACAGTGCAAACTTGTTAAAGGGTCTTGAAGTAGTTGCTGAAAGACATAATTTACCATTGTTACCATTCGATTTAGACTTAAATCCTGTTAAGTTTAAAAAGAATACGACAATTACAACTTTTATGGACAGTATGAAACCAAATTATGATCCATATCGTACTTTCGCTCATACTATTGAATTTGCTTTAGCTAATTCGTCTGATAATGTACCAATGATGGTTTGTCATCCAGGATATTTAGACCAGAGTATCATTCAGCAATCCAGTCTAACTATTCCGCGTACTCAAGAAGTGGACTTTTTATGTGATCCGAAGGTAGCACAGGAAATTGCAGACAAAGGATTGCATTTGGCCAGATATACGGAGTTAAACTGAAATAATAGTGAGTCTTAAGGAATAGAAAATAAAAAGTCTTGGTGGTTAAATTTTTTCTGACCAACAAAAAAGCATTGAGTGTTGTTGCTCAATGCTTTTTAATATGGTCAATAGCCAACTTCTTATTAATTCTTGTATTGCTTTTAATTGTAGTCATATCTTTCTAATTTTAATAATTAACTTTAAATTGCTTAGAAATAGTTTTAAATATTTATTTGCTTTTTCTAGAACTGTCATGAATAAATAATTTACGAGTATCAAAGGTAGTCTTATGATAAATTGTATTATATATCTTTCTTTTTGGATGGGCCCAACCCATTCCACGTTTACCATAGTTGGGAATAATAGCTCTTTTTATAGCCCTCTTTGCTCTTCCTTTTGTTCTGGCAGAGATAGACCTTCTTAAACTAGGCTTTCTAAAACCGATTTTGATCATTATTTAATCTTCTCCCTAATCTTCCCATTTACATAAGGTATAACCTTGATTAATAGCCTTTTTTAATGATATCTTGGTTATGTTTCCATGCGCTCTGCGCAAACCACGACAACTTGGATTAAAATGGTATCTTCTTCCTGAATTAGGAGCTATATAGACTTTGCGTATATTACGTTTGGTGACACCTTTCCGCTTTTTTTGCTTTCTTTTTGCAACTGACTTTCTTTTGCGAGTAGCTCTTCTTCTTTTAACAGTTACTTTTTCAGTAACTACTTTTTTCGCATTACTTTTTACTACTTTGGTAGATTTGGCAATAACAGTTTGTTGTGCATCTTGCATACCTGTGTTACCAGAAACAAAATTAGTAAAAAAAGTTATAAAAATAATTGCAAAGCAAAACCACCATTTTTTACAAAAAAATCTTTTATACTGCATATCTTACCTCCTCAATAACACAATTAGCTGTTTAATATAATCATACCTCATATAGAAATAAAATGTGTAATTTTTTATATAAATGAATACAATACGCATTATATTTGCTGTTATAAGTATTTATTCGGTTAAAAAATCTCGTTTTTCTTTTAACCAATACTTGTATAATAATTATGGAGGCGAGACTATTAGTATAGGACCTTTGTCAGAATGGGTGACAGCATTTGCCGAAATTGCAGCTGTTTGTATTGCACTATTTTTGCCGATTTATGACAAAAAGCAGGAAAAACGTAAAAAGACTCGTAATATGAAGGCTATTTTTAAGTTTTTAATTAAAAAGGCTTTAGAAGAGAAAGATACTTCAAACTTGGAATCATGCTTTAAAATAAGTTATCTCATTATTGACAGTAATGATGATAAACAAATTTATTCATTAGTGCAGCATGCAATTGAAATTCTAAATAATCAGAATATGCCAGAGGATAAAAAAAGAAAATATTGAGCAAGTATTAGAATATTTAAATAAGAAAAAGGACTGGAAAAACAAAGATAGGGAGGTTAAAATGCACTTTTAAATCTTAAAGGTGTATTTTTTTATAATAATTAATTTGTTTCACTTTGATTGACTTGTAATTGAATGTTAAACAACTGAGTCTCTAAATTACCAGCTTTTAATGCATTTTGTATTTTGTAATCTAATTTTTCAGACTTGTCATTGTAATCTTTAAATTTTGGTAGGATTGTGCCATCTTTCATTATTAAGTCGAGCTTTTTAATGGTTAGGTTATGAAAGTTAATTACTTTCTCGTCTAGAATTTTTTGAGTTTTTCTATTGTTTACAACAGCAGGTAAAACAGAGCATCCCATATTAGTCTTCATTACTTCTTTTTGCACGGTTTTATTAGTGCAGAGTAATTTCATAAATTCCCAAGCTCCTTTTGTATTTTTAGCTTTACTCGAAATAGCAAACATTGTGGTCTCAATTGGCGTTGCTTTAATTCCTTTGATACTAGGCATTTTGGTGCATTCCCATAAAAACTTATTATTCCGGGTAATATGGAAAGGATAAGAAGTATAAGTACGATACTGGGCAAGCCCCAATGGCATAAAAGCTACACGACCTTTATCGAACAATTGCGAAGTAACATTAAAAGTAGACTGGTCATTAACAATATTTTCAATTAGCGTAAAAGCGCGTCTGGAACGATCAGATGTTAGCTCAACTTTACCATCATTTGTATTAAATAATTTTGCTCCATAGGCGTATTGAGCATCTTGCCAATTATAATTCATAGTTACACCATAATATTTCTTTTTAGTGTTTGAATAAGTAATTTTACGACATAGTTTATAAAACTTCTGTGGTGTCCAATTATAACTAGGTGTACTCATTTTAAATTTTTCCAGCAATGTCTTATTCATTACCATTAAAGTTGGATTAGCTTCATAAGGCAATGCAAGTTGCTGATTGCCATATTGTCCTGCCTTAAGTGCACTAGCATAAAACGTTGAGGGCTTAATATTATCTTGTGACATAAAGGAAGATAAATCTTTAAATGTACCCTCATTGGCCAAAGCATTAAAATCTCTGTTAGGAACGATAATGAGATCTGGAGTTTTATTCTCAATGATTTTTTCACTTAACCAGTTACGGTAATCATCCTGTTGAATGCCACTTTCATATTTGATTTTGATTTCAGGATGTTCTTTTTTAAATTTACGAATTGCATAATCGATTACTTTATATTGGTGTCCATTGGGTACATTCCAACTGCTACTGGTATAAAGTCCGATTGTAAGGGTCTTTTCGTTTTCCTGCAGATGATGGTGCCAATAGAAGGCTCCTGAAGCAATTAAAATAATTAAACAAATAAATGTGATAATTTTATTTCTGTGTTTCATTATCGTCCTTAATATTTTCGCTTGTAACTCCAGTTTGAACAGCCCAGATTGCCAACTGTGTGCGGTCTCTTAATTGTAATTTATCTAAAATTTTTGAAATATAGTTACGAACCGTTCCTTCTGATAAAAACAATTTGGCTGCAATCTCTTTATTAGAAAGTCCAAAACCAACTTGTTGAATTACTAACCATTCATGTTGAGAAAAATTCTGTGTGTCTTTATCGTTAACTTGGATGGCGTAATTAGCTTGTGCCATTTTAGAAAAAAGTCGAAAAACTTTCTCGGTAATATCAGGGTTTATCATTGCGCCACCTTGATATACTGTTTTGATCGCATTATAGAGCTCCTTTGTTGATGCACCTTTTAATAAATAGCCTGAAGCACCATATTTTAAAGCGCTAAAAATAAAGTCATCATCATCAAAAGTGGTTAAGATGATTACCTTAATACTAGGATATTTTTCTTTAACATATTTTGTGCAAACAGTACCATCCATGACTGGCATCCGCACATCCATTAAAATAATATCGGGTTTTTTCTTTTTAATGCTTTCTAATACTTCTTGTCCATTTGCAACAGTATCTGTAACAGAAAAGTCCTTATTAGCTTCAAGAATAATCTTTAAAGAATCTCTTATTAATTGCTGGTCGTCGGCTATCATAATTTTAATCATATGTATCACCCTCTGCTGGAATATCAACTACTATTTTAAAGCCATCATGTCCGTCAAAACTGATTTTGCCATTGATAATTGCCACTCTTTCTTTCATTTGTGTAATACCATAGCCTGGTACAATCTTTTTGGCTCCTGTGCCGTTGTCTTTGATTACCATTTGATAAGTATTTTTATTGGGCACAGTACATACAATAGAAACTTGACTTGCATGCCCGTGTCTGAGTGAATTAGTAATTGATTCTTCAATAATGCGAAAAACCACGTCCTCAGTCGTCTTTTCAAAGTCTGCAGATCCCCAATGATAAGAAAAGTCGATTTTAATACGAGAAATGTCTGAATACTCTTTCAGCATTTTTTTTAAAGACTCCTGCAAGGTGTAACGATTTAATGCTCCCGGACGAATACGATTTAGTGCTTTACGCACATCTTTAATTCCTTGTTTAACAGCAATTTGAATTTTCTCTAACTGCTTTTTGGCTTCTTCTTTATTAATATCAATTAAAACTAAAGTAGCATCAATTCCAGCAGCGATACCTGTGAGTGCGTGGCCCACAGAATCATGTATATCACGTGCAATGCGTTTTCTTTCACGATCTTTCGCGATATATTCTGACAAAGCAGCGTAATTTTTTAATTCATAGTTGGCTTTGGAAGCTAAAGCCAATTTATTTTGAATATCATTTTCTTGGTTTAACTGGTAAATAGCAAAATAAATTAAAATTAAAATGAATAGGGTTAAATTAAAAATGGTAATAAAGTTTTTCCAAACTAATAATTTTGGCCCGATATTAATGGGTAAGAAATTTAAGTAAATTGTTAAATCTGGTAAGGTTATAAAATGGCTAAGAATTGAATAGTCTGTGATTACAAGTAAAAAAAGTAAAAATACCACTACCACTACCCAGACTAAATAGTCACGAAAGTCATATTGATTACGGTTACTAATAATAAAATCTACAAAAATCAATAAAAAGATACCATTATATGTTAGTCGCAGAGATAAGAAAACGAAAATTGCCACAATAAATTCTACGAAAATGATAATGTTATTTAATTTTGTATCCTGCTTAAAGGCGTAATAATAATGATGAAAAGACATGATAATTGCTAAAACAGAAAAACTAACGATACTTTCCCAAAAAATAGTTTGAGGTGAGTCTGGAATATGATGTAACGACTCCAAAAACTGGTAAGACTGTGAAGTTTTAATGACATAATTTGTAGCGTAAATAAATAATGTAGCATTAAATAAGATGGCAAAGAAATTAAGCCATAACATAGTTCTGCGTAAAAATATCAAGACTTTAAACTTAGGCATCATTGCCACCCTAGCACGTTATAGTGATTAATATTTTTGTTTGTAATTAAATAAACTGGCAAAATTATTTTTTTCGGGACTTTTTTACCAGCGATTAGTTTATAAGCAATTTTGACGGCAGTTTTACCCATATTCAAAGGTGTTTGAGCCGAAGTGGCAATAGCATTGTGATTAACGCCTAAAAGCTTTTTCATGTTTTCTGAACCATCTACGCTATATACATCTATTTGCCGTTTCAATTTTACTTCATCAATTGCAGCTAAGGCGCCAACAGCCGCCTGATCATTTAAAGCCATAATTGTGTTAAATTTAGGACCTTTCTTAAGCGCTCGTTCTACTAATGGAAAAGTTATTTCCGATTGACCATAAGTGTTAATTTTGTCAACAATATGAAAATTTTGGGGTTGGGAAGAGTTTTTAATTGTATCAGTAAATCCTTTTATGCGATTATTTGCTGAATAAGCTGAATAGTGTTCCAAAAGCAAAATTTGTGCGGATTTTTTATGTCTTAACAGATGCTGAGCACATAGTTGACCAGCACGATAATTATCTGAAAGAATGGTACAGTCGGCATAACGAGCTGATTTCATCTGTGAGTCGACTACAATAATTTTAATTCCCCTTTTCTTTGCTAAACGAAGTGCATTTTGAATTTTCATACTGTTGCCATCAACCGGATTTATAATAATGGCATCAACACCTTGACGGATAAATGCATGAAGCTCTTCAACCTGTTTATTCACAATTAGTGCTGGGTCCCTATTATATAGGCGGTCATGGTGGTCTTCAACGTAATTAGCGATTTGTTCATTTAAAACGGGGAAAAAGCTATTATTCATAGTCATATAAGTAGAACCAATTTTTACCTGATCATTCTGACTGGGATATGCAATAAATGTTACATACACTATTGATATAAAAAAAGCAGCAAAAACCAATTCACTCAAGAGCAGGATTCTTGTTTTGTGGTGGAATTTTGAACTATGCTGCTTTTTTTGCTTGGATAAATTCATGTCATCATCTCATTATATTGAAAATTTATTACTTAATAGTAATTATTGCTGAAAAGACTGTTTCATTCAACTATATTTAGGAAAGCGCTTTTAAATAGTGACAATTGTCACACTCTATTTAATGACATTTAGCACTGTTAGCATAAACAGTGCTTGTGCTACTTTTAACATATGTTAGGAAAGAGAGGAATGAGGCATTGAAATATTTAATTTTAGTTTCTCATGGGGAATTCGCTGAGGGAGTAAAAACTTCATTGGAGATGTTTGCTGGAGATGCTATTAAGCATTGCTTTGCATTAGGTCTTCATAATGGTGATTCTGCAGAAGACTTTACTAAGAAAGTTACTGCCTTTTTGCAAAAAGAAGAGTTCAAAAAAGAAGATGAATTCGTCATTATTGCCGATATCATAGGTGGCAGTCCGTTAACTACTTTTTTAAATGTATTTTCTGAGCAAGGTTATTTGGAAAATTCTGTGGTAATAGGAGGAATGAACTTCTCAATGACACTTGCCGCTTTAATTTCACTTGAAAATATGTCCAAAGAAGAGTTGATAAAAGCGGCTATAAGTGAAGGTGAAAAAGCAATAAAGCAATATGAAATTCCCCAAAATTCAGTTGATAGCGAAGATGATATTTAAATCTAGGAGGAAAAACAATGACTGTTTCATTGATTAGAGTCGATGACCGGATAATTCATGGTTTAATTACTACGCGCTGGGCAAAAGAACGTCCTTGTGACGGGATTATAGCTGTAAATGACAAGGCAGCTACCAATCCTATCTTAAAATCCGCATATAAATCTGCGGGTGAAGATCAGGGTAAGAAAACTTTTATATGGACAATGAATCATTTTAATGATGTTAAGGATAAAGTATTGAATTCCAAAACGCGGTACTTTTTGATTACCAAGAATCCACAAGATATGAAGCACATTTTGGTCGATCTTGATTTTGTCCCAAGTGACCAAAAAGAGCTGGTTGTGGGTCCAGGTAATGACCGTCCGGGAGCAATTAAATTAGGCAGTAATCAGTCTTTTACACAAGAAGAAGGTGATGCTTTTGAGGCAATTAGCCAAAAAGGATATAAGGTTCACTTTGCTCTGTTACCAGATAAGCAATTAGGCTACTGGGATAAATTCAAAGGAAAATTCGGTTATTGAGATAAATTTACTCAAACGAGTATCTAACCTTAATAATTTTAATAAGAAGAAGGAGAAAAAATGACTATAAGTTGGTTACAAGCCGCCATTTTGGGAGTATTTGCGTGTTTATGTTCAAACTCCTGTATGGCTGGTCAAGCAGTCGGTAATTATACTATTGGACGACCATTAGTTGGTGGATTGGTCTGTGGTATTGTTTTAGGCAATCTTCCTTTGGGAATTGCTTGTGGAGTTGCTACCCAGTTAGTTTACATCGCATTAGTTACACCCGGTGGTACGGTTGCTGCTGATGTGCGGGCAATTTCATATATTGGTATTCCTCTGGCTATGGTTGCTATTTCATCACGTGGACTTAATCCAATGGGTTCAGCAGCTGCAAACATGGCAAAGTCTCTTGCAACTCTGGTAGGTACAGTCGGATCAGTCCTATTTTATGCAGTAGCATTTATGAACCTGATTTGGCAGGCATTTGGCTGGAAAGATATTGAAAACGGTAAGTTAAATCGCCTCTACGGAGTTGATTTTGGCTGGCCTTGGTTATCTCATTTGGTATTTTCGTTCCTGCCTACTCTTTTAATGACACATTTTGGTGCAGAAGCTGTAACAGCTTTGAGAACAGCTTTACCAATGGATGGCATTCCAATGAAAACTTTGTTTACTGTTGGTGCGATGCTGCCATGTGTTGGTATTGCTATCTTGCTGCGCCAAATTATTAATAAAGCGACTGATTTCATTCCATTTTTAGTTGGTTTTACTTTAGCAGCTTCATTACACTTAAACCTTGTTGCTGTGACAGTTATTTCATTATTATTTGCTGTAATTATGTATGAAATTGAAATGGCTAAGGGCTCAGGAAATACAAGTACTAGTTACGCCTCATCAAATGAAGATGCCGTTGGTGACGATGAAGAAGAGGAGGACATCTAAAAATGGATGCAGAAAAAAAGAGAATTAGCCGTAAGACCCTGAGTAAGTCTTTTAATATCTGGTTTTGGGGTGCATTAACCTGTTTTTCACAAGAGCACATGCAGACGTTTGGCTATTTATGTTCGATGTTGCCGATTATCAAGGAATTATATCCTAATGATAATGAAACACAGACTAATAATATTAAGGCATATACAGCATTCTTCAACACCAACCCAATGTTAGGTTCGGTTATCATCGGTGCTACTGCCAGTCTTGAAGAAGCACGTGCAAACGGTGAAAATATTGATGGTCAAACTATTAATGACATGCGTGCCGGTTTGATGGGACCAATAGCTGGTATTGGTGACTCACTAATTGACGGTACTTTGATTCCGATTTTACTTGGTATCGCTTTGGGTATGTCAAGAAACGGTTCACCAGTTGGTGCTATTTTTTACATCATTGTTTGGGATCTCATTGCATACTTTGGTCAACGCTTCCTATACTTTCGTGGTTACAAACTGGGAGATAAAGCTGTCGGTTTTTTAGTAGGTAAGCAAGGTAAAGCCGTTAGACGTGCGATCTCTATTGTTGGTGGTATGGTTGTTGGTGGAGTTCTGGCTACCTGGGTTAACGTCACTACTTCCTTACAACTGAGAGATAATACCGGACACGTTTTCCTTGATTTGCAAAAGCAGTTAGATGGTATTTTCCCTGGTATCTTAACAGTAATCGTTACTCTTTTCTGCTGGTGGTTAATGTCCAAAAAGCATGTTTCTGCTATCTGGACAATGATCATTCTGATTGGTGTAGCTTTTGTCGGTGTTGTCCTCGGCGTATTCAATCCAGGACTTAAGTACTAAAAGTAAAAGCGGTGTAATAATGGACCTTAAGAAAATAACGGCTGGTTATCAAAACGAAGTTAATTATCAAAAAAAGATGCTGCAAAATTTACAGTATTGGCTGCAGACTTTATTGGCAATTGCCGCAATCGGCTTGGTCTTATGCTATTATTTCTATGGCAAAATCACTTGGCTGTTTATTGTAGGTCTGATTTTACTAGTAATTGGTGTGCTTTGCGCGGCTATTGTTGCTTATGGTAGGCACCGTGGTAAGCAGAACGTTAAACTGATAATTTCTGATTACGAAAAGAAAATTAACTATTTAAAAAATAAGTAAAAGTTCTAATAAATAGTAAAAGACTAATAAATTACGTTAATGACGCGTTAATTTATTAGCCTTTTTATTTTTTATATAAAAATAAAGATACTAAATACTTATATCAAATTTTATACTTATAACTGTATCTGAACAACTTGAACTCCAGCTTTCATGAAACTTTCAACTGTGTCTCTAGGAGTGAATGAATCGGTAATTAATAAGTCAATATCACTGGCCTGGCCAATTGTAAAATTAGAAAATTGGTTAAATTTACTGTAATCAGCAACGACAATTAGTTTACGGGATTGTCTAATAATTGCCTTGTTCACTTTGGCTTCTTCCATAAATGGTGTTGAGATGCCACGTTCAAGGCTTAAGCCTGCACAACCAATTATTGCCCAATCAGCGAAAATTTTTAAAAAAGGTTCAACAGCGAGATCACCGCTCATAATCATTTTGCGAGTGACATTACCACCGCTTAAAATGATTTGGCTGTTACTGGCACGCATGTCTAAATTTCCGGCATAGCCATTATTGGTCAAAATATTGATATCTTTTTTTAACAAATAAGGAATTGCTTCAAAAGCAGTAGTGCTTGAATTGATGAAAACCCAATTATGCTTTTCAACATGAGTGGCTGCTTCTTCACCCAATCTTTGTTTGATATAACTAACGGAATCAGTAAAGGGAACTTCTTCAGGCCTAATCAAAGAAATGACGCCTTTTTCTTGTAATATCTTACCTTGGTTGGCCAGATTACTACAATCTCTGCGGACTGTCATGATTGAAACATTCAGCTTTTGACTCAGTTCATCTAAGCTGATTTTTTTTTGGTGGTTAAGTAAATTAATAATTTTTTGACGTCTGTTTTTGATTTCTTGATATGAATTCTTCATTTTTAATTCACCGTATAATGTTAAGTTCAATTTTTTATTATAAAAAATAACATAAAAAACGATAATTATCACTAATTTTATTTATTTTTTGAAAAAATATCATTTAAATAATTTATTATCATAAAATATGGTTGAAAGCGATAACATAGTACAATATAATTTACTTTGAGATCAAAAGTAAAAGAGTTTTAGGAGGAAAAGATGACAAAACCAACAAACATTAATGAAGTCACACCGGCAGTTTTCGCGGAAAATAATTTTCCAGAATGGGGCACGTTCTTGAATGAACAGATTGCCGCGAAGCAAGTACCTGAAAAGTCATTTGCAATTTGGTGGCTTGGCTGCATGGGTACATGGCTCAAAACTCATGAGGGAACAAATATTGCCATTGACATGTGGAACGGTACAGGAAAGCATACCCACGGTGATGGCAAGATGCGCCAAGGTCACCAAATGATGAGAATGACAGGTGGAGAGGCCCTACAACCTAATCTACGTAACAAACCTTACGTAATTGACCCATTTGCCATCAGAGACTTAGATGCATTATGTGTTACACATACTCATCATGATCACTTGGATATTTACACAGCCGCTTGTGTTAATAAGTTCTGCCCTAATGCTAAATTTATCGGTCCACAAGGTGTAGCTGATGAATGGGAAGAATGGGGTGTACCTGCTGAAAAGATTACAGTTGTTAAACCTGGCGATGAAGTTAAAGTTGGTTCAGTAACAATTAAGGCTTTGGAAGCCTTCGATCGTACAGAACTTGTTACTGAAGATGACCCTAACGTTAAATTAGCTGGTACTAAACCGATAGAAATGGCTAAAGTGGCCGTTAATTATTTGGTTAAAACTTCAGGCGGTAACCTCTACCATTCAGGCGATTCACATTATTCTAACACTTTTGTGAAACATGGTAACGAAAATGAGGTAGATGTGGCACTTTGTGCATATGGTGAAAATCCGCGCGGAATAACAGATAAACTAGATGATTCTCAAGTTTTGCGTATGGCAGAAGCTTTGAATACTAAAGTAATTATCCCAATGCATTATGACATCTGGACTAATTTTTATAGTGACCCCAAAGATATCTTAGCTCTGTGGAACAGAAAGAAGCATCGTCTACAATATCAATTTAAGCCATATATTTGGCAAGTTGGTGGTGAATTTAATTACCCACAAGATAAAGATAAATTTGAATATATGTATGATCGTGGATTCCACGATGCGTTTAAGAATGACCCTGATTTACCATTCCCAGAATTATTATAATTTGATTTTTAATTGAAAGTTTGGCGGGAGGAAATCATGCTCAGTTATTTTTTAGAAAATCACTTGATTAATATCAGTCACAAACACCCAAAGGATTGGCAGGAAGCCATTAGGATATCCGGTGAAATAATGAAAGAAAATAATCTTGTTACGGATAAGTATATTGATCAGGTAATTGCGGACGTTAAGCAATATGGACCATATATTGTAATTGTTCCCGGAGTGGCAATGCCACATTCACAAGCTGACAGTTCGGGGGTTTTAGGGACTGGGATTGGTCTGACGATATTTCCAGAAGCAGTTTCCTTCGACCAGAAAGATCCAGAAAAAGACGCACAATTATTTTTTATGCTGGCAGCTAAAGACAATCCAACTCATATGAAAAATATAGCCAATTTGTCTAACTTACTGATGGAAGATGGCATGATTGAAGACCTCCGTAAAGTAAAAAGTTTACGAGATTATCAAGAAGTCATGCAAAAACATGATATGAGTAAAGAAAAAAGCAGGTAAGAAAAATGCAAAATATTTTAAATGCTTTGTTAGCTGTTTGGAGTTACTTTGCCACTAATGTTTTAAATCAACCAGCTTTTATGATTGGTTTTATCGTTCTTATTGGTTATATTTTGGAACGGAAAAAGTGGTATGAAGTTTTATCAGGATTTTTAAAAGCCACAGTTGGTTATTTTATATTAGCTGCCGGTTCCGGTGGTTTGGTTAATACCTTTAGGCCGATTTTAGTAGGATTAAAGGATCGTTTTCATTTGAGTGCTATGATTATTGATCCTTATTTTGGACAAAATGCTGTTAATGCGGGAATAATGCAACGCTTTGGCCGTTCGTTTGCAGATACAATGCTTTTGTTATTATTCGCATATATTATCAATATCTTGTTAGTAAGATTCTCTAAATACACTAAATTACGTGCAGTTTTTACAACTGGTAATGTTCAAGTACAACAAGCGGCAACCGCTTTTTGGCTGATATTATTCTGTTTTCCTAAATTAAATCGTTTCTCAATTTTAGCAATCATGAGTTTGATTTTGGGATTGTACTGGGCAGTTGGTTCTAACCTGACTGTAGGAATTACCCAGGAACTGACAGATGGTGCCGGCTTTGCCGTTGCCCACCAGCAAATGTTTGGTATTTACTTTTTTGCTAAACTTTCTGAAATGATTGAGAAGCATTCAGTTAAAAAGAGTAAGGGCAAAAATAAGCGACTGGAAGATATTAAACTGCCAAGTTTTATGTCAATCTTTAACGATAACATGGTATCGACTTCAATTTTGATGCTGATTTTCATCGGTGCAATTTTGGTTGTGCTCGGTCCTGACTATTTAACTAAGGCTCATTTTATGCAAAAAGGGCAAAGTTTTATCTTTTACATTTTGCAAACTTCTCTACAATTTTCAGTTTACTTAGCAATTTTACAACTAGGTGTCAGGACTTTCGTTAATGAATTAACCGAATCATTTACAGGAATTTCAGATCGCTGGCTTCCAGGTGCGGTACCTGGTATTGATGTTGCTGCCACACTGGGTTTTGGCTCACAAAATGCTCAGACAATTGGATTTATGTTTGGTGCGCTTGGTCAATTTACGATGATTATTTTATTGCTAGTTTTCCATTCACCGACACTAGTTATAGCAGGATTTATTCCATTATTCTTTGACAATGCCGCAATAGGTCTATATTCAAATGACCGTGGAGGATATAAGTGTGCGATGATTATGCCTTTCATCTCAGGTTTAATTCAAGTTGCCGGTTCGGCTTTAATCGCTACCTGGGTAGGTATGGCAAGATACGGTGGCTACTTAGGAATGTTTGATTGGGCTACTGTTTGGCCATTCTTTACAGTAGTTATGAAATACCTTGGCTATATCGGTGTTGCACTTATCATTATTTTGCTTTTGGCAATTCCCCAATTACAATACCGTGCTGATCCGGAAGGATACTTTATGATCACTGAAGATTACCCAGCATGGAAGAAATTAAATAATAAAGAAGAATAATTAGAGAAAGGAAGACTTAATATGAAGATTTTGACTGCCTGTGCTAATGGTTCAGGAACAAGCTTAATGTTACTGCGGACCGTTAAAAAGACGTTAGAGAAAATGGGCTATCAAATAACACAAGCTGATCATACTTCCATTTCGGAGGCTAAAGGTATTGCTCGCAATTACGATGTCGTATTTACCTCAGTTCCGTTTATTAATATGTTTGACGAAGTTAAAAAACGTGGTGGCGAAGTGATTGGTATAAAAAATGTTATTTCGGCCAAAGAGGTTGAAGACAAAGTAAATGCCTCTGACATTCCCACAAAGTTTAAGAAGTAATAGGAGATAAAAATGGATTTACCAAAATTACAGGTTGCTTTAGATAGTGACAACACAGCTCAGGCAATAGAAGTTTTACGCAAAGTAGAAGATGTAATTGATGTTGTTGAAGCAGGAACTATTCTTATTTACCGTGATGGACTAAGTGCTGTCAGAAACTTGCGTGCAATGGCACCAGATAAAATCTTGTTAGCCGATGCTAAATGTGCTGACGCTGGGACCAAATGTGGTCAATCATGCAAGGAAGCCGGTGCAGACTGGATGACATGCATTAATGCGGCGACCGTACCTACTATGAGCAATGCCCAAAAAGAAATTGAAGTTCAAGTTGAACTCTATGAAGGTTGGGACAATAAAGATAGAATGCAGGAATGGCTTGATCATGGTATTCACCAGGTAGTTTATCATCAAAGTAGAGATGCTAAATTTGCAGGTCAAAAATGGTCAGAGCAGGATGTTGAAAACGTCAAAGATTTGATTGCTATGGGCTTTAAAGTTTCAGTAACTGGTGGCGTTCATCCCGAAATCCTGAAACTATTTAAAGGAGTTCCAGTTTATACGTTCATTGCTGGTCGTGCAATTAGAGAAGCTGACGATCCTCATGCTGTTGCTAAACAATTTAAGGATGAGATCAACAAAATCTGGGGTTAATTATATGTTAAAAAGGGATAAATGAGCGATTGTTCATTTTTCCTTTTTTTATTAATTATGAGGAGAAAAAATGACAGTTAATGCTTTAGGAATTTATGAAAAAGCTTTGCCTCAAAACTTGTCGTGGTGTGAAACTTTTGAATTAACACATGATTTGGGTTTTAATTTTTTAGAATTTTCAGTTGATGAGAGTGACAAGAGACTGGCAAGACTAGACTGGACACGTGAACAAAGAAATGAGATTCGTAATTTGATGTGGGAGACAAACACACGCATTAATAATTTAATGCTTTCTGGTCATAGACGTTTTCCTTTGGGATCAGCTGACCCAGCGATTAGAGAAAAATCTTTATCAATGATGCAGAAGGCGATAGATCTTTGTGTAGATTTGGGTATACATAACATTCAAATGGCTGGTTACGATGTTTATTATGAAAAAAAGTCTGCAATGTCTCGGGAATATTATGTTGAGAATTTGATCAAGTGTGTTCATATGGCAGCTAAGAAAAATATTATGTTGTCAATTGAAACAATGGATGATCCCTTTATAAATAGCTTACCTAAAATTGCACATTATCACGACTTAGCCAAGAGCCCTTGGCTCCAAGCTTATCCCGATTTGGGAAACTTGAGTGCCTGGCCGGAAAATGATGTGCCGGTACAACTTGAAAAATACATTGATACTATCTGTGCAATTCACCTAAAGGACAGTAAAATGGTTACTTCAGCTTTTAAAGGGCAATTTAAGAATGTGCCTTTTGGTGAGGGATGTGTTGACTTTAAAGGCCTGCTTCGAACGCTAGTGAGATTAGACTATAATGGCAGTTTTACCATTGAAATGTGGTCTGGAGATAATGGTGATAAAAACGCGCTTGACGAAGTGAAAAGTGCGAAGGCATTTTTTGACGATATTTTTAAGTGCGTGGGAATAACTCAAGAGAAGGTTAATTAAAGGAGAAAAAGAATGCTGGAAAAATTGAAAAAGGAAGTTTACCAAGCAAATATGTCATTACCTAAGTTGAATCTAGTCACTTTCACTTGGGGAAATGTTTCAGGAATAGACAGAAAAAAAGGACTATTTGTTATTAAGCCTTCTGGTGTTCCTTATGAAGAATTACAGCCAGAAGACATGGTAGTTATTAATTTAAAAGGAGAGGTTGTTGAAGGTGATAAGAATCCATCTTCTGATACTCCAACTCATACATATCTGTATAATCATTTTCCTAAAATTGGCGGAATTGTTCATACCCATTCACCATGGGCAGTTTCCTTTGCGGCAGCCAAAATGGATATTCCTGCTTTGAATACTACTCATGCAGATACTTTTTATACTGATGTACCGGCTGCAGATGCTTTGACGAAAGAAGAAATAGAAGAAGATTATGAAGGTAATACTGGTAAAACGATTGTCCGTACCTTTAAGGAGCGTAATTTAGATTATGAAGCAACTCCCGCTGCACTAGTTAGTCAGCACGGTCCTTTTACATGGGGAGAAACACCTGCAAAAGCCGTTTATAATGCTAAAGTATTGGAAGTAGTGGCTGAAGAAGATTTCCATACTTTGGAACTAACTCATCAAAGTTCTGAACTGCCACAGTACTTACTTGACAAACATTATTATCGTAAACATGGTCCTAATGCTTATTATGGTCAAAGATAAATATTAAAAACTAATTCATTTAAAAAACTGATAAATCTTATAAAATATGCTACTTGAAGAAAAATTCAGCTAGCATTTTAAAATAAAGATTTATCAGTTTTTAAGTTAGGTTTTTACCGCTTGCTAATATTTTGTTTCTTTAATATCATCTTCTGGCCGATGCCCTTGAATCCTGATCACTTGCCAGGTAAAATCACTTTTAGGTGCATTTTCTAAGTTGATAGTCAATTCATTATCAGCAAAAGTGAAATCAAGTTCAGTTCTCTGGGCGATCATTTCAACGCGGTTGGGTTCAGTGGTCAAGCCGTGAATTTTTATTATTTCAGGCAAGGGGGCCTTGATGAAGATATACTTCTGAAAGTGCATGTGTCTATTTTGCAACACAAAGCCATTATCTTCATTAACATTGCTGATAGTAAGATGACACGGCTCGCCTTCATTGAAGGCATGACCAAACAGATGCATCCAGTTATTGATTTGCGTAAGCAGTGCTTTAGTTTCTGCCAGTAAATTGCCGTCATCTGTGACGGGAACAGCAATTATTACTTGTTGTCCTGCTTTGCGCTGCGAAACTAGTTGCTCTACTGCATTGGTGGCAGATAATTCATAGTTAGCTTGAATGGGCTCAGTAGTGACTAAAGCAATAGTATACTTTTTGCAGGCTTTCTCAAAGTCAGTTTTAAATGCATCCGTAGCAACGGCGCGAGCACCAATATTGCGTGCAGTTTTTACTAAAAAATCAGCGTCTACACCTTTAGCATTTTTTAGTTTAAAATTTAATACGATGGCAAAATCAGGATTCATTAATTTTTCTCCTCTAGTAAATATCAGTAATAAGTTTAACCCAAAAGGTGGTAAAGATGAAAATTATTATTTCACCAGCGATGAAGATGATAGTCGACCGCGAATCTTTTCCTGCTAAGTCGCAGCCGCAGTTTTTAGCCCAAGCTCAAGAACTAGCTGCTTTTTTAAAAAAGTGCAGCTATCAGGAATTGCAAAAAATCTGGCAGTCAAGTGAACGCACGACAAAGGAAGGCCAAAAACAAATTAAGGAACTTAATTTAAATCAAAAGGATAATCTAACTCCAGCCGTTATTTCGTATTCTGGTATTCAATATCAATACATGGCTGCTGACCTGTTTACTGCTCCTGCTCTATCTTATTTACAAGATAATATACGGATATTATCGGGACTGTATGGTGTTTTACGACCTTTTGACGGTGTATGGCCCTACCGCTTAGAAATGAAAAATAAAGTTTGGGGGTTTAGTCAGCCCAACTTGTACCAATTTTGGGGTTCAACAATCGCTGATAATCTTTTTAATGAAGATCAAGTGTTAATTAATTTAGCTTCAAAAGAATATTCGCGCAATATTACGCCCTTTGTAGCAAATAACAGACAAATGATTAGCATTGATTTTCAAGAAAAGAAAAATGGTCAGTGGAAGACAGTTGGTGTACATGCCAAAATGGCGCGTGGAGAAATGGTGCGTTATATTGCGGAAAAGCAATTGAGTAAGCCGCAGCAATTGCAGGACTTTCATGATTTTGGCTTTAATTTTATACCAAATATTAGCACCGACAATACTTACATATTTCGGACAGAGTATGATTTTAGGCGGCGCTGAAAAATTTAGAGTAAAAGAATATATTTACGACATAGAAATGTGAGGTTATTATGGAAATTGTTTTTGTTCGTCATGGTCAAACTGATTTAAATAAAACTGGCCGAATTCAAGGCTCAGTCTATGATCATGATTTGGATGAGGTTGGCCGTGCAAGTGCTGAAAGAGCCGCTGCTAATTTTGATCCTTCTGGTTTTGACGTGGTCTTTTCAAGTCCCTTAAAGAGATCTTTGACTACCGCTAAAATTTTCACCAAGGGACAAAAAGAAATTAAAATTGATCAGAGGCTAACAGAAATTAATTTTGGCGAGTGGGATGGTAAATTTCTTTCCGAATTAGGACAAAAATATCCTGACGCAATTGATCCTTGGGGTAAGGCCGCTGCTGCTTACATCAAATACGCACCTAGTGGTGAATCATTTGCGTCATTAGATGAAAGATGCGGCAGCTTTTTAGCTGATATGAAAAAGAACTATTTAACTAAAAAAGTTTTGGTATTTTGTCATGGCACCCTTATCAGAATGATGTTTGCTCATTATTTTACGCAAGGTGATATGAACTTCTTTGAAACTATGGACAATTGTGCGTTAGCAAAAGTTTCTTATCGCAGTGGCATTCCGCGGGTAAACTATTATAATCGTATTTTGACACTAGAATAAAAAGCAAGAGGCCTCAAGAAGAGGTCTTTTTTGCTGGCTGCAATTAATTGAGCATTATAATTGACGATTAATCATAAGTGAATTATTCTTTTTAAGTGACACGGTGTCACTAAGAGGAAACAGGAGGTGAACTGGAATATGGCTAAGTCAACTTTTATTAACTTGCCACTAGATAAAAAGCAAAAAATTGAAAGTGCATTACTGAAAGAATTCAGTCAATATCCTTTGGCAAAAGCGCAGGTAGCGCGAATAGTTAAGGAGACTGGGATTGCGCGTGGCGCTTTTTATAAGTATTTTACGGATTTGAATGATGCTTATCACTATATGTATGATTTAGCTCTGAAAACTGTTCATTCACCAGTGAAAATATTGCCGCAATTTCAAGCCCAGCAGTATTACGATAATGTAACTCATTTCTTAGATAAAACAAAAGAAAGTACATATGCAGGATTAATTAAAATGCATATTTTGTATAATGAGAATACATTTGATCATCATTTTCCGTCAAAAATACTGCTCGCATTAGATCCCCAAAATTGGAGTGCCATGGTACTTAGTCATGCAGCTATTAGAATGGTTCTCGAGAATCCGAAACAAAAAGAAGCTATTATGACGCGCTTGAAGGCAAGTTTGGAACTGTTAAACAAAGGAAAAAATTAATGTTTTTAGCAATTAAAGAAATAAAAAGAGAAAAACTTCGTTATGGCTTAATTATTTTAATGATTTTTTTGATTAGTTATTTGATATTTATTTTGTCAGCACTGGCAACAGGGTTGGCCAGCGAAAATACACAGGCACTAGAATCTTGGAATGCACAGAAAGTAGTTTTAAACAAAAATGCCAATGTCAGTATGAGTCAGTCGATTTTAACAAAAAATGACTTAAAAAAAGACGCATTGACTAAAGATGAAGCTCTAGTAGGACAAATTCCGGTAGTAGTCAAAAACTCAAAGCGACCACAAATTTCAGCACAGTTCATCGGAATTAAAAGGGAGCAGTTTATTTATCATGATCAGGAACTGATTGCAGGTAGAAGAGCAAAAAAGAACTATGAAGTAACTGTTGATCAGGCGTTTAAAACCAAGGGTTACCGGTTAGGTGATAAATTAGCGCTAAACGGTTCTACTAAAAAGTACCGCATTGTCGGCTTTGTTAAAAATGCTAAAATCAATATTGCTCCAATTATTTATGGCACGCTGCAGTCTTGGAAAAAATTACGTCAGGGAATGCCAACCTTGCGTGCTTCGGCAATAGTGTCTCGTAATCCGGATTATAAATATAATTATCAAAACTGTAAGACCTATCCCATTGACCAGTTTATTAAAAAACTTCCGGGGTACACTGCCCAAAATATGACTTTTGAATTAATGATTGGTTTTTTATATGTTATTTCGTTAATTATAATTGCAGTTTTCCTCTATATTTTAACGATGCAGAAATTGCATAACTATGCGGTTATGCGTGCACAGGGGATTCCCAGCAGTACATTAGTTAAAGCAACTATTAGTCAGGCATTGATATTAGTACTTGCAGGTTTAATTATCGGATTGATAGCCACAATGATAACAGTCAAGGTTTTACCGCCCGCTGTTCCGATTAGTTTTACACCCCAAATTATTTTGACCGGAATAATCGGCTTATTGGTAACTGCAATTATCGGCAGCTTAATTCCAGTCAGATCAATATTAAAAGTAGATCCAGCACAGGCGATAGGTGAATAACATGGCAATTATTGAATTAAAGAATGTTCAAAAAGTTTATGGTACAGGGGCTGCACAAGTCGTTGCGTTAAAAAACATTAATTTTAAGGCAAACCTAGGTGAAGTGGTATTAATTATGGGCCCGTCAGGAGCTGGTAAAAGCACCTTTTTAACAATTGCCGGCTCTTTGCAAAAACCGACTGCGGGCAAAGTTATTGTTGGCGGTCAGGACATTGCGCATATTTCTACTAGAGAAAGTGACCGTTTACGACTAACACAACTTGGTTTTGTATTGCAGGCTTATAATTTAGTACCGTTTCTAAAAATTAAAGAGCAATTTGAATTAGTTAATAAAATAAAAAAAGAGGGCAATATCAGTGCTGCCAAATTGCAAGAATTACTCAAGCAGCTGGGAATTAATTCTTTAATTAATAAGTATCCTAATGAACTTTCAGGTGGGCAACAGCAACGCGCAGCTATTGCCCGTGCTCTTTATGCTAACCCGCAAATTTTGCTGGCCGATGAGCCTACCGCTTCTCTTGACAGTGAGAATGTGGCTGAAGTAGGGCAATTGTTTAAAAAATTAGCCAAAGATTATCACAAAGCCGTCTTGCTAGTCACACATGATCCACGGCTAGAACAATACGCAGATCACATTTATGAAATGATGGATGGAAAAATCAGGCAAAAGAGTTAATTGCTAATTTTCAAGAATAAAATAACTATTAGCAATGTTTTTTAAAAAAATGTCAAATCAACTAAACTGTTTCATTAGTAGTAATTTTTTGTTTGTAATTTTTTTAACTAGTTCTAATTATTGTTATTAATTGAAATAGCTTATTAAAAGTTAGAGAAATCCTTTATTCTTTTGTGTTAGAAAAAAGTACTTTGTCCTTGACAAAGTACTTTTAAATTTACTATTCTTAATAATAGTAAAAAAGATGTTATTTTTAATAAAAATAACAGAAGTAATTAAAAATAAAATTATTAATTTTTAAGCTGTTTGAAGAATTGATTGAGAGATGGATTCTACGTTAAACTGACTAAAATATTTTATTTGATGTTTTTATTTGGCAGACTTTTTGTTTTATAGCTTAATAGTGTAATACTAAATTTTTGCTAAATAAAGCTTTTTATCTAGAGGTACAATGATGAACGATATTCCCGAAGACAAATCTATTGAATTAACAACTGACTACCAGAACCATAGCATTAATATGGCTTTTTCGGATAATCTAACAGATGATTCTGAACGTGGCTATATACTATCAGCTGCTTTCTTTTCATTTTGCGCAGCTCAAGGCTTAAGTAAAGAAGAATTAAGTGATATGGTTTCAACTTACTATGATGAGTTTTTGAATAATGAGGATTAACTGCTCATTACATTTGTGTGCTTAAATATATTTCACCTGTGGCAATACCAGTTCTAGAAGCTGGTCTAAAAAATACGTTTAAAGTTAATCAAGGAAAAAATCAAAATGGCTAGAAAAAAAGAAATAGGAAAAAGTAAGATCTTAAATATTGCTTATAAAATGGTTGTTAAGGATGGAGTTGAAAGCTTAACGGCCCGCAGCATTGCTAAGGCTGGCCATTTTTCTACTCAGCCTTTGTATCTTGAATTCGATAGTATGGACGATTTACGCCAAGAGGTTTTGCGTAAAATTGCAGACAACTTAAAGAATAAAATTTTACAGAAAAGCTATATTGCTGAACCATTGATTGACATGGATTTATCGTATATTGATTTTGCCCAAGAACAAGAGAACCTCTTTAAAGCAATGTTTGTTGAAGGTAAGTGTGGCAATGAAATAATCGCTGATACTTTAATAGATTTTGGAACTGAGAAATTTAAAGAGCAATATCCGGATAGTAAGTATTCTGCAGAAAAAATCAGAAGTATTATTATTGCTAACTGGATAACTACTTGTGGAATTGCTTCGTTAATAGTTAATAAAATTGCGACTTTTTCTCAAACACAAATTATCAACGTTTTAAAGGCACAAATTAATGATGCAATTTTAAACGACTGGCTTAGCAAAAAAAGTAATGTTTCTCTGTTTAAGACAGAAGAAAAATACAATTAAAGCCCCGAAATAGTTTTTACTACTTACATAGTGTAAGCAGGATAAGCTATACGAAAGTATTAAATTATTAAAGCTATCTGAAATCAGGAACATGTTAAAAAGATACGGATATGCTATAATTAACAGTGAAATTAGTTTCCTGAAAGGTGGTTTTTATGAAAATCCTTGCATTATCTGGCTCAAATGCCAAAAATTCATTTAATGAGGCATTGCTTAAATTTATTTCTAAGCGTTTTGCCGACAGGTATGATTTTAAGCTGACAACAGTTAAAGGGTTGCCAATGTTTAAAGAAGGTGAAGATGCCCCAGAAGCAGTTCAAGCCTTAAGTAAAGAAATTGAAGATGCCGACTTGGTATTAATCGGTTCTCCTGAACAACAACACTCTGTTACCAGTGCTTTAAGTAGCGCGCTTGAGTGGTTATCTTGTGTAACTCACCCATTTAAGGGTAAGCCAGTTGCTATTGTTTCAACTTCACCAATGCCACAAGGTGCTTCTCGTTCACAAAGTCGTTTGAAGAATCTGTTTTTAGCACCTGGTTTTGGCGCTAAGGTCTTCAATGGTGATGAATTCATGATGGGTGTTGCACCAACTCAATTTGATGATAATGGTGACTTGAAAGATGAAGAAACCGTTAAATTCTTAGATCACTTTTTCGATGAAGTTGATAGTTGGTACGCACAAGTAACTAAATAGGAGGGCTGAGAATGAAAATATTAGCAATTGTTGGTACAAATGCACCTTTTTCATATAATCGCTTTTTAGCACAATTTATTGCCAAGCATTATAGTGATAAAGCAGATATTGAAGTTAAAGAAGTCGACAAATTGACACCTTTCTGCAGAACAGAAATGGCTGATGATACTATCAAGGCTTGGATCGAAGACGTTAAGAGTGCTGATGGTATTGTAATTACTACTCCAGAATATGATCATACAATTCCTGCTGCTTTAAAGAGCAGTCTTGAATGGTTAGGCTCACACGCTGGCCCTAACGTTATGAAAATGAAGCCCGTTGCTATTGCTGGTGCATCATATGGTTCACAAGGTACTGGTCGTGCCCAAGAAGATATGCGTGAAATTTTACTTTCACCTGATATGAGTGCAAATGTTTTACCAGGCAATGAAGTTTTAATTGGTCAAGCTCCAGATAAATTCAACAAAGAAACTGGTGAATTGACTGATGAAGCAACCATCAAGCAATTAGATGGTATGATGGACAACTTCTTTAAGTTTGTTGAGCAAGCACATAAATAAACTTTTGCTAGATTAACTGGCAGAGAGTAAAATAACCGGATGGGGGGTATCCTATCCGGTTATTTTTTTTGAAAGGAAGTTGGCATGACTGAACCTGTCATTTTACCTGTAAAATCTGTTCGTAATCCGCGTGATTTGGGTGGCTATATTGGCTTTAACGGACATCAGATTAAGTTTCATCGCTTACTACGCACTGGTAACATAAGTAAAATAACGCCAGAAGATGAACAGTTTTTACTTAATTATGGTCTGACTAAAATTATTGATTTGCGCTCTCCGGCAGAATGCAAAGCTAATTCTGATAAAAGCATTCAGGGCGTTGCTCATTATGAATTCCCCTTATCGGCTGATGATAATACCGGTGGTAAGGGTTTGGATATGAGCAGGGAATTTGAGCAATACCGCAAGGATCAATATGCCGGCTTTTATATGATGTGTCAAAGATATCATGATCATATCAGTAATCAATTTTCTCAGAATAATATTCATCAAATTGTTAGTTTAATTGCTGCTACAACTGATGGCGCAGTTTTATATCATTGTTCAGAAGGTAAGGACAGGACGGGATTAGTTACAGTAATACTGCTTTACATTTTAGGTGTGGATTTAGAAACAATTCGCCAGGATTACCTTTATTCCAATATAATGCTCAACGATTACCGTAAAGTTCGCGATGCCCGATTTAAAAAAGCCGGTGAAAATGATAAGTTTCGGGCTAACATGCGTATTTTGGGTTCAGTTGCCAATGCATATTTTGATACCAGCCTGATTACCATCAATGAGGATTTTGGTGGAATTGATTCCTATATTGCTAACCAGTTAGGAATTGACCAGCAAATGCAAGAGAAGATAAGAAAGAATTATTTGGAAAATTAGGGATAAAATAATGATTAAAAATTTGGCTATAGAACAAGAAGTAGGACAGCATCATGCCTTGGGTACAGCAATCACTTTACAGGTTTTTGGTGCTCGTGATAAAAGCGTGATTAATGATTCCTTTACTTTGATCGACCATTATGAAGACTTATTGACAGTTAATCGTGATGAATCAGAAGTAATGGATGTTAATCATGCTGCAGGTAAGCACCCTGTTCAAGTTTCAAGCGGTACCTATGATTTAGTTAAATTGGCGGTAGAAAAAAGTCGGGAAAATTTTGGCTTCAATGCTCTGATAGGCCCGGTTGTCAAGTTATGGGCAATTGGTTTTAAAAACGCGCACGTTCCTACTGCTGAGCAAATTAAGGAAAGAATGGCACTGATTGATCCGTTTAAAGTTGACCTAAACGATGCTGATCAAACCATTTTTTTGCAAAAAGTGGGCATGGAATTAGATTTAGGCGGTATTGCTAAAGGCTGGATTGCCGATCGTATCAAAGATTACTGGCGAGCTTATGGTGTTCACGCCGGAATTATTAATCTAGGTGGTAACATTTTACTTGTTGGCGACTCACCTAAAAGGACTAGTGGTCAGTGGTCAGTAGGAGTACAGGATCCAAAAGAGTCTCGTGGCAATAATATTGCTTCGGTGATGGTACCGGAATGTTCTGCAGTTACCAGCGGAACTTACGAACGTTATCTAGAAGTTGACGGTCATAAGTATCACCATTTAATTGATCCGCGAACTGGTTATCCGGTTGAAACTGATTTGGCTGGCGTGACTACTTTTACCAAGTATTCAGTTGAAGCCGAAATCGAATGTAAGAGATTGTTTTTTGCTGGTAAGCCGGTTGCTGGTTGGCATGATGATCCTGACCGCATTGGCGCAGTTTTTGTTTATAACGATGAACACGTTGAGTATGATAACTTTCAAAAGTAATAAAAAAAGTGCCTCTAAGGCACTTTTTTACTTTTAAATTTATAAGTAAGTTTATTATTTGAACGAGAGGGCTTTGTGGCAAAATTCTGCTTGAATAGCACTCTCTGGTACCCAGGCAATTGCACCATGATCATAATTCATGTTCTTGCCACCAGTACCCGCTTTATCAAACTTGGAGTAATAGAGTGGATCATAAACCAAGAACTTGCCTTTTTTGTAGCCGGTGATAACTTTGCAGTGATTGCGCTTGTAGTCGCCAGCTTTTTGATATGAAGAAAAGCCATAGTATAAAACTGGCTTGCCAGCCTGAATATACATCTTAAGATCATCAACTGTTAGTTTTTTACTGGAGATATTAATGATCTTTTTGCCCTTTTTAAAAGTCCGGGCGTATTTAGCTAGGGCATCGGGGCTAATTACATAGCCAAAACCGACGCCAGTGTAAACATTTCCCTTTTGTCCGCCTTTAACTGGCTGCATTGGTAAATTATTTTGAATTTTTGTAAGCAAACTAGTGGTAATTTTCTGTCCCTGAGAACCTAACAACATTGCCATTGATGCTCCTGCACAGCCCCACGGGGTTTTAACAGGAACATATTGACTGACATATGGCGTATTCTCAATTGTTTTAGCCTGATTAGGAGTAGCTACGGCTTTTTTATTAATGTAGCCAATTGATTTTTTACCCTTTTTGTTAAGCCAATAGTATGTTTTGCCATTGTGGGTAAATTTTTTATTGACATTAAATGTTTGGTGAAAATAATTCTTGGCTGCCTTCTTCTTGGTAAAATTATCAAGATAAATACCATAATTCTTTTTAACAATTGCTACTTTGAAAGTTTTGACTTTTTTGGCAGTGGCATTAGCAGGCTTTTTATTCTGGGTCGCGGCAGCCGGGACATTGGTTTCGGTCTTACCTGTTTCTTTGTCTGTCTTTTGGTTTTCTTGCGGCTTTTGTGTCTCAGACTCTTTATTTACTTGATTATGGTCCTGCTTTAATTGCTTATTTTGAGCTTCCGTTTCTGCGCTAACTGTTTTGGTCAGATTG
Organism: Lactobacillus sp. ESL0260; assembly: GCF_003692935.1. Classification (NCBI taxonomy): domain Bacteria; kingdom Bacillati; phylum Bacillota; class Bacilli; order Lactobacillales; family Lactobacillaceae; genus Lactobacillus; species Lactobacillus sp. ESL0260. The sequence continues at coordinate 104,927 of NZ_REHO01000004.1, forward strand.
TTACTGAAAACAGGTGCTGCAAGAATAACAGCTGCAGAAATAGTTGCAATTTTCTTTAAAGTTAATTTACTTTTCAATTTATCCTCCTAATTTTTCTTATTCAAAATACCTTCATAACAAGTTTACTACAACAAATGGCAAATATATGCCAAAAAATTATGTGGATTTCTATTATTAGTAGAAGTGTATATAACATAATTACTCAAATTATTTTAGTTAAAGATCGAAGTAAACTTTTGCTAATTGATAAACAAAAACAGCGTCTAAACTAACAAGTTTAAACGCTGATGACTATTTTATTTTATTTAGGCAGCAGTTCTACTGATACTAAAGATACTGTTGAACAACCCGTTGGATAAGCCAGGTGTGTTATAAATGATGAAACGAATAAATGATGAGTCTAAAGTTTGCTGGATAAACCACGGATTTTGCAAAGCATTAAGCATTGACAAGATAATGTAAACGAAGAAATAACTGGCAAAAAAAGATACGACAGCACCTAAAACACTATCTAGTAAATTGCCAAAGTTAGTTGCATGGGGATTTTTATTAGGTACCCAGCCTTTAAAAATCTTAACAACCATTTTGCCCAAAAAGACAATGATAAAGAATGCCAAAAAACGAAAGAGCATTAAGTTAGTTCCGGGAGTTAAAGTGGTTTGAATATTTTGCCCGGTGATCTGACTGTAAAGCCAATTGCCAACAGGATTTTGAAACAGAATAGCTGTAATGAAGACAATGGCAGCAAATATCAGATTAATAATTAATCTGGTGAAGCCCGTTTGAAATCCTTTGTAGGTTTTTAGTGTCAAATAAGCCAGTACAATTAAAGTAACAATCATATTTATCTCCTTTGACGATATTATAGCTTAATTTATGCGTTTAGACTTTGACGACAGTCGAAAAATATTTCATAATTAAAGGGATGCATTGACTTTACATTAAGCCAATTTTAGCGTTAAATTTAAAGGGTGTGAAACAAGGTTTCACGGGTGAAAAATGAATCCTGAACAGTTCGTCCAAGAATTATCAAAACGTAATTTTAAATTAAATGAAAAACAAATCAACCAATTTAACCAATACTTTACCAGTCTGATTGAGACTAATAAAAAAGTTAATCTTACGCGGATAACAGAAAAAGATGAGGTCTATCTAAAGCATTTTTGGGATAGTATCACACCTCTTTTCACATTTGGTTCAGTATTAAAAGGGGCTGATACTTTATGTGATGTTGGTGCCGGTGCCGGTTTTCCTTCTATTCCTTTAAAGATTATGCTGCCTGAATTAAAGGTTACAATCGTCGATTCTTTGGGCAAACGGTTGAATTTTTTACAGGGCTTAATCACCCAGTTAAATTTAGAAAATGTTACCTTGGTTCATGGCCGTGCCGAAGACGTGGGGCAAAATAAACAGTATCGTGAACAATTTGATGTTGTGACTGCCCGTGCTGTTGCTAACATGGCCGTTTTAAGTGAGTATTGTTTGCCGTTAATTAAAGAAAGTGGCAATTTCATTGCTCTCAAGGGACCAAAAGCTGAAGACGAACTGAAATCAGCTCAGAAAGCCTTAAAAGTTTTAGGTGGTAAGGTCATTGCAGTTAAAGAATTACAATTACCTCGAAGTACCGAAGAGCGCACTTTGATTCTGATAGAAAAAGTGCAGGCTACGCCTAAGAAGTATCCGCGGCAGGCGGGAACTCCGCACCGCAAACCAATTCATTAAACAGGGGGACTCAAAATGTCATTATTTTCTTCTTTACGTCATCATGAAGAAATACCTAAAAATAAGCAGATTCAGGATATTGAGCTAAGTAAAATAAAACCCAATTCTTTTCAGCCGCGGCACCAGTTTTCTGAAGAATCAATTCATGAATTGGCATCAACCCTTGATAAAGATGGGTTACTGCAACCAATTGTTGTACGTGAAAAAGAGGGCAATTATGAAATTATTGCTGGTGAACGCAGACTGCGAGCTGCAAAGCAGCTCGCTTGGACAAAAATACCGGCAATAGTTAATAACATGGATGATAGCCAGGCTGCATCATTGGCTTTAATTGAAAACCTGCAAAGGGAAGATTTAAATCCGATTGATGAAGCACAGGCTTATAGTAATCTTATGAAACTAAATAGCCTGACTCAAACTACCTTGGCCCAAAATATTGGCAAGTCACAATCTTATGTTGCTAACAAGTTGCGCCTGTTAAAGTTAACACCGAAGGTACAAAGTTATTTGGCCAGTGGTGAAATTTCGCCACGTCATGGTCGCTGCTTGGTAGGACTGAGTGAGAAAGATCAGGGCCGTGTCTTAGATGAAATACTTGCAAATAACCTGAATGTTAGCGACACCGAAAAAATCGTTAAAAATGTTGACCAGTATTTTGCAGGCAAAAAAGTTAAGGATAAAGAAAAAGAGCAGGCAGAACAAACAAGACGAGCAGCCAATCGTATCCCTAAAGACTTAAAAGTACAAATTAATACAATTAAAAAGGCAATTAAACTTGCTCAACAGTCTGGCATCAAGGTTAAGTTCAAAGAAAATAATGATCCTGATGATTATATGATTACGATTGAATTGAAAAGAAAGTAGGAAGGCATGGAAAATATGGTGAGTGTAATTTCAGTTGCTAACCAAAAAGGTGGCGTCGGTAAAACGACAACAACTATAAATTTAGCGGCTTCGATTGCGGAACGCGGTTATCAAGTCTTAATTGTCGATATTGATCCGCAGGGTAATGCGACCTCTGGCCTGGGGATTGAAAAATCTGCTATTGATCAAGATATTTACAGCGTTTTGATTAATGATGTTCCCCTTAAAGATACGATTTTCCATACTTCAACTAAGCGGCTGGATTTAGTTCCGGCAACTATCAATTTGTCTGGAGCTGAAACAGAACTAATCAGTATGATGGCCAGAGAAACGCGCTTGAAGTCAGCTTTAGATTCAATTAGCGACAATTACGATTTTATTTTTATTGATTGTCCGCCTTCATTAGGACAATTATCTATCAATGCTTTTACGGCATCTGATTCAATTTTAATTCCCGTTCAAAGTGAGTATTATGCTATGGAGGGGCTTAGTCAGCTGCTTAATACCATCCGCTTAGTGCAAAAACACTTTAATAAAGATTTAGGTGTTGAGGGTGTTTTGCTGACCATGCTGGATGCGCGGACTAATTTAGGTGCAGAAGTAGTAAAAGAAGTACGTTCTTATTTTTCTGATAAGGTTTATAAAACTATTATTCCGAGAATTACTAAGCTAGCTGAAGCACCTAGTTATGGAGAAGCAATTACTGAATATGCTCCTAATTCACGTGGTGCTGAAGTTTATGATGATTTAGCTAAGGAGGTGTTAAAGAATCATGGTAAGAAACTCAAGAAATAAAGATACTAAAAAACATGGTGGTTTAGGTCGGGGGATTGAAGCCTTGTTTGAAGACGAACCGCAAATTGAAGATAATGAAGAAGAAATTCAGGATTTAAATTTAAGCGATATCAGACCTAATCCTTATCAACCACGTAAAAACTTTGATGACAAGTCTCTTAAAGAATTGGCTGATTCGATTAAAGAAAATGGTGTTTTTCAGCCAATTATTGTGCGTAAGTCGGTGAAAGGCTATGAAATTATTGCTGGTGAGCGCAGATTTCGTGCTTCAAAACTAGCAAAAAAGACTACTATACCGGCCATTGTCCGTGAATTTAGCGAAAGCCAGATGATGGAAGTTGCCGTTTTAGAGAATCTGCAACGTGAGGACTTAACGCCTCTTGAAGAAGCTCAGGCATACGAAATGTTGCAAAAAAACCTGGGCTTGACCCAAGAAGAAGTTTCAAAAAGAATGGGTAAGTCCCGTCCCTATATTGCTAACTACTTGCGTCTTCTGACACTTCCTAATAAAACTAAGCACTTGTTACAGCACGGTGAGCTATCAATGGGACAAGCCAGAACTCTTTTAGGCTTAAAGAATAAGGACAAAATTGACGAAGTAGCTAAGCAGGTCGTTAAGGAAGGGATGCCGGTACGCAAAGTTGAGGCACTGGTAGCCAATCTTAATTCTAAGAAACCGCGCAAAAAAGCAGTGCACAAATCGCCCTTTATTCGTGCTACTGAACATCAATTAGCTGATAAGCTGGGTTCAACTGTCAATATTTCCGCCAGCAAAAAAGGTAGTGGTCATTTGTCAATTGGCTTCTCTTCAACAGAAGAGCTGAACAGAATACTCGATGTGCTGGGAGTCGACCTTGATGAATAAAGAAATTGCTTATGGTTTGGCAGATACGGTATTGATGAAAAAACCACATGCTTGTAAAACTAATGACTGGGAAGTTCTGCGTTTAGGAGCTGATATCAGGTTAAAGTGCATGGGGTGTGGCCATATCGTAATGATGCCGCGTTCAAAGTTCGCGCATAACTTAAAAAAAGTTTTAACTAAGGCTAATGATCCGGTTAATATTAAAAATACGCTTTATGTGCCTAAAAAAGAGATAGCACGGCCGGATATTAATCAAGAAAATAACTGATTTTGTTAAAGAAAGAGGATAAAAATGTCATTAACTGCTGGGATTGTTGGATTGCCTAACGTTGGCAAGTCAACTTTGTTTAACGCAATTACTAAAGCGGGTGCGGAAATGGCCAACTACCCGTTTGCAACGATTGAGCCTAATGTCGGAATGGTTGAAGTTCCGGACAAGAGACTGGCTCGAATTCAGGAACTGATTCCGGCTAAGAAAATTGTTCACACTACTTTTGAGTTTACCGATATTGCTGGGTTAGTTAAGGGCGCTTCAAAAGGTGAAGGTCTGGGTAATAAATTCTTGGAAAATATTAGGCAAACGGATGCTATTATCCATGTTGTTAGGGCCTTTGAAGATGATAATATTACTTCCGTCACTGGTAAAGTAGATCCGGAAGAAGATATCAACACTATCAACTTGGAATTGGCAATTGCGGATCTTGATGCCGTTAATCGCCGCATTAATAAGGTAAAAAAGATTGCCCAGCAAAATGACAAAGAGGCTAAAGCAGAGTTCAATGTTTTGCAAAAAATCAAGCCGGTTTTAGAAGAAGGCAAGGCTGTACGTTCAATCAGTTTTAATGACGATGAGCAAAAAATTGTTAAGGGCTTGTTCTTGTTAACGGATAAGCCCGTCATCTATGTAGCTAACATCGCTGAAAGTTCAATGGCTGATCCGGAAAAAGACCAGTACTATCAAGTAGTTAAAAAACATGCGGAAAGTGAAAATGCGGAATGTTTAGGTATATCTGCTGCAACTGAAGAAGAGATTGCCGGCTTGGATGACGATGAAAAAGCTGAGTTCTTAGAAGCAGAAGGCGTAACTGAGTCAGGCCTTGACCGTTTAATCCGTGCAGCTTACCACATTTTAGGCTTGAGGACTTTCTTTACGGCTGGTGGTCCTGAAACACGGGCATGGACTTTTCATAGGGGAATGAAGGCTCCGCAAGTTGCAGGAGTTATTCACTCTGATTTTGAGCGGGGATTTATTCGCGCTGAGGTAGTTTCATTTACTGACCTTGATCAATATGAAACTATGCAAAAGGTTAAAGAAGCTGGGAAGCTACGTCTTGAAGGCAAGGATTATGAAGTTCAAGATGGGGACATTATTGAATTTAGATTTAACGTTTAGGAAAAAATAATGGCAGAAAAGAAAACTGAAGAACAAGCTAAGATAGATACTAATAAGCAGGAAAAGTTAAAAGAAAAGGTAATTAATCAGAATAAAGATGACGAGGTCAAGCAAATGCAGCCTGCTGAATTGCGTAAGCAGCTCAGTAATAAGAACTCTGACTATGTTTTTCGTTTGCAAAAAGAACTGGAAACACAGGGTAAAATGAGTCATGAAGATGCACAAAAAAGAGTGGATGAGCTTTTAAATGACTTGGTAATTGCACAACGTCATGGTCAACCAGCCAGCACGTATTATAATATGTCGCCTAAGCTTAAGGCTGCTGACATGTTAAAGCCCAAAAAGAGAAAAGCCTCAGATATTCCATTTTGGCAATACGCTACGGATAATGCCTTGTTTTATGTCGCTATTTTCTTTGGTCTCTTTGGACTAATTGGTTTGTTCCAAAAGAATGACAAATATAATTCACAGATGGGTGTATTAACATTATTAATTGTCGGTGCTTCACTAGGCGTTTTCATGACTAAATATAATGATTGGGTTTTACCTAATGGCAGTAAAAATCGTAAAATTCCGTGGTCAAAATTAATCTGGGGTTTTGTTTTACTGATGGGAATGCTCTTTATCTGCTTTGGCGTATTAGGTCTTCCTGCATTACAAGTGATCAACCCGGCTTTGCCAGGAATATATAACTTAATTATTGCTGCGGTAGCGTATGGCATTCGCTGGTTGTTCCGCCGGCATTATGAAATTATTGGTTCCGCCTTTTCGCCAGCTGATAAGAGCAAATAGGTGCTTTTTGTCAAGAAAAGCGCTATACTTAGATAACTATATGTTTTAAAGGATAAATAGATTTATTATGAATCTATTTATCCTTTTTAAACTGAATACACGTAAAAGAACGCATTAATAAATTAGAAAGAGGTATTTAATGATTAACACTCTGCGAAAGTCAATCAGGCAGTATAAAAAACTGTCTTTGCTGTCGCCATTATTTGTTACTGGTGAAGTTATCATTGAAATGTTAATACCGTATTTAGTTGGTATATTAATAGACAATGGCATTATGAAGGGGAATATGTCATATATCACTAAAACTGGTGTTATTTTACTGGTGCTAACAGTTGTTTCACTTGTTTTAGGTTCTGGTGCCAGTTATGCCTCTGCTCACGCTGCTTCTGGTTTTGCAGCTAACTTGCGTAAAGATATGTTCTATCATGTGCAAGATTATTCATTTGAAAATATTGACAGGTTTTCCAGTGCAAGTCTAGTTACGAGGATGACTACTGATGTTAATAACATTCAAATGTCCTATCAAATGCTGATTAGAATAGCAGTCCGGGCACCAATGATGTTGCTAGTCTCAATTATCATGTCAATAATAGTTAGTCCACAATTGTCACTTGTTTTTGTCGTGATTGCACCGGTTTTCGTAATTCTTTTAGGCTTGGTAATCAAAAGTGCCAGCAAATATTTTCCTAAAATCTTCCGCGGTTATGACCGCATGAACCAGGTTGTCCGGGAAAATGTTCGTGGTATTCGCGAAGTTAAGACTTATGTGCAAGAAGAAGCGCAAACTGTCAAGTTTAAAAAATCAGCTGGTTTTATTTATAGACTTTTTGCTACAGCTCAGAAGATCATGTCTCTTAACTCAATGATTGTCATGGCTGTTTTGAATATTTCTAATTTAGCTATTTGCTGGTTTGGTGCTAAGGAAATAGTGGGTGGCAGTTTACAGACTGGTCAATTAATTTCAATGTTCTCTTATTCCAATTCTGTCTTAGGCAGCTTGAATATGCTGGCTATGATCATTACTCAGCTGGTAGTTTCAGGAGCTAGTGGTCACAGGGTTGCTGCGGTTATTAATGAAAAGCCTTCAATTGAAAATCCACGTAAACCGTTAAAGCATGTGAATAATGGAGAAGTGATTTTTGATCATGTCAACTTTAAGTATGACCCAGATGATAAGGAACTAGCTTTAAGTGATATTAACTTAAATATCAGGCCGGGTGAAACAATAGGAATAATTGGTCGTACGGGGTCATCAAAATCTACATTAGTTTCTATGATTCCGCGGCTTTATGATACTGATTCCGGAGCGGTGCGTGTATCAGGACATAACGTTAAGTCCTATGATTTAAAGACGTTGCGTGATAATGTTGCCATGGTTTTACAAAATAATGTCCTGTTTTCAGGCACTATAAAGGAAAACCTTAAATGGGGCAATGAAAATGCAACAGATGAAGAAATTATCGCTGCCTCAAAAATTGCTCACGCTGATGACTTTATTCGTGAAATGCCAGATCAATATGACACTATGGTTGAGCAGGGCGGTAATAATGTTTCTGGTGGCCAAAAGCAAAGGATCACTATTGCAAGGGCATTGCTCAAAAAGCCGAAAATCTTGATACTTGATGACTCTACTTCAGCAGTAGATACACAGACTGAGCGTCAAATTCGGGAAGCCTTGGCAAAGGATATGCCCGATACTACCAAAATTATTATTTCTCAAAGAATTGTGTCAATTAAAGATGCAGACAGGATAATTGTAATGGATGAAGGCAAGATTCAGGATATCGGGACACATGAAGAGCTATTGCAGCGTAATGATTTATACAGCTCAATTGCTAAGTTTCAAGAAGAACAGAAGAAGTAGGTGATTAATTTGGATAAAGCAGTAGAAAATAAAAATAGCCAAAATACTGGTAAGCGTTCCACAATTTTATGGCGACTGCTTAAATTAGTTGCCAGTACAAGTCCTTGGATGCTGATTGCTTCAACGGTTGCAATAATTTTAACAGCTGCAGCAAACGTTTTAGGTTCACTATTTATTGAACGTTTGATTAATGTTTACATTATTCCCTTAACTAAAGAAGCGCAGCCAAATTTTGGTCCGCTTTTACATGCAATTGCAGTTATGTTTGGTTGCTATGCTATCGGATTTATTTCTAATTATCTTTTTGCTGTGTTGATGGCAGTTTTGGCCCAGAAAGTACAATATAGAGTACGGCTTGAAATGTTTGAGCACATGGAAATGTTGCCAATTTCCTATTTTGACGAAAATGATTATGGCGACATCATGAGTTGCTATACTAATGATATTGATACCTTGCAACAAATGATTTCACAATCAATTCCACAGTTTATGAACTCTGCGTTGAACCTCATTTTTGTTTTGGGTGCCATGCTGGCTTTAAGTTGGCAATTAACTATCTTTACCTTGATTGTTTTTGCTCTCTCTATTATAATCGTCCGTTTTTTAACCGTTCGCTCCGCTCATTATTTTCAATTGCAACAAAAAGAATTGGGTCAAGTTAATGGTTACAATGAAGAAATGCTTAATGGTCTTAAGGTAATAAAGGTCTTTAGCCATGAACCTGAAGTTGAAGAAGACTTTGATGCTTATAATGAATCTTTAAAAGTAGCCTCTGGTAAAGCTCATACGTATGCCACAATTTTGTTCCCTATTATGGGCAACATGGGCAATTTGCTCTACGTCTTAATTGCTATTTTAGGTGGAGCAGTTGCTATTAACCGTATTGCCCCACTTTCATTAGGAGTCATTGGTGCTTTCTTGCAATTATCTAAGCAATTTGCAATGCCAATAGCCCAGATTTCACAACAATTAAATTCTATTGTAATGGCTTTAGCGGGCGCAGAAAGAATCTTTAAGTTAGAGGATCAACCCGTTGAAATTGATGATGGTGATGTCACTATTACCAAGGATGAAAATGTTAAGGGTGCCTGGCATTGGAACGTACCACAAAAAGACGGCTCTGTTAAGAAAGTCACAGTTAAAGGACATATCGTCTTTGATCATGTTAATTTTGGCTATACGCCGAATAAACAAATTTTGTACGACATTTCTATTGACGCTAAGCCAGGTATGAAAGTAGCCTTAGTTGGTGAAACCGGTGCTGGTAAAACGACGATTTCTAATATGATTAATCGTTTTTACGAAATTAATTCTGGTACGATTACTTATGATGGTATTCCCATTAGTAGAATTAAGAAGGATGATTTGCGTCAGTCTCTGTCAATTGTTTTACAAGACACGCATATGTTTACCGGTACGGTGATGGACAATATTCGTTTTGGTAATACCGATGCAAGTGATGATGATGTATATCAGGCAGCACACTTATCTCACGCTGATGAATTTATTCACCATTTAGATGAAGGTTATAAAACAATCATTGATGGCAATGGCGGAGACTTGTCTCAAGGACAAATGCAGCTGCTCAGTATTGCACGAGCAATGATAGCAGATGAACCAGTGATGATTTTAGATGAAGCCACTTCAAGCATTGATACCCAAACGGAAAAACTGGTACAAGCTGGTATGGATAACTTGCTTGCAGGTCGCACTAGCTTTGTCATAGCTCACCGCCTGTCTACGATTGTTAACTCGGATTTAATTCTGGTGCTTGATCATGGCCATATTATTGAAGCCGGCAATCACGAACAACTTCTAAAGAAGAAGGGTTATTACTACGAGTTATATACTGGTAAAAAAGAAATAGAATAGATGTACTTAAAATATTCCTGGTCCTATAGACTGGGAATTTTTTTGCTTTAAATAATGGTGTAAGCAATAATTACTTTTCAACCATTAGTTTGTGTTATGGTAAAATAAATGAATTTAGTTGGTTCGACACTATTAATATAATTTGGCTATAATTCAAATTTTAAAAGATAATAAAGGAATTAAGCTATGAATCAAATTATCCAGATTTTAAGCCAGCGCAAAGGCGATTTAGGAGTTGCTTTATTGCAGCATCTGCAAATATCGTTAGTTTCGTTGTTGATTGCAATGGTGATTGCCATGCCTTTGGCCTTTTGGACAGTAAAACACACTAAAATAGCAGAGGTATTATTGCAAGTTGCCAGCATTTTACAGACCATTCCGTCACTAGCACTTCTAGGTTTATTAATTCCACTCGTTGGGATTGGAACAGTGCCTGCCGTGATCGCTTTAGTGGTATATGCACTATTACCGATTTTTCAGAACACATACCTGGGATTAACTGAAATTGATCCGGCACTAGAAGAAGCTGCTGACGCATTCGGTATGTCACGCATGCAAAAATTACTTAAGGTGGAGTTGCCTTTAGCTATGCCGACAATCATTTCGGGTATTAGAACGGCCTTAGTTTTAATTATCGGTACTGCCACCATGGCAGCTTTAATTGGTGCTGGTGGCCTGGGCAGTTTTATTTTATTGGGAATTGACCGCAACAATACCGGACTAATTGTAATTGGCGCTGTTTGTTCTGGCGTTTTGGCGATTACTTTAAGCGCGCTCATTAAGTGGCTGGAACATGCCTCAGTTAAAACAGCTTTGGGAATATTAGGAGTTAGTGTCATCTTCTTAGCAGGAAGTGGAATTTATCAAGCTGTTGCCGGTCAGAAAGAAACAGTTACAATTGCCGGTAAGTTAGGTTCTGAACCAGAAATTTTGATCAACATGTATAAAGAGTTAATTGAACAAGACGATCCACACGTTCAAGTGACCTTGAAACCTAATTTTGGTAAAACTACCTTTTTATATACTGCTTTGAAAAACAATAAAATAGATATTTATCCAGAATTTACGGGAACTGTTTTGGAAACCTTTGCGAAGTCTCCGGTTAAAACGGCTGGTTTGTCTGAAAAAGAAACCTATGAAAAAGCAAAGAAATTAATGAATAAACAGGATAAGCTTACTTTGCTTAAGCCTATGGCGTACGATAATACATATGCCCTAGCAGTTAAAACTTCATTTAAAAAGAAAAATCGTTTAAGAAAAATCAGTGATTTGGCTAATATCACCAATCAGCTAAAAGGAGGAATGACATTAGAATTTATTGATCGTGGTGATGGGTTCAAGGGTATTAAGAAATTATACAAGATTGATTTCCCTGTTAAGTCAATGGAACCGGCTTTGCGTTACCAGGCAATTAATCAGAATAAAGTTAACATCGTTGATGCCTATTCAACTGATAGTGAATTGCGCCAATATCATTTGACTATTTTAAAAGATGATAAGCTTAATTTTCCTATTTATCAGGGCGCTCCCTTGATGACCAATGATTTTGCCCGCAAGCATCCGCAAATTGTCCGCAGCTTGAATAAGCTGGCTGGCAGGATTTCCGAAAAGCAGATGCAGGAAATGAACTATGAAGTTAATGTTAAAAATATGGATCCTGGACAAGTCGCACGTCACTTTTTATTAAAACAGCATTTGCTTAAGGAGAAGTAAGATGACTTCAGCAATTAAATTTGAGCATGTAAATAAAACCTTTGCTAAAAAAGTAGTAGTTAACGATCTTAATTTGGATATTCAGCAAGGCGAACTTTTCGTTTTGGTAGGAAACTCAGGCAGTGGAAAAACTACCTCGATTAAAATGATTAACCGTTTGGCAGATCCTAGTACGGGACAGATTTTAGTCAATGAGCGACCTACGACTGATTATAACGTTCAGAAATTGCGCTGGAAAATTGGTTATGTTTTACAGCAAATTGCTCTTTTTCCTAACATGACTGTTGCTAAAAATATTACTTTGATTCCGGAAATTCAAGGTGCTAAAGCTGATCTTACGGAAATGGCGGCAAATTTATTGGAAAAAGTGGGACTAAATCCCCAAGAGTATGCTCACCGTTATCCTCATGAACTGTCTGGCGGTGAACAACAAAGAATTGGCATTTTACGCGCGATTGCGTCAAAGCCACCGATTGTTTTAATGGATGAACCCTTTAGCGCCCTGGATCCACTTTCCCGCGCAAATTTACAAGAACTAGTTATTAATTTGCACAAACAGCTGCATAATACAATTTTATTTGTGACGCATGATATGAATGAAGCCCTGCACTTAGCTGACAGGATTGGCGTTATGAAGGATGGCAAATTATTACAGGTCGATCAGCCACAAGAAATCTTACGCCATCCGGCAAACAATTTTGTCAGGGACTTTTTTAAAGGCAGCTTAGGGAACAATTTATATGAAACACCATTAAAGCAAGCAGTCTTATTTAATGAATTTAAGCAAACTAGTTCTAATTCGCTGGCAGCAATGCCTGTAATTAATATTAATGAAAAAATTGCTGCATTACTGCTACTTTTGAGCCGTCAAAATGAGGTTGCCGTACAAAATAATAATGGAAAATATTTAGGCTTCATTGATCGCCAGTGGCTGATTAAATATTTGAACAATATTAATAGTTTAAAATAGGAAATGAGCTGGGAACTGTCCAGCTTTTTTAATAAAACGATAAAATTATGCTTGAATATTAGTAGTTTATTACAAAATTGACTAAAATATTAGACATAGATTCTGCTAAACTATATTTAGTGGAATAATGAAATAAACCGAAAATAATCAATAGATAAAAGAAGGGAAATTAGCCCTATGAAAATTTTAGTTGTTGACGATGATAAAGAAATCGTCGAGCTGTTAAGTATTTATCTTAAAAATGAAGGTTACACTCCAGTTGTTGCCTATAGCGGCAAAGAAGCAATTACGAAATTAACTACGACGCCAGATATTGCATTAATGATCTTGGATATCATGATGCCTAATATGAGCGGAATTGATGTTATCAAGGAAGTGCGCAAAGATTCTGATATCCCAATTATTATCGTATCAGCCAAAACTGGTGATATGGATAAAATTCAAGGTTTGATTACTGGAGCGGATGACTATGTTTCTAAGCCGTTTAATCCTTTGGAAGTAATGGCACGAGTTCGTTCACTTTTGCGTCGTAGCCAAAAGCAGGTTAAGGATGATGAACCAGATATTTTAGAGGTCGGACCACTGATTATTAACCGTGATTCACATGAAGTTAAGACAATTGATGGTAAAGACATTCAGTTGACTGCCCTGGAATTTGGCATTTTATATTTGCTCGCCAGTCACCCTAACCGTGTATTTTCAGCGGATGAAATTTTTGAACGGGTTTGGCAGCAGGAATCGATAGTTTCTGCTAAAACCGTTATGGTGCATGTTTCACACCTGCGTGACAAAATTCAATCGGCAACGGGTGGTGAAGATGTTATTCAGACCGTCTGGGGAGTAGGCTATAAAGTTGAGGCTTAACTAGATGAAAAAAGAAAGGGTCAAGCTGACAGCCGCGGAAAAAAGTGAGCTGTTTGCTGAAGGCGTTATAACGGTAGTTTTAGAGCTACTATTGAACCTGTCAGTGATTATTTTGATCAACTTGACAATTTTACAAGATAAAAACCTGGTTAACGGGATTTATTTTCTAAAAAAGACCATTACTTTTGCTGGCGGGCGCCACTTATGGTCCTGGCAGAATACCTTTATTATTTTCATGGGTATTGGTGATTTAATCGTTCTGTACTGGCGCTTAATTCGGCGCTATCATCAAATGCAGTTAAGACATGTTATTTCTGAACTGCATTATATTGCTAAGGGACATTTTGACCATACAATTTCTTTTAAAGTCAAAACTGATTTGCAAAAAGTAATTGATTCAATTAATTCGTTAGTGGATAGTACAGTAAATGCGATTAATGAAGAAAAAGCGATTGAAAAGTCAAAGGACGAACTGATTAGCAATGTTTCTCATGATATCAGAACGCCCTTAACTTCTATCATCGGCTATTTGGGTTTACTGAAATCGGGGGTGTCAAATCCAGCAGATCAACAAAGATATCTTAATATTGCATATATGAAGGCTGAACAAATGAAATCGCTCGCTCATGATTTGCTTGAGTATACAACGTTAAAATCAACTAGTACCAAATTAAATTTATCTTCTTTACATATTTTTTCTATGTTAGAGCAGGTTGCCGCGGGGTTTGAATTCGAGGGTCAGGAAAAAGGGATAGTATTTAATATAGAAGCAAGACCTAAGAATTTAACCATTCAAGCTGATGCGGAAAAGTTGGTACGTGTTTATAATAATCTCATCACTAATGCGCTAAAGTACGGTACAGGTGCAACACAAATTAACTTAATTGCTAATTTAGTTAATAACAATGAAGTTGAGTTACGGGTAGAAAACAATGGTGCTCAAATTCCCGAAGATTCGTTGAAAAAAATATTTGAACGTTTTTACAGAGTCGAAGGCTCCCGTAATACCCAAACGGGTGGCACCGGGCTAGGTCTATCAATTACCAAAAGTATTGTTGATCTTCATCAGGGCAAAATCCGCTGTGAATCTGACAAAGATTGGACCCGTTTCATTATTTGCCTGCCTTTAAACTTAAAGAGTGAAAAAACTCCAGCATAGCTGTGGTATAATTTTGACTGAGATAATAAATAGAGGAGTATAGCATGAGTATTTCTTTAAATACCTGTATTTTAATTTTAAAAGAACACCATCTGCTTAAATCGAGTGCTGTCCAAGATACTATATCTTCTAAGATGGAATATGTGTCGTATGACTCGCGTGACGTTCATACCAATACATTATTCTTCTGTAAAGGTGCTGGTTTTCGTCCCACTTATTTGTCAATGGCAAAGGCGAATGGTGCTAATTGTTATGTAGCAGAGCAACCCTATCCGGAAGGTAAGGGAATGCATGCACTGATTGTGCGCAATGTTTCCAAAGCGATGGCGTTATTGTCTGCGGCATTTTTCCGTTTCCCGCAAGACGATTTATATTTAATAGCTATTACTGGTACTAAAGGCAAGACTACAACGGCCTACTTTTTAAAAGGGATGTTAGATCAGGTAAACGGTGGTAAAACGGCGTTAATTTCATCAGTCAACACAGTTGTGGGGCCTAAAAAAGATGATACTTTTAAGTCAAGCTTGACTACGCCTGAATCACTTGATTTGTTCCGTGATATGCGAATAGCTGTAGACAACGGAATGACGCATATGGTTATGGAAGTTTCCAGCCAGGCTTATAAGAAAAACAGGGTATTTGGTCTGACCTATGACCTGGGCTTTTTCTTAAATATTACACCTGATCATATTGGACCCAATGAGCATCCCAATTTCGCTGATTATTTACATTGTAAGTTGCAGCTGCTGGTTAATGCTCGTAAATGTATTATTAACGCTCAGACTGATCATTTTCCTGAAGTTTACGCTGCGGCCATGACTACTACTGATCCAGACAGTATTTACTTGTTTGCTGACGAAAAATTTACTAATCCGGATCTGAAACAGACCATCGATTTTCGTTTTTCGACCCAAGAGCTTGATATGTCACGGACCCGGTTCCAGGTGTTGTGTGTTACCAGCAAAGCCAAGCAGCTTAAAATAGCTGGCGATTACCAGTTAAAGATGTTAGGTGATTTTAACGAATCTAACGGTACCGCAGCAGTAATTGGTGCAGGATTGGCAGGAATGAATTATGACGATGCTGCTAAAGGTATCAGTCAAGTTACCGTCCCTGGAAGAATGCAAACAGAAGTTACAAAGAAGCACGGAGTAGTGGTTGTGGACTTCGCACATAATGAAGCCTCAATGATGGCTCTTATGGGCTTTATGCAACGAGAATTTAATAATCCTAAAATTATTGTCGTTGTGGGGGCACCTGGTGACAAAGGAGTTTCTCGTCGTCCCGGTTTTAGTAACAGTCTGAATGCCTACGCTGATAAAGCCTTTCTGACAACAGATGATCCTGGCTTTGAAGATCCCATGGATATAGCACAGGAAATTGATGCAGGGATCGATCATTCTAAAGTTGATGTCACAATAGAACTAGACCGTAAGAAGGCCATTCATGATGCAATCAGTATGTCCAAGCAGGGTGATGTTGTTCTGATCTGTGGTAAAGGTGAAGATAGTTATCAAAAGGTCCGGGGAGTAGATACTCCTTATCCGTCTGATATTACAGTTGCACAACAGGTAATTGATGAACTTGAAGGGCAAAAAGAACATTTTAACGGTTAGAAAAGCAGGTATTAATGAAACATTTTTTTAGTATTATTGGTGGTATGGGTACCATTGCAACGGAAAGCTACGTCCGCATGATTAATCACCGTATAAAGATTACTAAAGATCAGGACTATCTGAATTATATTTTAGTTAATGATGCCCAAATTCCTGACCGAACGGCTTATATCAAAGACCATAGTCAGCCTAATTTTTTCAATGCCTTGTGTGATGATGTGCTCCAGCAAGCAATGCTAAAGCCTGATTTTTTCGTGATGCCATGTAATACTGCACATTTTTTTTATGATGACTTGGCTAAACTAACTGACATTCCTTTTTTGCATATGATGCGCATTGCCGTGCATAAGTTCGTAAATGATTATCCGGAAGAAAAAAAGATTGGTTTGATTGCTACAGAAGGTTCGATTTATGATCATCTGTACGAAGACGAAATTGAACAAGTTGGCCGTGAGGTAGAACTGGGTGGTCCTGAGATTCAACCGCTGGTTACTGAGCTGATTTATTCCAACATTAAAGAAAAAGGCGTAGTTGATGGCGAACTTTATCACCGCATATTACGCATAATGCATGATCAATATGGTTGTAATGTAATTTTACTTGGTTGTACTGAATTATCTTTAGCTCAGGAAAAGGCGCCAGATCATCCGTATAATGTTATTGATCCGCAAGTAATTATTGCTGATGTGGCAATTGAATTAGAACTAAAAATTCGTGCAGGGATGGATCCTAAGACTGCTATAGATAAATATATGTATTAAACAATACGTGTTGTTTAATACAAATTAAAATAGACTAGTAATCAATTTGAATTATTAGTCTATTTATTTTTCTTAAAAAGTGTTGACAATGTTGCCATCCGGTAGTAGTGTATTAGAAAAGTAATACAGATGAAAATGGGAGAGTTAAAATGTTATATCTTTTATATATATTTATTGGCATACTGATAATATTGACTACTAATTTAGCAGTAACAGCAATTTTGAGCATTAGAGATGCTTATCGCAATCACCTTAAAGATCATTTATCATTTGGCACTGCCTTCAAGAAATATTTTGGTAAAAATAATAATATCCCCCTTCATCTGTCTGATTGGAGACTATAAGGAATTATTTTATTTAAGTTTGCGCTTATCGTATATATAATTTTATAAAACAATAAATTGCTATTGCCGACATAGGATATCTATATTATACTGGAATAAGTTGAATACGGTTTCTTCGGGGCAGGGTGCAATTCCCTACCGACGGTGACAATTAATAATTGAAGTCCGTGACCCGCGTTTTGCGGTGGAACTAGTGCAAGTCTAGTACCGACAGTTAAAGTCTGGATGGGAGAAGAACAAACAAGATTAGACAGAAAACTCGCGTCGTTATTAAACTTCGCTGAAATCTTATTTGATGAATATAAAATAAGCCTCGTTGATTGAATCAACGAGGTTTTTTAATGCTTAGGAAGTGAAATTAGTGCAGGATAAGGATTATATGCAAATGGCAGTTCAAGAAGCATTGAAAGCTCAGGGAATGACTTGGACAAATCCTTTAGTTGGTGCAGTTTTGGTTAAAAATGGTCAGGTTCTAGCGACCGGCTACCACCATCAATTTGGTAAGGAACACGCAGAAGTTAATACACTCTCACACTTAGCTGACCCCCAGCAGGCACAAGGTGCAACTTTGTACGTCACGCTAGAGCCTTGCAGCCATTACGGCAAGCAACCTCCTTGCTGCAAAAAGGTCACTGAGGCCGGAATAAAAAAAGTTGTTATTGGTCAGGTTGATCCTCATCAAATTGTAGCTGGCAAGGGTATTGAATATCTAGAAAGCCATGGGGTGCAAACTGAGATAATCGGTGGTACAGAAAATTTAAACGTTGCTTATAACTTTTTTTATCACAAAAAGAGGCCTTTTGTGACGCTTAAATATGCAATGTCCATTGATGGCAAAATTAATGCAGCCGGGAAAACTAGAACAATTTTGACTGGGGATGCAGCTCAGGTGGATGTGCAAAAGTTGCGTTTGCACAACCAAGCAATTTTAATTGGGGCAAATACTTTGCGAATAGACAATCCACTTTTAACGGTCAGAATTAAGAATTTACCCCATCTACCTATTCGAATAGTGTTAACTAAAGATGCTAATCAGTTGGACTTTAACAGTCGCATGTTTAAGACACATGGTGAAATCTGGCTATTAAGTAGAAGTGAACTGACTCAAAAAGTAGCTGAAAATATTCGCTGCTTTACTGCTACTAAATGGACACCTTCAAAAATTGTGCAGCTTTTAGCCGCACATGAAATTCAAACATTATTAGTTGAAGGTGGCAGCAATGTCCAGAGTCAGTTTGTGGCAGCAAATTTGGCTGACGAAATAGTGACATACATTGCTCCTTTAGTTTTAGGCGGTACTGCATTACCTGCTGTGTTTGGCCAGGCTTTAGCAGAAAAGAGTGATTATCAACTTTTAGACGTTAAAAAATTCAATCAAGATGTCAGAATTCGCGTGAGGAGAAAAGAATGTTTACAGGAATAATTCAAACTACGGGAACGATAACCCGTTTGGAAATTAGTGAGCAACATGCAAGACTAGGTATTTGCGCTCCTAAATTAGTGCAAAAAGATTTGCCTTTAGGGGCAAGCATTGCCGTTAATGGTATTTGTTTAACCGTTACCGCTTGGAGCGATAATGACTTTGCAGTAGACGTGATGCCGGAAACAATGAAACGGACTAATTTGGGCAATTTGCAAAAAGGTAGTTTGATAAATTTAGAGCCATCACTGTCTTTGAACGGTAAGCTTGATGGTCATATTGTTGCGGGACATGTTGATACCACAGCTGAACTGGTAAAAAGGGATGAAAACGAAAATTCTATTGAGTTGGAATTTCAAGTACCACATAAGTATGCCCCCTTTATTGTTGAAAAAGGCTCAATTGCCATTGACGGCATTAGTTTAACTGTGACAATGGCGCAAAATGATCATTTTGGAGTAAGCTTAATACCTTATACCATACAAAATACTACTTTGGCTCACTATCAAGTGCATGACAAAGTCAATATTGAAGTGGATATGATTGGTCGGTACGCTGTCAAACAAATTCAAGCTTGGAAAAAGGAATTTTAATGGAGGAAAAAATGACAGAACAACTGAATGAAAAAATGCAAAAGGTATTGCAACATATGCTGACAGGTGGGTTGGTCATTGTGGCTGATTCGCCGCAGCGTGAGTCTGAAGGGGATATGATTGGTCTGGCTGAAAAGGTAACGCCTCAAGCAGTTAATATGATGATCACTAAGGCGCGCGGACTTTTATGTGTGCCGATGAGTAAGGCATACGCTGACCGTTTGCAACTGAAACCAATTGAAACTGGTTCGAACGATACTTTTGGCACGGCTTTTACTCTTAGTGTTGATTCTACTGAAACCACTACGGGAATTTCGGCTTTTGATCGTGCTAAAACTATTAAAAAACTGGCTGATCCTAATAGCCAGTGGGCTGATTTTTATCATCCAGGTCATGTTTTTCCTTTGGTAGCTAAAGAAGGCGGTGTACTGGAGCGCACAGGTCATACTGAAGCTGCTTTTGATCTGGCTAGATTAGCTGGGGTTGCACCTGTAGGCTTTATTTGCGAGTGCATAAAAAAAGACGGAACGATGGCCAGACGTAAAGACCTAAAGGCTTTAGCAGAAGGACTTGGTATTCCTTATTTGACCATTGAAGAGTTAATTGCATACCGCAAGAATATGGCAAACAAAGATTTAGAGATTGAATCCTTTACCAAGGTTGACTTTCCGACTAAATACGGTCATTTCCAGCTTGAAGGCTTCAGGGATAAAAAGCATCCTGAAAAGCAACCGACTTTGTTAATTAGTAAGGGTGAAGTAAAAAAAGGTGAGCCTCTTTTATTGCGGCTTCATAGTGAATGTTTGACTGGGGATGTTTTTGGTTCTAAGCGCTGTGACTGTGGCGCTCAGCTTGCCACAGCTTTAACAAAAATTGAGCAAAATGGATCAGGAGCGGTTTTATACTTGCGTCAAGAAGGTAGGGGAATTGGTCTAGAAAACAAGTTACGTGCTTATAAGCTGCAAGACGAAGGTATGAACACAGTTGAAGCTAACCAGCACCTTGGCTTGCCGGTTGACGCACGCCGCTATAATGTTGCTGCTGAAATTTTAAGACAAAAAGGCGTGAGCGAAGTTGAATTAATGACCAATAATCCGGACAAAGTGAATCAATTAGAAAATTATGGTATTAAAGTTATCAAAAGAATACCTGTTGAAGTAGGCATGACTGCCGAAAATAAGAATTACTTGGCAACTAAAAAGCATGAAATGAATCATATTTTAAACGAGGTAGATTAACATGAAAGAAATTATCGGCAACATTGCCCAGGGACAGGATAAAAAGATTGGTATTGTCGTTGCTCAATTTAATGGTGTGGTAACCGATCGTCTCCTTTCTGGAGCGATGGCACAATTAAAAAAATCGGGCGTGAAAGATGAAAATATTGTGCTTGTGAAAGTACCCGGTGCCTTTGAAATTGCTCGTACAGTCAACTGCCTGGCAAAGAGTGGCAAAGTCGATGGCATTATTGCATTAGGAGCTGTAATTAGAGGCGAAACAGCTCACTTTACCTATGTTTGTGAAGGTACTACTTCTCAGCTAGCAGCTGCATCAGCTAATGGACCGGTTCCGGTCATGTTTGGTGTACTCATGACCGACACGGTTGCACAAGCAACTGATCGTGCCGGCGGCAAGTCAGGCAATAAAGGTGCAGAGTGTGCCACGGATGTATTAGAAGTATTAAATATAGAAGAGCAAATAAAGCAACTATAATTTTTTAAGTGCACAATCCTAAATAAAGAAAAAACAGGTCATTTTTAGAAATAGAAGTGGCTTGTTTTTGGATCTTGATGGCTTTAAGTATCTTGCTATTAGTTGATTGATATTAAAATTATTAAATCTAATTTTAAAAACATATATGCATATATTATCCGATAACAGTAAAATTGTTATTTTAATTTATTATTAATCTTGATTTTATGGCTATTTTAAGCACTCTTATGAAAATAATTCTATTTGCAATGTTATTAAATGAAGTATATACTGAAATTGTAATAATATACATACTTTTTTAGTAGCAAGATTAGATTAATTTTATTATTGAGGTGAAAAATGAATAAAGGATTAGATCACAATAAGCGGACTGGAGCACTGCTTTTTAGCAGTTTAACGGCAGCTGCGCTTGGTTTGATGAGTTTGAATACTAATGTCGTAAAGGCTGATAGCAATTCAGGAACACAGGACACTGCGCAAAACTTTGATAGGAATGACGTTCGTGTTAAAACTCAAGTAGCAAACAATACTGTATCTCAAGTAAATAATCAGGTCGTTACTACTAATAATGCGAATACCACTGCACCAGAAGGAAATACTAATGGTACTACAGATAATGCAGATGAAACTCAAAATGGGAGTGTAGAATCACCGCAGGGCAACAATAAAAATTCCAACTCTCAAACTTCTGCTGGTAATGATCAACCAGAAACAGACATCACTAAGAATGAAAATAAAATTAGTACAAAAACTATTAAAACAGGTAAGTGGGGTAATGCTGACGTAAGGTACGATAGTGATACTAACGTATTAACTGTGAGTGGGAGTCATGATAAGGATAATCCGACTATTGTAAGTAATGCTGGTCTCGTAGCTGGATTTCTAGGTCAAGATGGACCAGACCCTGAGTGTACGCATGTAAAAAAGGTAAACTTTGACGGCTACTTTAAAGTTGTCGGCGATGTTAAGTCAGTTTTTATTCGTCTTAGAGGCCTAACTGATATTGAAGGTTTAGAAAACGTTGATACTTCGGAAGCAACCACCATGTATGCCTGGTTTAGTCAATGCAGTAGTCTTAAACATGTAGATCTTTCTCATTTTAATACCTCAAATGTTAAAAATATGTATTGTATGTTTGACCGCTGTACCAATCTCGAAGATCTTGACCTAAGTAAATTTGATACTTCCCAAGTCAAAGATATGTCATATATGTTTGTTGGTTGCAAAAGTCTCAAAGAATTAGATTTGCAGAATTTTAATACTTCCCAAGTCACAAATATGTCATGGATGTTTGCAGGGTGTGAGAGTCTTGAAAAATTAAATGTTACTAGTTTCAATACCGCTAATGTTAAAGACATGTCATTTATGTTTAATCACTGTGCAAGTTTGACTAACATTGATGTACACAGTTTTGATACTAAAAATGTTGAAAATATGAAAGCAATGTTTAGTATGTATTATTCATACGCCAGCGATACGAGTTCAGTATTCGGTTGGGATTCCAGCCTTGTCTCACTTGATCTTTCTAACTTTAATACTGGTAAAGTTACGGATATGTCATCTATGTTCTTCAAATGTACAAAGCTAAAAGACCTAAACATCTCTAGCTTTGATACCTCTCAAGTCACAAATATGATCAGTATGTTTAATGGATGTAATAAGTTAACATACTTAGACCTGCGCAACTTTGATACTGCAAATGTTACAGATATGTCATACATGTTTCGTGATACGAATAGTTTAGTTGGTTTGAATTTGTCAAGTTTCAATACTTCTAAAGTAACAAGCATGAGTCAAATGTTCTATCTCTACGCTAATCCTAAAGTAGATGGTAAATATCCTAAACTTTCGAACTTAAGGACTCTAGATATCAGCAATTTTGATATGAGTAGTAACGGTAACACCTATGATATGCTGAGAGGGCACCAAAACCTGCTAGTTTTGAAACTGGGAAAAGGAAACAAACTCGTTTCAATTATGGGTCTTGATACACCAGGAACTTGGTTAAATGTTGGAAAGAAAACAATGCAGGATCCTGAAGGCTCAGAAAAATGGTCATCAGATGAACTGATGAAAAATTGGCAAGTTGGTGCAAAAGATGAAACGTACGTGCGTAAAACTACAATAACAGCTCATTATCAAGATGAAAAGGGCAAGACGCTTGCGCGTGATGAGACTTACACTGGTACATACGGCACTTCTTATGAAGCTAAAGTCAAAGAAATTCCTGGTTACTTTTTACCGGTTATGCCGAAAAATGCTAAAGGACTGATAGGTGAAAACGTAGATGATATTATGTTTATCTACGAAAAGAAGAGCTCTAATGATAATTCAGGTTCAAACAGTTCCGGCTCAAATAATTCAGGTTCAAATAATTCAGGTTCAAACGGTCATGGAACAAATTCAGGGATAAATGATAATAATACTGTAGCAAGAGTTGAAGTTCATTATCAGGATGAGAACAACAATGAAATTGCTCCGTCTAAGATTTTAACTGGCGTTGTTGGTGAAGGCTACATTACCAAGGCTGTGGCTATTACAGGTTATACTCTTAAATTTAGACCTGTTAATGCTACCGGCTTCTTTAGCAGCCAGCCACAAACTGTTACTTATGTTTATTCGAGAAATGGTGTTATTCGAACTGTTCGTCATAATTCCTATATATATGACCAAAATGGTGGCCGTAAAGCTGGCGAATACTTTATTGGCAAAAAAATTAAAACCTATGGCAGTAGGCTTATTCAGAATAAGAAATATTACGAACTTGGAAACGATACTTTTGTGAAGGCTAATAATGTTACAGGTATTAAACGCAAACTTAAGCACAATGCTTATATCTACACCAAGAAAGCTAATAAGAAAGTAAAGCGTTCTGGTCGTAAAGTATTGAAAAAGAAACAAACGATCAGAACATATGGTGGAGCTATTAAAATGCATAATAAGCTGTACTATATTATTGGTAAGAATCGTTATATTAAAAAAGCTAATTTTTAGCAATTGAGAAATAATAATTAGAAAAGTTCTATCATAGTAAAATGACTTGATAGAACTTTTTTATATTTTGCTAAATTGCTGTATAAGGAAGAAGAAATTTAATTAGACCTGTTGCTTTTGCCTAAGCGATAATTTTGCACGTTAATACCAAAAATGCCAAAAACTAGTAATAACGAAATTCCGCTAGCAAGGAGCGTAAGAGCAGGTCGCTGCAGCACATTGGCAATTGCTGAAATTCCGACGGTAAAAAAGATATTTAACAGTGAACTGCCTAGTTGCAAAAAACTTGATTGAGCAGTCTGGACATTTTTACTGGTCCGTTTAATTCTGGCTTTGCTGCACCAATTACCGATTGGTAAAGTTTCTGCATAAATTAACACTGTACTAATGAACATGGTAGCGATTGTTTGTTTTAAAAAGAAAATGCCTAATGCTATTGTGGTGGTTAGAGTTAAGGTGCAAAGTAACCAGAAGTAGTTGTCAAAGCGAATAAGCACAGCTCCTAATAAGAGGCCACTGACCACGGCAAGTAGCAGCCAGTATACTTGACTGTATGTAGGATCAATTGCTTTCCAGAAGTAAATCATCAGTCCGTTAAATACAGATTGGAGAGCACCATTAAACATGGCCACAATAATTGTTGCGCGTAAGCCTTTATTAGTAATAATATTGTGCCAGACTTTGACCAGATGGGTTATGGTTTTAAAATTGCTTTTATCTTTAACAAAATGCCTTTGGTGTAAAGCTAGAGCTAGAAAAATGTTAATGAAAAAACCGCTGCTTGCTACTAAGAGAAAATATAAATAATTGCGCGTAGTCAAAATCAATACTGCTATTGCAGCTACACTGGCTATATTACCGATCAGACCAGCTATAGAATTGTAGTTAATGGTTTTTTCGAGAGAATTATCAGTCAGAAGAGATTTTAAATTTCCCGTAAATGATAGTCCTTCAACTAAACTGAACATTGTAATGCAAAGGTCAACCAGAATATATAAGGGAACAAAGTATTTTTGGGGAAAAGTAAACGGCAGTAATAAGAACAAACACAGAAAGATATATATCAAAATTAACATGCGGCGTTTGTCGACATTATCAAGTTTTGATCCAATAAACAGGACACTCAAAATAAGTGCCAAGGAACTAATACTTGATATCAAGCCATTAACAACGATATTATCTGAATATTCACGAATAATTAGTGCACCACCTATTCCAACTAGAATACTGCCAAAATTCGATAGCAGGTTGATTAGTGGTAATAATATTTGATTGCGCTTGAGAAATTTATTACTGTCCATTTTTGTCACGCTTTCATGTAATATAATAAAAAGCGTAACATGTAGTAGTTTTGCCAGTAGCAGAAGTGACACAAAAGGCCCTTTTCATTAGTTAAAATGGCCTTTTTTAATATACAAATTCCTAGACCTAAATTTAACTGTTAACTTTATCAAGGTTATTTAGAGTAATGCTTTTTTATGCTGCTAAAGCCATAAAATACATAGTGTTGTTCAACATTTTAGAGTATTATATAAATATTAAGAAAAAATAATAATAACGGACATGATAAGGATTTTTATATGGTTACTATTACTGGCTTGCAAGGCGTGCCCATGATTTCTAAAGCTTGTGATTTGCCACAAATATTAGTTGAAACGATCAAAAAAGAATATTTCCAAATTGCTGCTGGCGACATTATTTGTGTAGCGTCTAAAATTTGCTCAATGGCGGAGGGCAATATTGTGGATTTAAGCCACGTAGCACCAACTTCTGTGGCAAAAAGAATTCATCAACGCATACCCAGAAAGGATGCCAGTTTAATTCAAGTGATTATTGACCAAACCGCTGACCCATCTGGCAGTAAATTAGAAGTAAGTGGAAATCATATTGGTGCTTGGCTTCCCAACGGTTTGTTTTTAACTAGTGGCGGTGTTGACAAGGGTAAAAATAATACAGCGATAACTTTACCTAAGAATTGTGATTTAACAGCTAAACGCATCAGCAATACTTTTTACCAAGAATTAGGTGTAAAAACTAGTGTAATCATTACTGACAGTGACGGTAGGGCAGATAAAAAAGGTGCTAATCAGGTAGCAGTTGGCTTATACGGATTAAATGGCTTAAGGATAAATAAAGAAGCTGGTACAGCTGAAACGCTTTGTGATTTGCTGGCAGCTGCTGCTGGTTTAGTAATGGGGCAACGAGATGTCAATATACCTTTAGTTTGTATTCATGGACTTGAATATGACCAAAATACTGATTCTGGTATTGGCGATGTTGTGAATTATAGTTTATAAGACTTTTTAGTTCATAAATATTAATGTAAATATGTCAGTTTGAATTAAGAGTAGGAGAAAAAATAAATGAAGATTATTTGTTACGGTGTAATCAAAATGGAAGAATCCCGTATTGAAAATTGGGCTCAAAAAAATAATGTTGAAGTAAAAATTGTCCATGCGGATTTATGTGCTGAAAATGCGGATTTGGCTGAAGGTTTTGATGGCGTGAGCTCTGAAGGCAATCTTCCTGTAGGTGCTAGTGTATATGAAAAATTTAAGCAGTATGGCATTACGCAACTAGCCATTCGGCAAGTTGGGGTTGATAACCAGGATTTAGCTGCAGCAAAGAAGAACGGCATTAGGATTACTAACGTTGCAGCGTATTCACCAAGAGCTATTGCAGAGCTTGGCGTAACTGACGCAATGTACTTATTGCGTAAAATTGGTATTTACCAAGACAGAATGGCACATGGTGATTTTACTTATGACGAAAGTACAATTAGCACAGAAATTTTCAACTGTACTGTTGGCATAATTGGAGCTGGCCATATCGGTGGAGCCAGTGCACACCTATACAGCGCATTAGGAGCTAAAGTTTTGGCTTGTGATCCGGTTTATGACGCATCTTTAGAACCATATCTTACTTATACTGACTTTGATACGATTCTTGCTGAATCCGATATTATTTCTTTGCATACGCCGTTATTAGCAAGTACCGAAAACATGATTGACAAAACTGCTTTTGATAAAATGAAGAAAAAGCCTATTTTGGTTAACGTAGCTCGTGGGGGCTTGGTTGACACACAAGCTTTAATTGCGGCACTAAAAAATGGACAAATTTCTGCCGCTGCTCTTGATACCTTAGCCGATGAAACTGATTTTTATAATAAAAGGGATATGCTGAACTCATTGCCGGCAGATTACAAGAAATTAAAAGCAATGCCTCAGGTTTTGATTACACCACACATTGCCTTTTTCACTAAACTAGCCGTTAAAAACAGTATTGAGATTGCTTTGAACGATGCCAAAACAATTATCTCAGGTGGAGAAGTAAAGAGTGTAGTTAATTTGTAGTAAAAAATAGTATAAAGATTAACTTTAATTTCTGGACATATATGAGCTACATGAAGTTAGGTAATAAAAAATTTAATCAATAAATAGTTTTATTTATTAGAATATTAGCTATTTTAAAAGCCAGTTTATCAACAACTGGCTTTTTGCTTTAGCCAATTTCATCTTTTTCTTGATGTAAGTAACTATGGTTGTAAATAAATTGATCACCACGCGCAACACAATAGGTATATTCAATGGGAATGTGTCTGTTATTAAAAGATGTTCTTTTTACTTTTAAACATGGTGCATCGTAACTGACTTTTAATAGTTTGGCGTCTTTTGCCTGAATTAAACTAGCTTGAATTGCCTCGTTAACTAAACGGACTGTTTGATGAAAATTTGTTTTCATTATTAAATACAAAGAATTTTGTGTTAGTTGTTCGATGGTGAGAGTGGAAAATTTTTCGTAGGGAAGATAAGTTCTTTCTATCATCATCGGCTGTTTATCTGCAGCTCTCAGAAATTTTAATTTGATAACTTTTTCACCCTGGTCAATATTAAATTTTGAAGCCCAAAAGCTATCTGAATTAAAAATTTTAAATTCTAACAAATCAGTTTGAGGAGTTTTTCCTAAAGCTTTCATATGATCAGTAAAACTATAGATGTCATTAAGTGGAGTTAATGACGATTTTTCTGAAACAAAGGTTCCTTTGCCATGAATCTTATAAATGTAGCCCCTCTTTTCGAGCTCGTCTAACGCCCGTCTTACGGTATATCTGCTTATTTTCAGTCGTAAAGAAATATCCCGTTCACTTAAAAGTTTTTGGTCTTTTTTCATATTGTTTTGAATGTAATTTTTTAAGAAAGCTACTAATTTTAAATAAATTGGTTGTTTTGAATATTTTTCCATAAAAATTCCTAATCTATGGTCCGAACCACTACTAAATAAATTTAGAATTAAAAGATCCTATACGTATAAGTATTATAACAAAGATCGGCAATAATTGTACTGTTGACAATGTCATCGCTTTCAACTATTATATTTTTATGATGGTCTGGACCATATAAGATCATAGGAGGTAAAACATGAGTGAACCAAATATTTTGTTGACAAGAATTGATAACAGACTTGTTCACGGACAGGTTGGAGTTATTTGGACTAGTTCTATAGGTGCTAATCTGTTATTAGTAGCAAATGATGATGTAGCAAACGATCCTTTGCAACAGAAGTTAATGAAGAGCACTTCGGAAACTTCTGGAGCTCAGATAAGATTTTTCTCAATTGAAAAAACAATTAAGATTATTGGGAAGGCAGCTCCAAGGCAAAAGATTTTTATAATTGTTAAAACACCAAGAGACGCTGTTAGACTGGTTGAAGGCGGAGTGCCAATAAAAGAGATAGATGTCGGTAATATGCATTTTTCAGCTGGTAAAGAAAAAGTTACGGATAAAGTCTATGTCGACCAAAATGATAAAGACGACTTAATGAAATTAGTACATGATAATGTCGACATTTATATCCAAGACGTACCTGGTGATAAAAAGACAACAATTGACTTTTAAGTAGTCAGAATCTGGAGGAACAAATGCAAATAACTTTTTTACAGGGGATTTTGCTAAGCATTTTTGGTGCTATAGCGGGTCTAGACTCCTATACAGAAGCTTTATATATTTTTAGACCAATAATTAGTTGTGCCGTAACTGGTTTAATTCTGGGTGACCCTGTAACTGGACTTTTAGCAGGTGGAATTGCAGAACTTACCTTTGCTGGCCTAACAAACGCAGGAGGAACACAACCGCCCAACCCGGCAGTTTGCGGAATTATGACGGTAGTTATTGCTCATACAACCAATGTTGCGCCAGCTACTGCAGTTGGCTTGTCATTGCCTTTTGCCATGCTTATGCAATACATTATTTTGATGTACTATTCATTGTTTTCAGGTTTCATGCCTACTATGGATAAAGCAGCACAAAATGCAGACACTGGAAAATTTAATAAATTTATTTACTTTTCAATGTTTGTAATGGCTGCAACCTTCTTTGTAATTATTTTCTTATCCGCTTATGCTGCTCAGGGTCCAATGGCCGCTTTGGTTAAAGCAATGCCTAAATGGTTAATTCACGGTTTTGAGTTAGCAGGGGGCGCATTACCAGCAGTAGGATTTGCTATGCTGCTTAAGGTTTTATTGAGGGTCAATTATGTTCCTTACTTACTTTTAGGATTCGTAATTGCCAGCTTTATTAACTATTCCAACGTATTGCCTGCAGCTGTAATAGGTGTTGTGTTTGCTATGATTGACTTCTTTAACAATAAGCAACATCAAAAATTGCAAGCACAAATAGATGAAGTAAAGGAAAATGGAGGTAGTGAAGATGGAATCTAACTCAAATAAAAAATATACCAAAGTAAGTAAAAGCGATATTACTAAATTAGGATTGAGATCTTCACTATTTCAATTAGGATTTAACTATGAAAGAATGCAGGCACCTGGATGGACCTGGGCTCAAATTCCTGTTTGGAAGAAAATATTTGGGGATGATAAAGAGGCTATGTCGGAAGCCATGGTCGATAATATGAACTTTATCAATACTAGTCCGCCCCTTGTGCCAATTTTGTTAGGATTACTAACAAGTATGGAAGAAAAAAGGGTTGATCGTAAAACGATTAGTGGTTTGAAGAACGCCCTCTTTGCACCCTTAGCTGGAATTGGTGATGCAATTTACTGGTTTACAATTATGCCAATTGTGGGCGGAATCTGTGCATCTTTTGCTTCAAAGGGTAATCCACTTGGGCCAATTATTTTCTTCTTGGTATATCTGGGAATATTTTTATGCCGCATTCCTTTTGCGCATCTTGGCTACGACATGGGAACTAAAGCAATTGATGTAATTCAGGAAAATTCGACCATTATTTCTAAGTCAGCTTCAATTATGGGACTGACGGTAATTGGGGCTTTAATTAGTTCTTACGTTACCTTGTCTTTAAAGGTGAAAATAGGCAGTGTTTCTCTTCAAAAAGACTTTTTGGATAAGGTATTTCCTAACTTACTGCCATTAGGATTTACATTTTTCCTATACTGGCTACTTAAGAAAAAGGAAGTCTCTCCAATTGTCTTAATAGTTGTTGTTTTTACTTTATGTATTGCCTGTTCATTTTTTGGAATTATGTAAGTGAGGAATGATTGTGAGTAATATCAAAATAATCGTAGTTGGACATGGTAAATTCGCATCTGGCTTACAAAGTTCTCTTGAATTGTTTGTAGGTAAACAGGAAGAGCATAATTTTATTGATTTTACTAAAAAAATGAGTGAAATTGACTTACAAGAAAAAATTGCCGCTCAAATTGGAAAAGAAGAAACAATTATTTTTACTGATATGCTGGGTGGAACGCCGTATAAAGAAGCAGCTAAGATAGCCTATGATAACGATAACGTTGGTGTTGTATCAGGTTGCAACTTGAGTTCACTGCTTGAAACTACTTATAAGGAATATCCTAGTAAAGAAGCGTTGATGCAGGATCTCGTTAATATCACTAAAGAAACAGCGCAAGTTTTTGATAAAAATGATTTAAATGATGAGTCTGATGAAAATGACTTTTCAGATGGTATATAAAAAGGGATTGTAATTATTATGAAGAGTATGGAATATTACATTAAGTCTGAGGCTGATGCATATAGTAAGGTCTTTAAAAACTATCAGCAATTATTAAGGCCGTTAGTTGAGAAGTATAAGACAAATCAAGCGAAATATAATTCAATTGTTTTATTTGCGACCGGCTCCAGTTCTAATGCCGCTTATGGTGCTGTACCTTATATGACTGAAAGATTAGGTATTCCTGTTTATGTTGAGGAGCCTTCAATTGCCGCTAACTATCATAGCAAGTTTAGAGACGATATTCTTTATGTTGCAATTTCACAAGGTGGTCATAGTGCATCAACTATCAAAGTAGTTAAAGAATTAGTTGCTAAAAAAATTGATGTCTTTGTTTTGACCAGTGACCCAGATAGTCCAATTGCGCAAACGGATGCGCAAATAATTCTCATGGGCATGGGAATCGAAGAGATGCCATATGTAACGTTAGGATATAGTGTTACTATTTTATTATTGATTCTCTTTGCAGCAGAGTCTTCTTTTCAAACCGGTAAAATTGCGCAAACAGATTATGATAATGATAAAAACGAAATAGGTTTGATAATCAATAACTTGCCTGAAGTTGTTGCAGTTTCTGAAAAGTGGACTGATCAGTACTTAGCACAAAATTCTGATATTAAGAGAATATTTTTTATAGGTTATGGTGCGGCATATGGTGTAGCACGCGAAGGTGAAACCAAGGTAACAGAAACGGTGCACATAACGGCTCAAGGTAAAGAGCTCGAAGAATATATGCATGGTCCGTATATTGGACTTCATAGTTCAGATCATTTTGTCTTTATTGAGCCCCAAGGAAAATTGGAGCAAAGATCGCAAAAGTTGCAGAAGTTTTTACAGCTTCATTGTAAAAATCTAGCGCTTATAGCTAAAAAAGCTGTTTCTTCTGCAGATCTTAACGTGTTAAATTTAAACACAGATGTAAATGAGTTGCTCACAGCTTTATTTATGACTATTCCTGTTCACTTGCTGGCATATAAACTATCTAAATCCAAAAAAATTGATTTGGAGCATTCTACCTATCCTGAATTCGATGAAATTACTAAATCAAAAATATAAATAAAAATTTTTCATTTAGACCTGATCCCATATTTAATTAGGATTCAGGCCTTTTTGTTTTGGCTTTTTTTATAGTTAGCAAAAATACTTTTGTCTAGGTAGGGACTGTAAGTATACATATCTTGTTATGAAAGCGAATTTGTTGGCCTAAAAATTACCCTAAAATAGAATCTGAAAGGGGGAGAATTGAAGTGAATGAGAGGATCCAAGAAATAATTTCCCTTTTATTAGAAAAACCAGATATTAAAGTAACGGAGATGATGGATAAATTAGCTTTAACAAGAAGACAAGTAAATTATACTATTGGTCTAATTAATGAGGATTTAAAGGCGCATGGGTTAAGTCCTATTAAAAGGCACAGCAATGGTACATTTACCTATACTGATAAATTGCAAGAATTACTCGTTGCAGACAAAAATTTAAATAATAATTTCCCCAATAAAAATAGAGCGGAAATGATACTGCTTTATCTAATTTGTAACGTTGACTATGTTTCGTTAGATGATCTGACCGCAATTGTTCATTATAGCAAAACGACAATTCTCCAGGATCTTAGGATTGCAGAGCAGACAGTGAATAAATGTCACCTCAATTTAAAATACAATCGCTCTAGAGGATACTTTTTGCAAGGTTCTGAAGAACAGATTTTAAGGTTGGCTACCAACATAATTTTGCAAAGTTCTGATAATTTAGCGGGAAATTTACTGGAAAAATTTGCTATTAATAAAGATATTGTAAAAATATCGTTAAATTTGATTACAAAATTTGAAGCTAAATTTCAAGTCTCATTTTCTGATAAATATTTCAATAATTTAAAACTTTTAGTACAAATTATTGTGTCTAGAGGATTAGTTTGCAAAAGTGATCTTAAAGTTGACGGGTTTATTGCAAAAACAAAAGAATATCAATATTTGAGGAAACTAACCGAGTTAAGCAATATTGGCGACTTTTACATAAAATGGATTGCCTTAGAAATTTTATCTTCTAATGTTTTCGATAAAAATAATTCGGAATATAGTCCAGATGAAATTGAACTATTTGGCTTTGTCCATCAGATTGTGGAAGGCTTTAAGTCAAGAACACTGGTTAATATCCAGGATCAATCACGATTTGAAAAAAGACTGTTAAATCATTTGAGACCGGCATGTTTTCGGGTTAAGTATCGCTTGCCAAGTATTGAAACATTGAACCTTGATAATGACAAGGATGAGCAGCTTCTTGTAGATATTATAAAGGATTTAATTAAGCCCCTGGAGCAATGGATCGGAACTAAGTTTTCCGAAGACGAAGTTAAGCTGTTAACTTACTACTTTGGTTATTTGCTTTTCGATAATGCCAACTCTCAAAAAATCAGTAACGCCAAGTATAGTGCCGTTGTGGTTTGTTCCAATGGAATAATAATGTCTAATATTTTGATCAAGATCTTAAAAAATATTTTTCCGGAAATAAGTTTTCTGGGCACTATGTCTTCAAGGGAATTTTTCGAGTCAGATCATGACTTTAATGTTGTTTTTTCAAATATGCCCTTAAAAACTAAATTACGCAATTATATTGTAAAGCCCAACATGACTTCTACTGAAAAAACTACTTTACGCTATCGGGTATTGAAGGATTTGGGATTAGAAAAGGTTGATTATCAATTAAATGCACTTTTAAATTTAATAGCAAAATATGCCAAAGTTGATAATGAAGCAAAATTACGTAATGAAATTATAAGTATTTTACTGTCAGATTATGAAAAAAATGATAGGAAGGGAGAAGATGCTGGTGAGCTACCGAATTTATTGAATTACATCAAAGAGAAATATATTAAGGTAATTAGTTCTAAAAAAACAGACTGGAAAGATGCTCTGTATCAAGCACTGGAACCTTTAATTGAAGACAATAAGGTAGAAGACCAGTACTATTTCGAACTGGTTGATCAAATATCTAATCGATATAACTATAGTTTTTTAGGTCAAGATATGGCTATACCGCATGCGGTTCCTGAAAAAGGAATAAAGGATGATGGCATTTCTCTATTAATTTCGCATTATCCCATTAAGTTACCGTATGGTAAGAAAGTTAGAATAATTGCTCCCATTGCTTTTTTTCATATGGACAGGTATCTAAATGCAATTAATCAGCTAGCAGATTTGTCTACAAATGATAGAGAAATTAATAAATTACTGAATACTAATACTTCTGAACAGGCGTTTACAATCCTTAAAGAATATGTAGAAAGAGGCGATTGAATGTGAAAGTAGAAAACTATCCTAAATATACTATTATTATGCGCAATTATTCTTCCATGCAGTCTGATGCAGTACTTCAAGCTCTAGAAGGTCTGGAAGATAAGTTTGCTGTTGAAGTAACGATGAATACTCATCAAGCCGTTGAAGAAATAAAAGAATTGAATTCAAAGTTTGGTAAAAAAATCTTAATTGGCGCTGGTACTGTCCTGACTTTTTCAGAGGAAATTGCTGCAATAGATGCAGGTGCAAAATTTATTTTAAGTGCCTGCCAATTTACTAAAGCAATGATTGAATATGCTAAAAAGCGCGAAGTAGTAACTATCCCAGGTGTTATGACGCCTACTGAAGTTTTTAGAATGGATAGTTACGGTGCTGATATCATTAAAGTTTTTCCTGCAGTTGATATAGGACCAAGATTTTTCAAGGATATACAAGCTCCTCTGGGTAAATTGCGCTTAATGGCGGTAGGTGGAGTTTCAGAAAAGAATATCCACGAATTTTTTGAAAATGAAGCTCAATATGTGGGTATTGGTTCTAACGCATTTAATAAAGAAGATTTAAAAAGTTTAAATATTGCCAATTTACATCAATCATTAGTAAATCTGGTAGAAAAATCATAAGTTGGAGAAGCGGATTGGAAAATATTATTTTAGATGAAGATTTAATTTATAGAAATATTGATTTTAAGACTAGTAGAGAAATTGAAACTTTTTTGGCCGATCAATTATATGAAAATGGTTATGTCAAAGATGGTTATAAGAAGGCTTTACTAGAAAGAGAACAAAAATTTCCAACAGGATTACCTTCTTCACAACCAGCTATTGCAATTCCGCATGCAAATGCTGATTTGGTTAATAAAACTACTTTAGCAATTGCAACACTGAAAGAGCCGGTGGAATTTAAAAATATGGGAAATACAAAGGAAGATATTCCTGTAAGAATAGTAATCATGTTGGTTATTGCAGAACCGCACAGCCAAGTGAAAATGTTGCAAAAGGTTGCGGATATTGTACAAAACGAAGAATTAAGAAAAGAGTTTTTGCAGGCTGAAACAAAGCAAAAATTATTACAGCTTATTCAGTCAGCTATAGGAGATAAAAATGACTAAACATATATTGGTTGCATGTGGAAATGGTATTGCAACATCAACAGTAGTTGCCAGCAAAATAAAAAAATATTTATCTGAAAATGGTATTGATGTTCAAACAACACAAACCAGATTAACGGAGGTACCAAGTAAAGTTGCAAACTATGACCTGTTGGTAACAACTGGTCAATTCAGTGGGGATACACATGGCACTCCCTACATTCTAGGGTTGTCCCTATTAACAGGAGTTGGCGCGGATAAAACTTTGAGTGAAATAAAAGATGCTTTAACAAAGCAAGAATCCTAGGAGGGAAATTATGTGGTCACAAATCGCCAATGGATTTATGGCGGGTTTCCAATTTATCATTAATTGCGGCCCAACCGTTATGCTTCCGATAATTATTACAGTAGTAGGGTTAATATTTGGCTTGAAAATATCGGCAGCCTTTAAGTCAGGTTTAACGTTGGGAATAGGCTTTGCCGGCATCAAGCTGGTGCTAGACTTTATGACGACAAATATCGGCCCTGCAGCAAAAGCAATGGTGGAAAGGACGCATGTTCACCTGAATGCTTTAGATGTTGGCTGGGGATCAATTGCTGCTGTTACTTGGGCTTCACCTATTATTGCAATTTTAATTTTTGTGATTTTATTCATTAATATTATTTTGTTGATTTTAAAAGCTACACACACTTTAGACGTTGATATATGGAATTACCATCATATGGCTATAGTAGGTATCATGGTTTATTTTGTTACCAAAAGTGTTTTATTGGCTGTTGGTAGTGTTGCCGTCATGGCAATTGTTACATTTAAAATGTCTGATTGGTCACAACCGATGGTCCAAAAATTTTTCAATATTCCAGGTGTTTCATTACCAACTGTGTCGGCTCTATCATCACTTGTAATTGCCGTACCTTTAAACTGGCTTCTGGATAAGATTCCATTTTTTAGAAAATCAAAGTTTAGTATTAAAGATGCGCAAAAATATCTAGGATTTTTTGGTGATTCCATGATTATGGGTCTACTAATTGGTCTGGCTATCGGCATTTTTGCTGGATACGGTTTACAGCAGATTTTGCAATTAGGTGTTAGCATGTCTGCCGTATTGGTGCTGATCCCTAAGATGACCTCAATGTTCATGGAAGGGTTAATGCCTATTTCTGAATCAGCTCAAAAATGGTCACAAAAGAAATTTAAGGGTAGGAAACTCTTTATTGGGTTGGATGCAGCTGTTATTGTCGGTAATCCAGATGTAATTACAACTGCTTTAATTATTATTCCATTAACTATTGCTATGGCTGTTGTTTTGCCAGGTAACCGTGTTTTACCATTTGCTGATTTGGCGGTTGTTCCATTTAGGGTAGCCATGGTTGTGGCACTAACTAATGGTAATCTGCTTAAAAATATAGTTATTGGATTGGCTGTCACTGCTTCACTACTATGGTGTGGTTCAGCAACTTCACCGGTTTTAACGGCTATTGCTAAATCAGTGGGGATCAAATTATCTACTGGTGGCAGTCTGTTAATTTCATCTTTTGCTGCCACTTCAATGATTCAAAGCTTTATAGTTTATTTTTGCTTTACTTGGCATCCTGAGTTTTGCGTTCCCATTTTATTAATTGTGATTGCACTGACCTGGTACTACTTTGATAAAGTTAAACACATCAACAAAGAAGCCGAAGCAGCAGAAAATGCTATGAAGAAAAAAGATTAGCTTTAGATATGAGGATAAATTATTATGAAGATTTCTGATTTTGTTGTTTATAAAGTAAAGCCCAGATGGATTTTTATTAAGATTAATACTGATAAGGGTATTTCCGGCTGGGGAGAACTAGTTTCTGGCACTAAAACTGAAACTGTTGTGGCTGGCGTAAAAGAAATGTGCAGCAAGTTAATTGGCAAAAATCCTTTTGAAATTGAAAGAATATGGCAACGACTTCATCGTTCATTCTTTCGCGGTGGTCCAATTAATGGCACTGCAATTTCAGGTATAGAAATGGCTTTGTGGGATATTAAAGGCAAGGCTTTAAATTTGCCTGTTTACGAACTTTTGGGCGGAGCCGTGAGGGATAAAATTAAAGTCTATTCTTGGATTGGCGGAGATCGTCCATCTGATGTGGTGGCAATGGCTCAGAAGCGCTGGGATAAAGGCTTCAGAGCGGTGAAAATGAATGCCACTTCTGAAATGCATTACATTGATTCACTGGAAAAGGTAGACGCTGCTGTTGAAAGGGTTGCTTCTATTCGAGAAAAGTTTGGCAATGCCATGTCTATTGGAATTGACTTTCATGGTCGCGTGCACAAACCAATGGCAAAAGTTTTGGCTAAAGCTTTGGAAGAATATCATCCAATGTTTATTGAAGAGCCAGTTTTGCCCGAAAACGAAGAGTATTTTGCTCAAATTGCAAATGAAGTCTCGACTCCAATTGCAACAGGAGAAAGGCTATATACCAGATGGGGATTTAAAAATATTTTCAAACAAGGTGCAGTTGATATAGTTCAGCCAGATATTTCACTTTGTGGTGGTTTACTGGAAGAGCGTAAAATAGCTGCAATGGCAGAAGCATGTGATATGGCCGTTGCGCCTCATGCTCCGTATGGTCCTGTAGCGTTAGCTGCCACTTTCCAAGTTGACGCTTGCACGCCAAACGTGTTTATTCAGGAGCAGAGTTTAGGAATTCACTATAATCAAGGATTTGACTTGCTTGATTTCGTAAAGAATAAAGAAATTTTTCAGTATAAAGACAGTTTCGTTGATATTCCTAAAGGACCAGGTCTTGGAATTGAAATGGATGAAGATAAGATCAAAGAAGTAGCTCAAGAAGGACTAGTGTGGAATAATCCATCTTGGGTTAATTATGATGGTACTATTGCTGAATGGTAAGATAAATGGACGAAGCAGTGATAATACTAGGATTCGTTCTGATTATAATTGTTAACGGTCTTAAAAATGCAAAAAAAATTATTGTTAAAGCACGTACTAATTATGTAAGAATGACAATGGCAGTGATTGTCTCAGTCATGATAGTTATCTTGTTTTGGTCACAGGCAAAATATGCCAAGTTAGAACTGATTTCAATAATCTTGCTAATATTATTTTGTGGCTTTGCTCCGGAAGGCTTAGGTAATAATCAGGTTTTTATGATTGGCAGCCTAAACAGTAATTTAGCTAAATATCGAAAAATAGAACTTGAGCCTGAAGATAAGAATGATAATTTTACTAGAATTCACTTTTATATCAGAAAAAATAATTCAACTTGCCTAGTTATTAAAGGCAGTGTAGAAACTACCAAGAAATACTTTCTCACAAAAACAAATTGCTCAGATAAAGTTCAAGTTAAAAGCTAATCATTACATTTATCTATATGAAGTATTCCTATTAAATGTTAGTATATTATTAAAGTAGAGAAATGCAATTTGGTTTAAAATCTTGGAGGGATAATCATGATTATCAGAAACACGGCTTACGGAGAAGAATGGGGCTTACTGGACCCAAAAGTTTTAGAAAGAACTAAAAATAAACCAGCTCTTTCTGACAAAAAAGCCATGGCTTCTATTGATTTAAGCACTATCAACTTCCAAAATGTAAGAGATGGCATGGGTTCACCCAATAAAGATTTGACCAACTCACAAATTAGTGAAAAAAGCATTTTGATTCAATGTCAAAACAGGTATATACCTGCTATAGTTTGCAGACCTGTCGGTGAGCAGCCAACACTTAATGCCTGCTTATATCTGCATGGTGGCGGATTTATTGGAGGCAATAGTTCCACATTACTAAATCAGTGCCGGTTAATTGCGGAGCAAGCCAATTGCACTGTTATTTCTCTTGATTATCGTTTGGCTCCTGAAACTCCCTTTCCAGGTGCATTGCATGATTCTCGTGAAGCAGTGGAGTGGATTGTTAGCCATCGAGAATATTTAGGTTTTGACAATTCACAAATCTTTGTTGCTGGTGACAGTGCTGGAGGCAACTTAGCCGTTGGATGTGGTCTGCTTGATAAAAAGCATTATATAAAGCAAATAATTTCAATTTATGGTGCGCTTGACTTACAGAAAATTTCTCAAACGCTTTACCATTGGGATTATTCGTTATACGAAATGAATAAAAAACAAAAAAATTTCATTCATACCAGATTGAACAAAATAATGTATATTACCAACTTAATGAGGCCTCTTTATATTGAGAATGGTTTAGTTACAGACCCACTAGTTAGTCCAGTATATACACAAGATTTTAAAAACCTGCCAAGTATCACTTTAATAGAAGCAGAGTTTGATTACTTTTTACCAAGTAATAAATATTTTGCCAAATTATTACAAAAGTATGGCAAAGAATATCAAGAAATTTTGTATAAAGGGCTTGATCATGGCTTTTTTGACCGCTTAGGTTATTTAGAGCAAACCAAAGAAGCCTGTTTAGACATTGCTTGGATTATTAAAGGCAAAGGCGCAAAAAGATAAAATAGAATTTAACGTGACAAGATTAAAAATGGCAAGATTTTCAATTAAGAAAGTCTTGCCATTATTTAATTTAAATTTAGTTACATTGTTTAGGCTATGCCTAATGCACTTAATAAAATGCAGAAAACAATTAGGCCCAAGATAACAACCGTGAAATTAATATGTTTCTTTGCTATTAACCAGTAGCAGCCTAAAGTTATTAGCAAGGGCACTAATCCTTTAAGAAGAGAATCCAAAATATTTTGGACATTGATCACTTGACCGCCACCAACATGAAATACTAATTTTGTCTTGAATTGAACAAGGCTGCTTGTCATACCTCCAAGCATTATTAGCCCTAACGTTCTAGCAGCCTTTGTGAAAATTGTTAGTAAACCAGATGAATACATTTCAGTGATATATTCAGAGCCTACCGAGAATCCTAGTTTAGTCATTTCCCAGCGACACCACTGTGCAGGGATGTTGTAGATCAATAAAAAGACGAAAGGAGCTAAAATGTTGCCTTGCATTCCAAATGTCATTGCGACTCCAGCGGCAATAACCCTTAAAATACCCCAAAATAAAGTATCTCCAATACCGGACATTGGTCCCATCAAACTAGCCTTGACGGCACTGATTGAAGAAACATCATAGTCTTTATGCTGGGAAGCTTGTTTTTCCATTGAGGCAACTAAACCCTGGCAAAAAGTTCCCACATATTGAGTGATATTATAAAAAACAATATGTCTTTTTAGTGCCTGCCGTTTTTCTTCAGAGCCATTTTTATAATAATAATCAATAAATGGTAGTAGTGAATACTCAAATCCTGAGCCATATTCGTTGGCATATTGTAAAGGTGCACCGATTGTTAAAGACCTAAGATAAAGTTTACGGAGTAATTTTTTATCAGTAGGTGAAATTTTATTATTAGTTGCAGATTCTTGTGTCATGATAGAAAGTCCTCTTCTTCTTGCTGACTGGCTGATTTATTACTGTTTGTGGCAGTTTTGCTGTGTTTAAGATCAAAAATATCTTTATCATAAAATGCAAAGACTACTGCAAATACCAAGCCAATGATTCCGACAACCAGCAGCGGCAGTTTTACATATTCAACTAAAATAAAGCCTAGAAAATACCAAACTGCAAGTTTCTTTTCCCAAACCATGCTGAGAAGCATTGCGAAACCGGCAGCTGGAAGCAAACCACCTGTCAATCCTAAGCCGTTTTCCACGAAAGAAGGCAGGGATTTAATAAATGCTGCAACAGGCTTAACACCAATCACAACGGTGATAAATACAGCCACAAAGAAAACTAATGATCTGGCAAACCAAACACCATAATGAAGCCAGACTAATTTCTTTTCGTTAGCTTTGTCTGCTGCGTCAGTCCAGGAATCTTGAAACAGTGAAAATAAAACATAGGTTCCAACTTCAAGCAGGCCACCTAATAGTCCCATTGGAATTGCTAAAGCTACAGCAGCTTTTGTGTCACCGCCACCGATTATGGCATAAGCAACAGCCAATACGGTTGCTACTGAAGGGTTTAAAGATACAGCACCGCCTACATTTACAGCACCTATAAATGTAGCTTCCAGCATGGCGCCTAAAATAATTCCGGTTTGTAAATCTCCTAAGAGCAAGCCAACTAGTGGTCCCACAACAATAGGCTGATCTGCCATGTTCTGTCCTAATAGCCAGTCACCACCGTAGCAAATAAATTCGGCTAAGCCACATAAAAATGCGGCTAAAATTATATTATTCGACATATCATTACTCCTTTAATAAATTAGAGAACTTTTCTGTCTTATCTGTAGGTATAACTTGGTGTACAACGTTAGCTCCAGAATTTAACAGCTTGTTAGCTGCGTCTTTATCGGCTGTGGTTAATAAAATCGAACCATTTATTTCTGTTTTGAGATTTTTGTCCACACCATCAAAGCGGCCAACATTTGCAATATTAATCCTT
This sequence comes from Lactobacillus sp. ESL0260, assembly GCF_003692935.1. Taxonomy (NCBI): domain Bacteria; kingdom Bacillati; phylum Bacillota; class Bacilli; order Lactobacillales; family Lactobacillaceae; genus Lactobacillus; species Lactobacillus sp. ESL0260. The sequence continues at coordinate 147,011 of NZ_REHO01000004.1, forward strand.
TCGATTTGTTGACCATTTAATCCCGAATAGATTCTTTCCGCGTCTTTTACCTGGTTGACAACAACAAACATTGGAATACTTTGGGCTTTAGGATTTTGAAAAAGCTTTATTGCTCCATCTACGTCTCTTACCAGAACTTTAGCTGTACCTTGAACAGACATTTTTAATGCACTCTGTTGCATTTCATTTTTACTTGCCGCATCGTTAGCTACAACTATGTGGGAAGTTCCTAAATGTCCGGGCCAGGTTAATGCTACTTGACCATGAATTAAGCGATCATCAACTCGCAATTCTTTAATCATAATTTATTACTTCCTTATCAACTTAAAAAGTCACTATCAGTTTCATTACTGTCTGATTTGATTGGCTCAATAATTTGCAATTGCTTTCTGGCTTCTTCAACCAGATTCTTGCATTTTTCCTTAGTTAAAGGTTGCGTTTCTAGTACTAGTGATAGAACTAAAGGCAGATTGACTCCTGTAATCAAGATAAAGTGATATTTTGCCAGCATTAAAGTCATTTTTTGATTAACGCTTCCACCATAAATGTCAGTTAGCACAATCAACTGCTTGTCCCCATCTTGTTTTGAGATAATTTTTTCTGCTTCCTTAGTCCAATCGCTCTCATCAACATATGCATCAATGAATTTAACATTAGTAGTTAAGCCACTAAGAAATTTGGTGCTATTATAAAAACCTTCAGCCAGAGTACTATGAGTTATAATTAGGAAACTATTCATTATTTATGCCTTGTTGGCTGAGCCAAAAACTTCAATTTTATTTTTGATGTCATCTTTTACCAACTCCATAATTTTTAGATCAGCATCATATAAGAAAACCTGCTGCTCTTTTTTGCTATCAAGGTATTCTCTTAAACCGTTAGTGACATTAAATGACATAACTGAATAATAGTTAATTTTGCTTATGCCATTTTTAATTGAGTTTTTGTATTCTATATCTGTTAATCCAGAACCCCCGTGAACAACTAGTGGGACTGGCACTGCTTCAGCAATTTCATGCAGTCTATTAAAGTTTAATACAGGTTTTTCCCTGTATATTCCGTGAACCGTGCCATATGAAATTGCCATTGCATCAATTCCGGTCTCTTCATAAAATTGTTTAGCTTCACTTACAGTAGTGTAGTTGTCCGTTAAGTTATTGTAGTCAGGCTTACCGTTGCCAGCATCTCTGGTCATTACGCCAACTTCACCTTCTACACTTGCTCCTAATGCGTGAGCAAAATCAACAATTTCTTTTGTCTTACTAATGTTTTCTACAAGAGGCTTTTGGGAAAAGTCGAGCATCACAGAACTGAATCCCATTCTCAGTGCCTTAATGCAAGTTTCCATGTCTGTACCATGGTCAAGGTGAACTACAACTGGAACGCTGGCATTTTCTGCTAAATCCAATGCCAATTTACCACCTTCTCTTAGTGGCAAATAAGGAAAATGTGATTCAGCTATTTGCAGGACAACAGGAGCCTTTTCTTCTTCGGCGGCTGCAATTATTCCGCGCGCAGTGTTCATATCTGCGTAATTAAAAGCGCCTATTGCATACCCCTCTTTTTTTGCTTTTGGTAAAATATCATTTAAAGTTACTAATGTCATTTTTTAACCTCCATTTTGTATTCGCTTACAAAAATAATATTAAAGTAATTGTTTGCTTTTTCAATAGATGGTAGCTTTATTGAAAAAACGTCAAAATTTGGTGATTATTTTTCAAGTTTTGACACTTTTTAATCATTTTATTGTGGAGGTTAAAGATGAAAGATAGACAGAAACTATTATTAACTACCTTAAAAGACAGAAATTTTTTAACAATTAGTGACTTGGCAAAAGTAATGCATTATAGTGCCAGTACTATTAGACGAGATTTGAAAGAACTTGAAAATAACGGTCTTGTGCAACGAATTCATGGTGGGGCACTGGTTTTAAAACCAAATGAGATTGAAACGCCAACAACTATTAAGCAACATATTAATTTAACTGAGAAAAAATATATTGCTGCCTTGGCTTCCGGTTATGTTGAAAACCGGCAAAATATTTTTTTAGATAGCAGTAGTACGGCCAATATATTAGCTAAAAATCTTGCTGCTTTTAACGACTTAAACATTTCAACTACTAATTTAGAAACGGCAATCTATTTAAATCTACATACACAAAATAAAATTAATGTAATTGGGGGGAGTATGATTGATACATATTCTAGTAGTATGATTACTGCCAGAAATTTACGTGATTATGTTTTTGACATTTCTTTTATGTCATGTAGAGGATTTAGTCTGGAGTACGGTGTTACTGATAAGGTTGAATCCGAGTCTAGCCTAAAGCATACTTTAATTGAATGCAGCAAAAAATTAGTTTTATTGATTGATAGTAATAAAATGGGTCTGATTTTTCCTTATAGAGATTGTAAATTAAGTCAGATTTCTGCAGTTGTAACAGATAAAAAGCCTGCTAAAAAGTATAGTAAGTTATTTGAAAAGAATAATGTTGAAGTAGTTTACTAATCTAAAATATCAATTTGTAATACTTGGTTCAGAAGATACTAACACAAAAAAGCCTGCTGGTGATTTTTAATCATTAGCAGGCTGTTTTGTTTTTACAATGGACTGTCAGATTTTTCTTAAATGGATAATAGGATACCCATTTCAATTTTTAATTGATTTACTATTTATATTTTCCCAACATTTCAATATAAATTGTTGGTTGTTTATCTTTTCTACATCAATATAATTAAAACAACTTAAATTGAAAGAAGAGAAATTCATGACTGGAAAAAAAGCTAATTTGATTTTTGGAACTCTTTTGACTGGAACAATTGTCACATCGTTTCTTCAAACTTCTTTAACATCGGCCTTGCCACAAATTATGCATGAGTTATCCTTGACCGCACTAACTGCCCAGTGGTTAACCAGTGCTTTTAGTTTAGCTATGGCAGTTATGATTCCAATATCAGCATATTTGATTAAACGTTTTACTACTAGGCAAATATTTTTATCGTCAATGCTATTATTTACATTCGGTACATTGCTTTGTTGTGGGGGAAGCAATTTTCTAATTATACTAATAGGTCGTATATTTCAAGCCTTTGGTAGCGGCATTATTTTACCATTAACTCAAGTAGTAATTATGATTCTTTATCCGGTTAACAAGCAGGGAACAGTCATGGGGATATTGGGATTGGCATCAGGAGCAGCACCTGTGATAGCACCAACTTTAACAGGCTTACTTATTGAAATATGGGGTTGGCGTAGTGTTTTCTTTATTTCAGCTGCTATATCATTTTTTATTATAATTTTAGCAATCTTTAGCGTTGAAAATGTTTCACCTGTTGCAAAAAATCATCTAGATTACTTTTCTGTATTATTAAGTACTGGTGGCTTGAGCAGTATGTTGATAGGACTAAGCAATATTACTACTAGATTATTTACAAGCTTAATCTTGCTGGTTATTGGAACAGTATTAATAATTATTTTTTGTAAAAGACAGTTACAAGATGATGAACCATTACTAAATCTAAGAATTTTTAAGAATTCAAATTTTCGTTTGGCTGTATTAATCAGTATGCTTCTTTATGCAATAATGATGGGTAGTTCAACTATTTATCCTATTTTAATTCAAACTGTAATGAAAAAATCAGCCCTTATTTCAGCATTTATAATGTTGCCCGGATCGTTAGCTATGGCTATAATTAATCCTTTTACAGGGATATTTTATGACAGATTTGGAATAACTAAATTGGCAATTACAGGAAGCTTGTTATTAGTAATTAGTTGCTTGGGAGTAACATTTATCAATTCTCCAAAAGAAATAATTTTGTTAGGAGTTTTTTATCTTCTCCGTTTATTAGGGGTTGGCTGTTTGATGATGCCAATTGTAACTTGGGGAATGCAAAGTTTGCCCAAAAATGAAGCAGCAAATGGTACAGCTCTTCTAACTTGCTTAAGAACATTAAGCGGTGCTATGGGAACTTCTTTATTTATGGCAGCCATGACTAGCGCAACTCACTTTATTGATGCTAAAGTAGTGGCAAATTATATAGGAATTCAATTCACATTCGGTATAATGACATTTTTGGCTTTAGTTCAATTATTGATTAGCGTATATAAAGTTAAAAAGCTTTAACAAAGAGATTTTTATATGCCACAATCATTTCTATGAATAAAAAAAGAAATCGCACCGTATCACGTAAAAAAATTCAAAATGCCGTCGTTGAACTTTTAAAGAATAGTAATTTAGAAAATTTAAAAGTCACTGAAATTTGTCAAAAGGCACAAATTAACAGGTCAACTTTTTATGATAATTACACAGATATTTATGATATGGCAGACAAATTAAGAAAATATCTTGTTGATGAATACGCACTAACGCAAAATAATTCTAAAAAACCATGTTTTTCAAAATTATTACAACATGTTAAAGACAACCAAGATTTATATCGTTTATTTTTTAAACTAAATTTACAAGATGGTGTTGCTGAAAAGTTTATAGATAGTCATGAAGAAAAAAATCATTATGATGAAGTATTTTTTCGCAATGGTATAGTGGCTATAATTACTGAATGGCTAAAAAATAATTGTTCAGAACCAATAGATAACGTTGTTAAAGTAATTGATGCACATCAAAATTGTTTGCAGAATAATAGTAATAAATATTAAGATCTACCTAAGAAAAATAAAAAAACAATCTGAATTGCAGATTGTTTTTCTGTTTTTATGCCAACAAAATCGCATCATCTTCAAGACCTGTACCTACATGTTTTTGGAATAGTTCCATTAACTTAGGCACAGTTAGATTTTGTTTATCTTCACCAGCCAGATCAATTGCTACACGACCTTGATGCAACATGATCAAACGATTGCCGTAGCGAATAGCATCTTCCATATTATGAGTGACCATAAATGCTGTCAAATGCTGTTCAGATATCAACTTTTCAGTTAATTGCATGACTGTTATTGAAGTTTGTGGATCAAGAGCCGCAGTATGTTCATCCAGTAGAATCAAGTCTGGCCGTTGCAGCGTTGCCATCAAAAGGGTAATAGCTTGTCTTTGACCACCTGAAAGTAAACCAATTTCAGTTTCCAAACGGTTTTCTAAATTCAAATTAAGTTGAGCAAGCTGCTTTTTGAAAAATTTCCGATCCTGGCTTTTAACACCAGGACGAAAGCCCCGGCGCTGTCCGCGCTTCATAGCTAAAGCCAAATTTTCTTCGACGGTTAATCTGACTGCTGTTCCCATTTTAGGATCTTGAAAAACGCGACTAATATTTTTTGCTCTTTTAGTAACAGGCAGTTTTGTAATATCGGTACCTTTTAGAATAATTTGTCCTTCTTGAATAGGTAACGTTCCGGCAATACTATTGAGTAGAGTAGACTTACCAGCACCATTACTACCAATGATAGTCACGAAATCTCCGGCTTCTAAACTAAGGTCAATTCCGCGTAAAACACGGTTTTCATTAACAGTTCCTTGTTCAAAAGTTTGATGTAAATTTTTAATCTTTAGTACTTCTGGCATTTTGCTTTCCTCCTTTAAGATTGCGTGGTAAATGGAAATTTGGCAAAGTTAAGCACACAACTAAAACTAAAGCTGAAGCTAATTTTGCATCAGACGGTTCTACATTCATCTGGAATACCAAAGCTAAAATCAGTCTATAAATGATGGCACCTACGACTAAAGTAAGTAAACGACCACCAATTGACAGATTGCGAATGAGTACTTCTGCGATAATAATTGAAGCTAGCCCGATAACAAGAGTACCCACACCAGAGTTAAGGTCGGCAAAGCCATTATTTTGTGCTAACAGTCCACCTGACAAGGCAATACAGCCATTAGAAATCATATAACCTAAAATTTTCATTCCTTGAGTTTTAATGCCGTTGGCAGCACTCATCTGCGGATTGTCACCAGTAGCTCTCATAGCTAAACCAATTTCAGTTTTAAAGAAAACGACAAGTAGCATAATAACTAAAAGTGCAACTATCAGTCCCATTGCAATTACAGCATTGTTACGACTTAAGCCCCAATTTTGCGCAATTGTAAAGACCGTCTTTTTGCCTAGCAATGAAACGTTGGCAGCGTTTTGCATTACTCTGGAAGTAATGGAGTATAATCCAGTCATTGTAATAATTCCTGCTAATAAAGAAGGAATACGCAATTTGGTGTTCAAAATACCAGTAACTAGTCCCGCAATCAACCCGCCAATAAATGCGGCAATTGTTGCCAATATCGGATTAATACCTTTAATAATGCACATCGTCGCAACAGCTCCCCCTAAGGGAAAACTGCCTTCAGCCGTCATGTCGGCTAGATCTAATATTCGAAAAGTTAAATAAACACCGATTGCCATTAATGACCAAAGTAGTCCTTGAGAAGTAGACGAAAGTAATAATTCCCAAAATGTATTTAACATAACTTTTATTTCACGCTGCCTTTCTTTAATTTACTTAGGTGCTTTAATTGAAGCAGGATCAATTCCAAGTGCCTTTGCCATTTTCTTGTTAACTACTAATTTCAAATCAGTTGCCCTTTCAACTGGCATATCTTTAGGCTTAGCTTTACCGTCTAAAATTTTGGCAGCCATTTTACCGGTTTGTTTACCAAGTGCCTCATAATCTATTCCAATAGAAGCCAAGCCGCCAGTTTTAACTTGATCCGTTGAACCGGCTACCAGTGGAATCTTCTTTTCCTTAACAACCTTACCAATAATTGAAGAAGCAGAGGCAAAAGTATTGTCTGTTGGTACGTAAATTCCTTGTACTTTTCCTGCTAAAGTTTCAGTGACTTGTTGAACATCATTTGTTGTGTTGGCCGTCTTAATTAAAACTTTGACTCCGGCTTTTTTAAGTGCCTTGACAGCTAGATCAGCTTGAATTTTGGAATTGGCTTCGCCCGCATTGTACATAATGCCAATTGTTTTAGCCTTAGGCACAATTGATAAAAGTAATTTGATTTGTTTATCAATTGAAACCATATCAGTGGTTCCTGTGACATTTCTGCCAGGTTTAGTGTCTGAATTTACTAGTTTGGCAGCTTTTAGATCAGTCACAGCAGTCACTACAATCGGGATATCCTCGGTAGCATTTGCTACGCTTTGTGCTGCTGGGGTGGCAATACCTAAAATTAAATCTGATTTTTCGTTGACTAGTTTTTCACTCATGCTCTTCAAATTGTCTTGACTATTTTGCGCATTTTGGTAATCAATCTTTAAATTTTTGCCTTCAACGTAGCCTTTTTCTTTCAGTCCTTCTTTAAAGCCCTTGTTGGCTTCATCTAAAGAGGGATGTTGTACTACCTGCAGTATACCCACATGTTTGACAGTTGCTGTACTGCCTGTCTTTTTGTTATTACAACCACTTAATAGCAACAAACCGGTTAAGGCCATTCCCATAACTAATTTCTTAATTCGCATTTTTCTTCCTCCGTAAATCTAATCTTCATAACGTAAAAACACCCACTTATTTCTAAGTGGGTGTACAAGTTATCATTTTCATTAATAATTATTTGTGATTAACCACTTAGAAAGCTATGTGGCTAACCGCAACTAAAGGACTCTAGCCATCATAGATAAATTCAAAACTTGAATCTGGTTTGAATTCATCTAGATGAACCCAAACCCTATCTAAAATAGCTAAAGTAGTAACGATTATTCAGTTGTGAGATGTGTTTAATATAATATTTCATTTAAGATCAACCTCCAACCTTAATGAGAAGATTATAAAAAATAAAGAAGAAAAAGTCAAGGAATAATAAAATTTGGTTGCAATTGATGTGCAACCTAAGGGAAATTTTCAAATTTATTTTGCCAAAATGTTTAAGCTAGTTTTTTGTTTTACATAAAAAAACTGCCCTTGTGGCAGTCTGTTTCCCGTTTATTTTGGAGCTTTAATTGATTTAGGATCAATTCCCAGTGCTTTGGCCATACTTTTGTTCACCACTAATTTCATATCGTGTGCTTTTTCAACCGGCATGTTTGCAGGTTTAGCTTTGCCAGATAAAATTTTCGCAGCCATTTTCCCTGTTTGTTCTCCCAATAATTCGTAATCAATTCCGATTGAGGCTAAGCCGCCAGTTTTGACTTGATCAACTGAACTTGCTACCAGAGGAACCTTCTTTTCTTTAACTACTTTGCCAACTACTGAAGCTGCTGAATCAAAGGTATTATCTGTAGGAACGAAAATACCGTCAACTTTTGAAGCCAGAGTCTCTGTTACTTGTTGGACATCGTTAGTCGTATTTGCAGTTTTGATCAAAACTTTCACTCCTGCTTTTTTCAGTGCAGCTGTTGCTAAGTCAGCCTGAATTTTGGAGTTTGATTCACCAGCGTTGTACATGATACCGATAGTTTTAGCCTTGGGCACAATTGACAACAGCAACTTGATCTGACGTTTAATTGAGACCATGTCTGTTGTACCCGTGATATTTCTACCCGGTTTCTCATCTGAATTAACTAATTTAGCGGCTTTTAAATCAGTTACAGCGGTGACAACGGTTGGGATTTTCTGCGTTGCATTCGCCACACTTTGCGCTGCCGGCGTAGCAATCCCTAAAATCAAATCTGACTTTTCGTTGACCAGTTTTTCACTCATACTTTTCAAATTATCTTGATTATTTTGAGCGTTCTGGTAATCAATCTTAAGATTTTTACCCTCTACAAAGCCACTTTCCTTCAAGCCCTTTTTAAAGCCCTTGTACGCTTTATCTAGAGAAGGATGCTGCACTACTTGCAAAACGCCAACGTGTTTCACATCTGGACTTTTACTGGCTTTTTTGCTGCTGCAGCCCCCTAAAGCCATTAAACCAACAATTGTAATTCCTGTAATTAGTTTTCTAAAATGCATTTTGTGCCTCCATAAAAAATACCCACTTACTTCTAAGCGGGTACACAGAAATTAAATTGCCAACAAATAATTGGATTGTGGTTAGCCACTTAGAAAGCTATGTGGCTAACCGTACTAAAAGAGTCCTAGCCATCATAGATAAATTCAAACTTAGTTTCGTTTGAATTCACCTAGATGAACTCAAACTCTTATCTATAGTAGCTAAGATAATAACGATTATTTAGTTGCTTACTAAATGTAACCATTAGAATTACCTCCAACTTTAATAACAATATTATAAAAAAATAAAAAATTAAAGTCAAGGTGTAATTAAATTTTATTGTTAGTAATAAAAACTTTATGACTAAAAATAATTTTTTAAAAATCTAATTTATGTAATGGTAATGATAAATAGGAAGCGCTTTGATTAACGGTTATAATACAGATAATGAAAGTAGGGGTAATAAAGGAAATGAGTAAAGCAAAAGAGCGAGTATTAAAAGAAGTTCAATTGTTACCGGATGGTATGGCAATTGATACGAGGGATCTAGCTCAAAAGTTAAGTTTGTCCAGATCAGTAGTCAGTCATTATCTTAACCAATTAGTTAAAGATAATAAAATTCAAAAAATTGCTGAACGACCTGTCAAGTGGACTAAAGTTGCAATTAAAAGTCCAAATAAACATGTATCTTTTGAGGATGTGATAGGCAGTAACGGATCTCTGAGAAAAGCAGTTGAGCAGTTAAGTGCCGCCGCGGCCTATCCACCTAATGGATTGAATGTTCTAATCACGGGTAATTCCGGAGTGGGAAAGAGTTTTTTAGCCCACAAATTATTTTCTTATTCAAAAAAAATTGGTGTTATTTCTACTAAAGCACCTTATATAGTTTTAAATTGTGCTAATTATGCGAACAACCCTGAACTTATTTCTAGCATGCTTTTTGGCTATGTTCAAGGAGCATTTACTGGGGCCGATACTGCCAAAGATGGCTTGCTAAAAGAAGCAAATGGCGGTTATTTATTTTTAGATGAAGTACATCGGCTTAGTAGTGAAAACCAAGAAAAACTTTTTAGTTTTATTGATTCTGGTCGATTTTACAAGATGGGTGATAATGTACACCCTCAAAAGTCAAAAGTCAGACTAATTATGGCAACAACTGAAACACCTGAAAATGTTCTTTTAACCACTTTTTTACGACGGATTCCTGTCAGAATTAATTTACCAGATTATGTTGCTCGTCCTATTGATGAACGATTGGAACTGATTAATACATTATTTGTGAATGAAGCACATAAGATTAATAAAAAAATTATTGTAGATAAAGGTGTGGTTTCAACGCTTTTACAATTAAACCATACTGGGAACATTGGGTACCTTAAAAATACTATTAAAGTTTCATGTGCTGCTGCTTATCACGACTGTTATAATAGCACTACTATTAATCTTAAATTAAAGAATTTAGAATTGGAAGCCTTACCTGAGTTTAAGGATTATGGTGAAATAATTGTTGATCCAGCTAAAAAGGAACCATTTATACCTCAGATTAGTTTAGAACAAAAATTATGCAATATTACTGAATCTCTAAAAATTCTTGAAGACAACTATACGGATGAAAATTTGAATACTTGTCGGTTAAGAATACAGGCAATTAATAAATTTATTAATAAAGAATCATTGAAATCTGGTTTGCATGTTCAACACCAATACCTTTTTAAAAATATCATTATTAAACAATATGGTTTAAATAAAACTGATTATTTAGAACCGATTATTTATTTATTATATGAACGTCACTTTAAACCAAATTGTGACATTCCAAAGTTGAAGGAAGTAATAACGAATTACTTGCCTCGTTCATTTCATGTTGCCAGCAAATTTTATGAACAATTACCTATTTTAGATTCTAAAAGTCATAAAAGCATAACACTAATACTTGCATTACTGCTAAGTGACCATGTGGATGAAAATATCCAGTTACGTGGTTTAATGGTAGCTCATGGTGAAAATACGGCCACCAGTATTCAGGCAGTTACTAACTATCTTTGTGGTAACTATGTTTTTGATGCAATCGATATGCCAATTGATGCTGATATAACTGCTGTTATCAAGGAAGCTAACAAGTTAATTAGTAGCTTTAATACCACCAATGGCTTCATCTTAATGATAGATATGGGTTCATTGAGTCAGCTTTATAGTCAAATTAGTGCCCAATTGGATGGCGATTTGTTGGTGGTTAATAATTTAACAACTTTAACTGCCTTAGACTTAGCGCTTAAAATGAAACAAAATTTGCCTTTCAAGCAAATAGCGGAAAAAGCAGAAAAAGATTATAGCATTGATGTTAAGTATTATGAGGGCTTTTCCCAATCAATGAATATTTTGGTTTCATGTATTTCTGGATTAGGAATAGCTGAAAAAATCAGTGATATCATGCGACAATATTTACCTGTCGGAATAAAGGTAATACCAATTGGTTATAATTCTTTAAAAGAAAAAATTGCTGGTAAGAAATGGTCCTATTTCAAACAAACACTTTTTGTATTGACTACAATTGATATTACAGAAAAAGTTAAGTTCAACCATATGAATTTATATGACATATTAGATTCACGTGGAGAAAACAAACTCAAGGAGTGGCTTTCTCCATATCTAACTCCTGAACAAATGGAAAGTTTTAATAATCAATTGCTGCGATTCTTTTCAAAGGAAGGGATTTCAGAAAGACTTAGTTTTTTAAATCCTGATGTAGTACTCAGTGAGGTAGAAACTATCAACAGGAAATACGAAGACTTTTATAATTTGAAGTTAGATGGCAAAGTTAAATTAAATCTCTATATGCATATTGCACTTATGATTGAACGGACAATGATGCGTAATACTTCAGAAGTAGTGGTTAAGCCAAAGTCAGAAAAAGAAAAAAGTTTTTACAAAATCACAAAAAGTATATTTCAACCTATTGAAATCAAGTATAATATTAAAGTTTCAACATACGAGATGTCCCTTTTATATGAATTGTTTAAACAGTTTATTTAAAAGAGTTTAAAATTTCCAGTAAGAAGTGTTTATTGACTTAAACACTTCTTTTTCAATGCTTTTAAACAGCACTTGGCATTATATTTGCTAATTATTAGTGAAAAGGTAAATAACTAAAGGAGTGACAAGATGACAGATATATTGATTGCAAGTCATGGGCATTTTGCCAGTGGCTTAAAAAGCTCTATTGAAATCTTAATGGGTATGAGTAAGAACATTAAAGTTATCGATGCTTATGTTGATAAATCAGACTATATGAAACAAATAGATGATTTTATCACAAAGTCTAAACGACCAGCTGTGATTTTTACTGATCTAAAAGGGGGCAGTGTAAATCAAAAAGTAGTCTTAAGAGTTGCTAAGGAAAAAGATATATTTGTCGTTACGCAAACTAATCTTGCAGTTGTATTAGCTGTGCTTTTAGATACTGAAAAGTTAACCAAGAAGCATTTACAGGATTTGATAAAACAAAGTCAAGTAGAACTATTTCAAATTGACGACGATAATAATAGTTTGGCAAATCAAGAAGAAGAATTTTTTAAATAAGGAGAGAAAAGATGATTGCGGCACTAAGAGTAGATGAAAGATTGATTCACGGTCAGATTTCAATGTCATGGAGTAAGGCATTAAAACTGCAGGGAATTGTGGTAGCTAATGATAAAGCAGCATCAGATGATATGCAAAAAATGATGCTCAAAATGGCGGCACCGTCAGATATTAAGACGATCATTTCATCAGTAGACAATGCAATTAAGCTACTTAATGATGAACGTTCTCATAACATGCGTTTACTGGTTATTACTACTACTGTCAAGGATGCCCTTACTATTGCAAACAATGTTAATGAAAAACCGGAGCAGGTCAACATTGGTAATGCCGGTAAGATGGATGCAAAAGGTGATGAAGTCACACTCACAAAGGAAGTACGGCTGTCACCAGAAGAGATTGAATACTTAAAGAGATTAGTAGCAGAATACCCTGATACTTATTTCCAAGGTACACCAAATATGGAAAAACATTTGGGTAAAGATCTTTTAAAGAAACTAGAAAAATAGGAGGCAAAAAATGTTTTATGATGCTTTAATGACAGCTATTGCGGTTTTTGTGGGCACTGCGGGACATGAATTTTTTGGGAATGCCATGCTTAGTAGACCCATTGTGGTAGCACCATTACTGGGATTCTTATTAGGAGATATACACACAGGACTATTAGTGGGCGCTTCAGTTGAAACTATTTTTATGGGAGTTGTCAATATTGGTATTTCTAGCACTGCAGAGCCCGCATTAGCTGCGGCTTTGGCTACAGTGTTTACAATTCAGTCAGGAAATATGGGTGCTAATATTACGTTGGCATTTCCACTTGCAGTATTAGGCTTACAATTTTTAAACATGATTCTTTCATTTGTAATTGGGCCTTTTGCACCTTTATTCGCTAAATTTGCTAAGAAAGGCGAAGATAAAAAAATGGTGGCTCTACACTATGGCTTATGGTTCTTACACTATGGTTTATATTCGCTAATCCCATTTTTTGCTGTTCTTTTTGGCTCAAAGGCAGTGCAATTTGCTCTGCAAGCTATTCCTAAGTCAATTATGAATGGCCTAACGGTTGCAGGTAATTTATTACCAGCAGTCGGAATGGCAATGTTACTACTACTGTTATGGGACAACAAGCTAGCACAATATTACTTTTTAGGGGTTGTATTAATGGCTTACTTAAAATTGCCATTAATGGCTATTGCGGTCATTGCAGCTATTGTGGCTGTTGCTATTGCAGAACGTGATATGAGTGAAATAAAACTTTCTAAGAATAAGGGAGTTACCGGTTCAGTATCGGATTCAAATCAAAAGGATGAGAAGAAATCATTTAGTCAAGAAGAGGAGGACTTTTTCGCATGAAATTAACACAAGGTTTATCTAAAGATGAAAAGAAAATGATTCGCAGTATGTTCTGGCGGTCCTCAACCATGTACATATCGGTTAACCCCGTTTTAATGGGTGGTGGCGGTTTCTGCTATTCACTAATGCCTTTCATTAATAAATATTATAAAAATGATGAAGCTGGCAGACGTAAAGCTTTGGAACGTGAAACTTCTTACTTTAGTACTACTGTACCAATGTCTACATTTGTTATGGGTATTGCCGCTTCAATGGAAAAGGAAAACAGTAAAGAACTTGATTTCAATGCTGATTCAATTAATGCTGTTAAGACCAGTTTGATGGGGCCTTTAGCTGGTATTGGCGACTCTTTGTTTTGGGGAGTTTGGCGTGCAGTTTGTGCCGCCTTGGCTATCAATTTTGCTCAAAGTGGCAACTTCTTAGCACCAATTATCTTTTTGATCATGTTTAACATCCCCAACTACGTCATTCGTTATTATGGTGGTTTCTTGGGCTACTCTCTAGGATCTAGTTATGTTAAAAAGCTCTATGAGAATGGTTTAATGAACGTATTAACTAAAGCTGCAAGCATTTTAGGTCTGGTGATGGTTGGAGCCATGACTGTGCAAATGGTGATTTTTAAGACCACAATCAAATGGACAATGGGTGGCAAAACGATAATGGATGTCCAATCGGTCCTTGATCAAATATTTAAAGGTTTGTTACCTGTGGTAATTACCTTAGTATGTTACAAGCTTTTAAAAGACAAGAAAATCGGTGTAATCAGCCTAATTTTTGCTATTGTTGTGCTATCGATTTTGGCGTCGTTGGTCGGAATAGTCTAATATGAATCCTTTAATTAAAAAAATTGTCGAAGAAGCTTGGCAAACACCAGAAAACAATTTTTATAACATTACCTCTACCCAAAACAAAGAAGTAACTGCTAATAAAGACAGTTATTATGGACATTTACTTCCAGATGAAGATTTTTCAATTGATATTAGTAATCAAAAAATGCTTGCTAGCTTAGATGAAAGAGGTACTATAAAAAATATCAGTTTTTTCAGAGACTCGTATTTTACTGAAGATAAACCTGGTACTTGGGTCTCTAATGGCTTTGTTCAAGAAGAGAATATTACTTCTGAAATTGAATTTAATAACCAAAGATTTTCTTTGTCAGAGGGAAATCACACAATAAGATATGATCTTTTGTTTAATTTGTTTCCCCGATATATTCATAATTTTAGCAATTTTAAAGTTTTACAACTATTTTTACCAATTTATTTGGAATCAGGCGTTTCTGTCAGTGGGCTAATTGAAGTTTGTGCTTTGACAGACAATGATAAAGTACATTTAATCTTTCCCAGATGTTTTAATCAAAAGTTTTCCGATCGTCATAATGTAGAATTTAACTACTGTGCGGGAAAACGTACGATGCATCAAGGTATTGGTTGGGTATGTATAACTGATCCCAACGCCACATTTAATGTATCTGAAAAAGCAATGGAAAATGTTATTATTTCTTCCTATAATCATATTGCGCAAAAGTATGGGCAATTGGAAATACCAGAAAAGCCTCAATTAGCAGCACTAATTATTAGGAAAGCAGATGGTGCCTTAAATAGTATTTCTTGCGCTACTGATGATAAAGTTGTTGGTGCGAATTGGGGCTCAAGTCCAGTAATAAATCGTACTTGGTTGCGGGATATGTATTATGCCAGTTTGCCCGCTATTTATTTTGATCATGATTTGGCTAAAAAAATTATTTTATGGTTTTCGCAGTATGAAATAAAGCCTCAAGGCGACAAGTTTGCTGGAGGGATTGAACACTCCGTAGTGAATTCATTGAATTGTGTAAACTTGTTATCGCTTTATTTGGCACAAACAAATGATTTTGAATTTATTAGAAATAATCCTCAAATGTGGCAACATGCTTTATATGTCGTTAACTATTTAATTGCTCATTTAGATCAAAAATACGGATTGATAAAATCACAGTGGATTTCTGATGGCTTGGCTTTGGGAGAATTTCATACTGGAGCGCAAATAACTCTATGGAGTGCTATAAATGGTATCAGTAATATTTATAGTAAAATTCTGGCTCAACCAAAAAAGGCAAAGTTTTACAAAAAAGTTGCTGATAAATTAAAGATGAATATTGATAAATATTGCTTAGTTGCAAATAAACAAGGTAGAAAAAAATATCTTGAAGGTGTAAATCTAAGTAATCACAAACTAAGTGTAGATTCCAAGCAATATGAAAAAGGACTGTTGAAACAGGGACTTGACTTTCTAACCAGAGTAAATCACCACGGACAAATTAGTTTGGAATTTCATGATGGTGAAGAATCCGATACAACGCTTGCACCATTTTATGGGTTTTGCGATACACTTGATGAACACTATCTTGCTACTTTGAAATTTGCTGCAAGTGAAAAAAATCCTAGCTATAGCCCATTGAGCAAAGGAATTTCGTGGGGAAATCAATCGGAAGCAACTTTTCCCGGATATGTTACTTTGCTGATGGGTACTGCTGATGATAATAATCAATTTAATAAGAGATTAGCTTTGCTTAATAAGCTTGCTGATCTAGATGGCAGTTGGTGGTGGTGGCCGTATGAGGTTGGTCACAGTCAAGAAGAAGTTAGTCGCTTTAATCATTGTGGTAAATGTGGTTGGAGCGATGGAACTTTTAGTGCTTTAATAATAAAAAATATATTAGGTATTCAGTTTAATGCACCAGAAAATAAATTATGTTTAAGACCACTAAAAATTACTCCTGATTTTACTTGGCAGCAATTTCCGTTAGCTCAAGGATTGAAAGTAAACCTAACTTATCAAAAAAATGAAATGGAGAAAAAAATCACAGTATCTTTAACTGGATCTCTAAAGAAAGAAATAGAGGTTATTTTTCAACCACAGAATTGTGACCATTTAATAAAGAAGAGTTTAAACACTAACAATAGTATTAAACTTGAAGAAAGGAATGACTAAATGTTTAGCAGTTTAACGGAATATAATTCTTTTGCTACCAGAGCTATAACACCAGAGAATCCAACGGGAGCCAAGGGCAAAGCAGCAATGACGGCAAGCGAGCTGGGACCAAGTCGTAAGGGCAAAGCCAGCATCACTTTACCTAAAAATGAGGAAACTACCATTGCCGATATTAATGGTTCTGGCGAAATAAAACACATGTGGTTTACTATTCGTGATCATACTGAGCAAGGTAGTTTTATCATGCGTAATACAATTTTAAGAATCTATTGGGATGATGAAACAGTTCCAGCAGTGAGCTGCCCTTTGGGAGACTTCTTTTGCAATGGGTTTGGGGAACGATATGATGTTAACTCTATGCCAATTGTTGTTGCTCCAACTGGTGGTATGAACTCCTATTTTGAAATGCCTTTTAAAACACATGCGCGTATAACGATTACAAACTTGTTTAGGCAAGATATCAGATCATTTTTCTATACTATTAATTACGAGTTGCATGATCAAAATGAAGAAGCTCATAAATTGTATTTTCATGCATTCTGGAACAGGGAAAGACAAACCAAAGTACAGCAAGACTATACATTATTGCCTAAAATCTCTGATCATGGCTATTATGTAGGAACTTTTATTGCGCTAACTGCTTTAGAGCGCTATTGGTGGGGTGAAGGTGAATTTAAATTTTATCTTGATGATGACCAAAAGCATCCTACAATTACTTCAACAGGAATGGAAGATTATTTTGGCGGAGCTTGGGCTTTTCATAAGTACCATGAAGATGGTACTACTTACCCAGCTACTTTTTGTACACCGTATCTTGGATTTCCTTATCATAGTAACATAGACCATTCACGTGAACATTTTAGTACTGGTAAACCTAATTCTCCTCATGCTTTTGATAATGATGGCTTACCGCAAAACGCTTTATATCGCTGGCATTTACTAGATCCTATTTCTTTCAATGACGATATTCACGTTACTCTACAACAAATTGGTAACGATGATGTAGGATTATTTGAAAGAAGTGATGATTTATCTTCAGTAGCTTATTGGTATGGTGCGAATCCAACTGGAGTTACAAGTAAGTTACCTACAAGAGAAAATTTACGACCCCGTTAAGAAATATTTTCATGCCAAAAATCCAATTTGGTATAATTATTCTGAAAGTGAGAAAAAGGGAGAGAAAAGCCGATGACACGATTGCAAAAAATGGTATTAAAGCCGAAAGAGCAGTTAGTAACACGGCTTTTCTTGTCGCCTAAATTAAAGCAAAATCTAACAGTGCTCTCATACAGTACCTATGACTTAATTAACGCCATGAAGGAGTTGAGCCTAAGCAACCCGTTTGTATCTTTGCGTGAACCTAAAGGCGAAATGCAAAATTTGGAATGGTTGCGGGCGCCCGAAGGTGAAAATCTGATTGATCATTTATTAATGCAGGTTAACTTGAGCGACTGGCACAATTGGGAAAAAAGTGCTGTTAAAGTTTTAATTTATCTGCTTGATAAAGATGGCTATTTAAGGGTAGACTTAGCTAACATTGCCGAACAAACAGAGTTTTCACTGGAGAAGTTGACAAGGGCTAAGGATTTATTGCAAAATCTTGATCCCTGTGGTATCGGTGCCGCGGATCTAACTGAATGCCTGTTGCAACAAGCAAAGCAAAAAGCAGATTTTAATCCTGTAGCTCTTGAAATTTTACTTGATAATCAGCTGGAAATGCTGGCTGATCCCAAACAATGGCCTAACTCTAAGTTTTCAATATCCGAATTAAATGATGCCCTTGCCAGCATCCAAACACTGGATCCTACTCCAGCTAGCGATTATGTCGTTGAAAATAATATACAGTATTTATTTCCGGACTTAATTTATCGGATAACGGATGGGCGCCTAACAGTTGAAAGTTATCAAACGCAAATACCAGAGATGGTTTTTGACGAAAAAGCTTATCATGAGTTAAAAGAGCAGTCAGATGAAAATAAATATTTTTCTGAACAAAAGCAACGTTTTCTTGAACTGAAAAATGCGATTGCTGAACGGCAGAAAACCATCATGCGGCTGGGTGAATATGTGGGCCAGTTCCAACACCGGTTTTTAACTACAATGCAAAGACGCGAATTAAAGCCGTTGGGATTAAAGGAAACTGCGCAGGCCCTGAATTTGGCACCGAGTACTATTAGCAGAGCCATTAAAGACAAATATATCCAGTGTCAGAACAAGATTTTTAGTTTGAAGATGCTTTTTCCGCGTGAAGTGACGACTGATTTGTCTCAAGCGCGTATAGAATATGACCTGCAACAGATCATAAAAAAAGAAGATGTCCGCGCTCCTTTAAGTGATCAGCAACTGGTAGAAATATTTGCCAAACATGATGTGACTTTAAGTCGGCGTGTAATTGCCAAATACCGCAAAAAACTCAATATACCGAATAGTTATAGTAGAAAGGCCAAGCCAACAGATTAAATTTTGTAAACAACTTCAATTTTCAAAGCGGTCGAATATTTAGTGATGAAAAAGTGCTCCTAATAGCCAGATAAATGTCTAACTATTTTGGAGCACTTTATTTACGTCAGGATTTTTAAAATTTATAAATTACTTTTACGGTAAATCATTTCCTGCAGCCAGATAAATGTCATACCACTCTTGAGCAGTAAGGGAGATATCTGCTCCTTTAGCACTGTCAATGATATGAGCTGGCGTCATAGTCCCAATAATAACCTGGGTATTTGCCGGATGTCTTAAAATCCAGGCAGCTGCAACTGCATTTTTAGAAACGCCTTTTTGATCAGCTACTTTTTGTAAAGCCTTATTGACTTCTGGAAACTTAGGATTGCCAATAAAATTGCCCGCAATTTGACCATACTGGAAAGGTGACCATGCCTGAACAGTCATGTTGTGTAAACGTGAGTAGTCTAAAACGCCCCGGTCGTGGTCAATGCTGCGCTCATCCGTCATATTAGTATGAATATTGAAATCAATCGGACCTGTGTGCATTACACTTAATTGCAATTGATTAATCAGCAATCTTTGACTGACTCCACTTTGCAGTAAGTCAACTTGCATCGGATTAAAGTTTGAAACTCCAAAGTGGCGCACTTTGCCGTCTCTTTGTAATTCATCAAAGGCAGCGCCAACTTCAGCTGGATCCATTAAAGCATCTGGTCTGTGGAGTAGCAAGCTGTCTAAATAGTCAATTTTCATCCGGGAAAGAATACCATCAACGGCGTTAATCAAATATTTTTTAGAAAAATCATACCTGGTAGTCTTGTAGTCCAATTTAGGATTTTCATAAATACCAGTTTTAGATTGAATATAAAAATCATCTCGAGTTAACGCTGACTTTTGAAAGGCAGCTCCGAAGATTTCTTCAGATTTGCCATGACCATAAATATCAGCTGAATCGATATAATTAATTCCTGCTTCGTGAGCAGTTTCCAACGTTTTAGCAGCTTCATCAACGCTCAGTTTGTTCATGCGCATAATTCCCAGTGCAATGGCCGAACCGGTGAAGTTAGTATTACCTATTTTAATTTGTCTCATAATGTACCTCCTTTCTTTAGTATACGCTTTCTTTACCTATAATTATCAAAAAGTGTGGGTTTTAATTTACATTTAGCAATGATAACTAAAAACTAATATTTTTTTAAAAAATATTTTATTTTTATCATAATTTTGTATATAATAGATCTTACATAATTTTTTTAATATTTTTAAAAACAGTAGGAGGGAAAATTATGAGTAATAAGATTGGAATTATCGGAGACGGCCACGTTGGCAGTACGGTAGCGCAACAGCTGATATTAACGGGATTGGTTGATGATCTTGTTATGATTGATGTTAATGAAGCAAAGGTTAGAGCAGATCAGCTTGATTTTCAAGATGCCATGGCAAATTTGAAGCACCACACTACTATTACTATCAATGATTATTCGGCCCTCAAAGATGCAGATATTGTAATTAGTGCTTTTGGAAACATTGAGTTGGAAGCAGGCGGTGAACGTTTCGCTGAATTGAACTACAACCGTGAGCGGATTGGAGATATTGCGGAGGCAATTAAGAAGAGTGGCTTCAACGGTATTTTGCTTGCCATTACCAATCCAGTAGATGCAATTACTAATATGTATCAGGAATTAACTGGCTTGCCGCGTAAACATGTCATTGGCACCGGTACTCTTTTAGACACAGCCCGCATGAAGCGTGCTGTTGGTGAGCGCATGAATGTCGATCCTCGTTCAGTGGAAGGCTTTAACTTGGGTGAACATGGTAATTCACAATTTACAGCTTGGTCAACAGTCAAGGTTTTGGAAAAACCAGTTACCGAAGTAGCTGAAGCAAAGCACTTAAAGCTTGAAGACTTAAATGACGAGATTAAGTTTGGTGGTCAAACTGTATACAAGGGTAAGCAATATACTAACTATGGAATTTCAGCAGCTGTGACTCGTTTGGTAGAAACTATTCAAAGCGATGCCCATACTGAAATGCCAGTTTCAAATTACCAGGAAAAATATGGTACTTACCTGTCTTATCCTGCAATTGTTGGTCGTGATGGTATTATTCAAACCGTTGAATTGACACTTACAGATGAAGAAGAAAAGAAGTTACAGTCTTCTGCTGCAACAATTAAAGAAAAAGCCAATAAGTAATGAAATAAGTCCCAGGAGTTATATATCTTCTGGGACTATTTTTGATTTATTTATTAAAAATTATGGTCAAAATAGTCAACATTTTTATATTAATTTAAAAATTGTAGTGAATTCTATGGTTATAAGGGGTATTCTTATAGTAATAATAAAGTGTAAAGGAGAAAGAATATGCAGAAAAAAATAGATGACTATATTCTGGGTCTCGATATCGGGACCAATTCTTGCGGCTGGGCCGTGACGGATAAGAAAAATAACTTATTAAAACTTAGAGGAAAAACTGCCATAGGTTCACACTTATTTGAAGAAGGTCATACTGCGGCTGATCGCCGCGGCTTTAGAACTACCAGAAGACGTCTTAAGCGCAGAAAGTGGCGCTTAAGACTTTTGGAAGAGATTTTTGCGGAACCGATGGCTGAAGTGGATCCAGGATTTTTTTTGCGCCTGCACCAATCATGGGTGTCACCATTAGATAAAAGCAGAAAAAAGTACCAGGCAATTGTATTTCCAACAGCTAAGGAAGATCATGATTTTTATCAAAAATATCCGACCATCTATCATTTACGTGATGCGCTGATGACACAAGATCGTCAATTTGATTTACGTGAAATATTTTTAGCTATCCACCACATCGTTAAGTATCGTGGTAATTTTTTGCAGGATACAGCTGTTAAAGACTTTGAAGCTTCCAAAATTGAAGTCGGCCCGATTTTAACAAATATCAATAATGCTTTTGCGGATAAGATAATTGAAGATCAAGGTCCGATTGAATTAAATGTGGCAAACTCTGCGGATATTGAAGCTGTTATTCGCGGCAAAGATAAAGACAAAACCGTTTATAAGATGGACAAGGTCAAAAAAATTGCCAAGTTATTAACAGATTCAACTGCTAGGGAAGAGAAAAATGTGGCCAAGCAGATTGCTAACGCCATCATGGGTTACAAAACTCAATTTGAAACTGTCTTAGGCAAAGAAATCGATAAAAGCGACAAGGCGCAATGGGAATTTAAACTTTCGGATGCGGATGCCGATGATAAGCTGGATGCCTTACTGCCGGATCTTGATGAAAATGATCAGACTATTGTCGCTGAAATTCAAAAATTGTTTAGTGCGATTACATTAAGTACCATTGTTGATGAAAACAAGAGTTTATCACAATCTATGGTAGAAAAATATAATAAACATCATCAAGATTACAAATTGTTAAAAGCGTATATCGACACTTTGCAGGATCGCAGTATGGCTAAAAAGTTACTTTTAGCCTATGATCTATACGTTAATAATCGTCATGGTCATTTGTTGGAAGCTAAGACTGAATTTAAGCAGGATGGCACTTTAACTAAAGAAGATTTTTATAAAACAGTTAAGGATAACCTAGATGACTCTGAACTCGCTCATAAGATTGCGCAAGAGATAGCTGCCGATAATTTTATGCCTAAGCAGAGGACGAACAGTAATGGTGTAATTCCGTTTCAACTGCATCAAATCGAACTGGATAAGATTATTGCTAATCAAAGTAAGTATTACCCCTTCTTAGCTGCAGAAAATCCGGTAGAAGATCATCGTAAACAAGCACCGTACAAATTGGATGAACTGGTTAGATTCAGAGTGCCTTATTATGTGGGCCCAATGATTACAGCTGATGAACAGGAAAAGACTTCCGGTAAGAGCTTTGCCTGGATGGTCAGAAAAGAGCAGGGTCAAATCACCCCGTGGAATTTTGAGCAAAAAGTAGATCGTCAAGAATCTGCCAACAAGTTTATTAAGCGGATGACTATCAAGGATACCTACCTATTAGGTGAAGATGTTTTGCCTGCTAATAGTTTGCTTTATCAAAAATACGAAGTATTAGATGAACTTAATAATATTAAAGTAAATAAAAGACGCTTAGATCCAGAAATAAAAAAGGATATTTATAACAAACTATTTAAAACAAAAAAATCAGTTTCTAGAAGAGATTTAATTAACTATCTAAAGGAAGAGCAAAATATAGAACATGTTCTAATTGAGGGTTTGAAAGACAAGGAATTAAATACCAAATTTAATTCAAGTCTGTCAAGCTATTATTATCTAAAAAAACTACATGTGTTTGATAAAGAATTAGTAGACCCACAATATCAAAAAGATTTTGAAAAAATAATTGAATATTCGTCTATATTCGAAGACACGAAAATTTTTCAAGAAAAATTAAGGGACGAATTTAAGTGGCTAACCCCTAAGCAATTTAAAGCAATATCAACGTGGCGCTTACAAGGTTGGGGCAGATTATCGCGTAAGTTGCTGGTGGAATTGCATGATACTAATGGCCAAAACATTATGGAGCAACTATGGGATAGCCAAAAGAACTTTATGCAAATTGTGACTGAGCCTGATTTTAAAGAAGCAATTGCTAAGGAAAACCAGGACGTTACACAGGAAAATGGTGTTGAAGCAATTTTGGCAGATGCCTATACTTCTCCTGCTAATAAAAAGGCGATTAGACAGGTAATTAAGGTTGTTGATGATATCGTTAAAGCTGCTGGTAAAGCTCCAGCGCAATTTGCAATTGAATTTACAAGAAAACCACAAAAAAAATCAGAGATACTACATATTCGCGGTACTAAGCTGCTTAAAACATATGAAGAAACTGCTAGTGAATTGGTAGACCAGAATCTAACTGATAGCTTAAAAGATGCGATGACTAGCCGTAAATTGCTAAAGGACAAATACTTTTTATATTTTATGCAGGCTGGAAGGGATGCTTATACAGGACAAAAAATTAATTTTGATGAAATTATAAAGGATTATGATATTGATCATATTTTGCCAAGACCATTTATTAAGGACGATTCTTTTGATAATCGGGTTTTAACGGCTAAAGTTTTAAATGCGAAAAAAGCAGATGATGTGCCGTATAAGCGCTTTGCTAACAACTATGTTTCAGACTTGAAAATGACAGTTAGCGAAATGTGGAAGAAGTGGCAAAGAGTAGGTATTATAAGTAAATTCAAATTAAATAATTTACTGCTTAATCCGAATAAACTAGATAAATATCAGAAGTCAGGTTTTATTAATAGGCAGCTGGTAGAAACAAGTCAAATTATTAAGTTAGTATCAGTTATTTTACAAAATAAATATCCAGATGCAGAAATTATTACGGTTAAAGCCGGTGACAACTCCGCTCTGCGTCAGCGCCTAGATTTATATAAGAGTCGTGAAGTTAATGATTATCATCATGCCATTGATGCCTATTTAACTATAGTTTGTGGGAATTTTTTATATCAGGTGTATCCTAAACTTCGGCCATATTTTGTATATGGTCAGTTTAAAAAATTTAGTCAAGACAAAAATTTGGAAAAAGATATTCTTGAAAATCTAAAGTTACAAAATTTCTTGTGGCCTTTACTGCAAAAAGATAATTCTAAGCGTAAAGCCCTAGAAGAAATTAGGGAAAATGTTAGCCATCAGATAGTCTTTTACAAGCATCCAGACATTTTTGACAAATTACGTAAAGCATATAATTATAAATACATGCTAGTCTCAAGAGAAACTACGACTGAAGATAGTAGTATGTTTAACATGACTGTTTATCCTCGCGGGGAGCGTGATCGTAAGAAAACTAGAAAGCTAATTTCTAAAGGTAATCGGCTCGATACCAAAATTTATGGTGGCTATAGCGGCAACACTGATGCATATATGGCAATTGTCAAGATTGAGAAAGCAAAAGAATCTATCTATAAAGTTATTGGAATCCCGATGCGCGCTCTTGCAAGCTTAAACCAGGCCAAAAAGCAAGGAAATTATCAGGAAGAACTCCGCAAAGTGTTAGAACCCCAGATTATGTTTGATAAAAATGGTAAACCTAAGCGGGGAGTTAAAGGTTTCAGAGTAGTAAAAGACCATGTTCACTTTAAGCAAGTCGTCTTGGACGGTGACAAAAAATTTATGTTGTACTCTGCAAAGTATGAAACAAATGCTAAGCAGCTGACCCTTTCTCAAGAAACAATGCGAATAGTTACCGATAACTTGAAGAAGAGCGAGGATCAAGATGAATTATTAGTAAAAGCTTATGACGAGATTTTGCAAAAGGTTGATCAGTATTTACCATTATTTGATGTAAATAGTTTTAGGAATGGTTTACATAAAGGCAGAGAAAAATTTCTTGATTTGGCGGTTAATGATAAGAAAATTACTTTAACGAATATTCTAAATGGCTTACACGATAATCTAGTAACCCCAAATATAAAGAATATTGGAATTAAAACTCCATTTGGTCAAATGAATTTTTCGTCTAATATAACTTTATCATCTAATGCAGTATTAATTTTTCAGTCACCAACAGGACTTTTTGAAAAACGGGTTAGGATAGCCGATTTGTAAACTAAAATAGGGAAGCGCAATAATCCGATTCCCTATTTTTGTGCATAAAAAAACCTCCGCTATAGAGCTGAGGCAGGACGGTAATAACCGCGTTGAAACTTAGTATCTTAAAGATACATTGTTTGATTTTAAATCTGGTTGTTAGATCAATAATGATTAGATCGTTGGTAGCTAACCAACAACTATAGTATAACATTTATTTATAAAAATACAAGGAGGAAATAAGGGATGGAGATCAGTAATCATCACGCAGCATGCGAAATTAACATATTCAATGCAAATGATGATTGTCCAAACTCGTGATGGCATTAATCAAATTCCAATTGAGGATATTAATCTGTTGCTTGTTTCAACTACACAGGCAGTGATTACCAGCGCACTCATTAGTAAATTGGCGCAAAATCAAACCAAAGTTATATTTGTTGATGAAAAGGACAATCCGGTAGTTGAAACAGCTGTTTATTATCCAGGAGCCAGAAATATGGCCAAGCTAAAAAAGCAGTTTAATTGGGATGAACATTTAAAAGAAGTATTGTGGACAAAGATAGTTAGTCAAAAGATCAAAAATCAGATTGCAGTTTTAGCTAATTATCATTTGAATAAAGATGAGGTTCAAAGTGAACTGGATCAGCTAGAAATTAATGATGAAAGCAATCGATAAGCAATTGCGGCCCGTAAATATTTTATGCTTTTATTCGATAAAAATTTTGTTAGACGTGATACCAGTGCCATTAATGCAGCACTAGATTATGGTTATGCCATTTTGCTTTCAAGCTTTAATAGAGAAATTGCAATGAATGGCTATTTCACTTATTTTGGTATTCACCATTGTTCACAAGAAAACCAATTTAATTTGGCTTCGGATTTAATGGAATCATTTCGACCGTTTGTTGACTATTGGGTTAAGGCTCATGCAAAAATCAAAGAGCTGACACCAGATATTAAGTACGGTTTAGTTGAACTTTTAAGCTTGGAAATAAAGTTTAACGGTAAAAAGACACTTTTGACAAATGCCATTACAGTTTACGTACGAGAATGTTTAAAGTTTCTTAGTGGAGAAAGTAAAAAATTACCAGAAATGGAGATGAGTTTGACAAATGAGGTACCGAATAATGCGCTTAATGATAATGTTTGATTTGCCCACGGAAACAGCCCAAGAACGAAAAGAATATCGCCAATTTCATAAAAAGTTGATTAATGAGGGCTTTTTTAATGGTGCAATTTTCAGTATATGTGCGAGTCTGTGTTACTAGACGTACAGCTAAGTTTTTGGAAAACCGTATCAAAAAATTCTTGCCTCGTGGAGGCCTAGTGTAGTCATTAATGGTTACGGAAAAGCAATATAATGACATGCATTTTTTACTTGGTAAGCCAATTGACGATGTGCGTAATACTTCAGATAGGACGATTATCTTATGATTTTAACTTATGCAACTCATAAAAAGTGGATGTTCAAAGATCCTGGTATAAAAATCATTGGCTTGCAAAGTCCAATAGCTTACTGTGATATAATTCAAGGATTTCAAGGAAAGAATAAAATGTTACTTTGTTCAGAGGATGATTACAGTCCTCTTGATATCGGCAAGACCTTTGATTTTATTGGCGATCCATTACTTAGTGGCGATGTCACTAAAAAGTATATGCCGCATATTGTGAACAACTATCTGAAAGGCTTAGATGAAGAAAATCGCGATAAGCTAATTAGATCGCTTTATAGTTTAGAGTCAATTTTACAGGATTCACTTTTACTTGAGGATTTACCTTTAGCGATTAATTTTGATGAAGATTTAAAGAAACTCCTTAAATATACAGAAATTCATTTAGATAAAGCTTTATTAATTCATCAATATGGTATAATAGAAACAGTTTTAAAAATTCATCAAACATGTGATTTAAAAACTATTCCTGTTATTTGTAATGTAGCTCATTACTTGGAAAAAGACGAATGGCAAGAGTTAGCTAGTCTTGTCAAAGAAATGAATTTGATTTTGGTTGTAATTAATTCACGACAAAAGAAAATTTGGCAATATCTAAAGACATACCTTTTTACTATATTGATAAGGATCTAATCGATTGGTATTAACAACAATATTAAAATCAGATTGTTTTAGATGATTGTTAGATCAATGATGATTAGAACTTAATGATATACAGAGCTTGGTGGAGTACAGTTTTAGATGGTTGTTAGATCAATGATGATAAGAACAGAGATTAATTGATACCTTAAATAATGGTGGTTTTAGATGATTGTTAGATCAATGATGATAAGAACAGTTTGATAACTTTGAGATACACCACTCACGTTTTAGATGATTGTTAGATCAATGATGATAAGAACGTACCACATCAAGAAAAACGTTCAAGGTATGTTTTAGATGATTGTTAGATCAATGATGATTAGAACACTACACAGACGCCAGCTCCAGACGAAAATGTTTTAGATGATTGTTAGATCAATGATGATTAGAACGTTGCTTATGTTATATGGCACGATGATTTAGTTTTAGATGATTGTTAGATCAATGATGATTAGAACCTGACCTTTTACGTCTAAATAGCGCACAGTGTTTTAGATGATTGTTAGATCAATGATGATTAGAACTGGTTACGGGTACCTGTTTTACAGTTTTCGGTTTTAGATGATTGTTAGATCAATGATGATTAGAACAAAGGACAGACGGACAAAAAATCTAATTAAGTTTTAGATGATTGTTAGATCAATGATGATTAGAACAGCGAGTGATAAAGTTTCAAAAGTTCAAAAGTTTTAGATGATTGTTAGATCAATGATGATTAGAACGTTCTATCGGCTGGATCATCACCATGCAAAGTTTTAGATGATTGTTAGATCAATGATGATTAGAACTTACAGCAACGTATCACAGCGTTAGAACAAGTTTTAGATGATTGTTAGATCAATGATGATTAGAACTAAGGTGTTTCTTAATCCAGGCAATAGCTTGTTTTAGATGATTGTTAGATCAATGACAGCCCAAGTATTTACTACCACTATGAATGCAACTATATAAAAATGGATAAAGTAACAAGCATTTTCTCATAGACTATTTTATAAAGATGACAGAAACTTATTGTCAGTAAACCTAGTCTTTATTATTTGAACTAGAATGAAATTTATATATTTTTCTACTCTGTGTCAAATCAAGGCAAGATTAACAATCATCTAGTTGGCTATTACTACAAATCAAAAGAGCCACCATATTCCAAAAAAGGATTTGATAGCTCAAATAGCCTATGTTAACCATTAAAATCGTACAATCATGCATTTGGCTCACACAAATCAAATCTATGATTATCAACAAGCTGTACATTAATAAGGGTTATCTGTTAAACAAATATTTAACTTGCAAAAAGGTGCCTTTTAGCAAGTAACTTTTGTATACCAATTTTTAGATCTTTTTGATACTTGACATTCTATAAGAACTCCTGCTGATAATGAAAAGATAAGTAGTAACAAATATTCAATCTGCTAATTAATCACACATGATAATAGCGACGAAATAGACAGGTATATTTTATTTCCTTATATGTGACTTCCACTATTCAGATATAAACTAAACTCCCATTAAAAAGGTAAGCTTATTCATATGAAAAACATACTAAAAAGTAGAAACAACAGACTATATCTTCTATCAGTAATTACTGATAACTTCGGCAGTGCGTTAATGGCATTTGTATTACCATTGATGGTACTTGATATCACTAAAAATGGCATTCATTTGTCAATAATCTCTGTAATTCAAACCCTGCCCTTTTTGGCTCTTGGCCTGCCTGCAGGTGCGCTCACAGATAAATTCGATGTCAAAAAAATTCTAATTTTTAGTGATTTAATTCGACTTATCAGTTATCTAGTTTTTGCTACCGCGATTGCATTACATTTAACAATAGATTGCACGATTTTTGTTATCTATGCAGTTTCACTCGTTGTCAGCGTCACCAATACACTTAATACAGTATCAGAAATTACCTTTGTTTCTTTTTTGGTTGAAAAGAAAGATTTCTCTGAACTAAACAGTCTGGTTTACGGCATACAATATGTAGCTAATTTTGCACTGCCTATCGTAGGTGGCGTCTTATATCAATTTGTTTCGCACAGTATTTTAATCCTTATTTGTGCCGTTTTCTATTTAATTAGTCTTTTACTGGAAAAAATGATAAATCTGCGCTCCCAGAACACTTCCTTTACTGGACTAGCAGACCTGAAGCCAGCACTTAAAACAGTAAAAATGGATATAAAAGAGGGCTTGAATTATACTCTTAGTCTTCACTCTGTTTTATATCCATTAATACTGGCCGCATTAGTTAATATTGCTTCAGCAAATTTTGATAACGATAGTCTCATAATATTACGCACGCAAATAGGCCTTTCCTCTGGAAATATCGGAATTGTTTCCGCAATTGCAGCTATTAGTGCCTTAATAGGTACTTTGGTTGTTAATTGGTTAAATAAACGAGTTGGTTTTAATTTGTTGTTTACACTGTTAATTTTTACAGGCGCTCTTTTTCGTGCTGTTTTTGCCTTGTCTAAGAACGTATTGGTATTAGTTTTAGCTATTGCAGTTATTGCAATTATTGAATCCATCATCAATATTAGTATAATCACGAATAGGCAACAGCAAGTTGAGCAAAAATATCTTGGTCGAGTTACAAGTATCTATAAAACAGTATTAATCGGAGTAAATTCTTTAGGCTATCTTTTAGGAGGGCTTATTGCTAAGAAAATAGGCTCAAGATATGGCGTAGGGGTTTCTGCAGTTGCACTCTTGGCAGTCACAGCGCTTAGCACTTGTCTGCTTGCGCTTAAAAAGAAACGTAATGAGTAAAACTTAATAAAAAACTGTTAACCAGCTCTTTTGAGCTAATCATATCCACGAAGAGAATGTAATCATTCGCAGTTAGGACAAATTACTAGGATAAATATTAATCATGAGCAGTTTTTGACCATGATTCATCTCCAGACATAGCCCGTATTATAGCTTTATACGGTACTATTGCCAGAGACCATCTATAGACATCAAACATGATAATGATTCTGACCAAATAAGAGAATCTTAATGGGAAGTCAAGCCTGGCTTGTCGCCATTGTTTTATAATTAACAAAATGTTTGTCAAGACTTCAATGAAAAGCAAACCGCCAATAACTGCTAAACTAGCCCAGACGTTAGTTTTCATATAAATTAGTAATATTATTAGTGAAATTCCTGCGGCCGGCGTAACTAAAAGGGAAATTGCGGGAATAGTCAAAAACGCTATTACAAAGACTTTAAACATTGATGGAATGGCAGATGATTTAATTATCTGCTTGCCATATTTGTTCAAGCATTGAAATCCGCCCTGGCACCAACGTGTGCGCTGGCGAACTAACTTCTTATATCCAGTAACGCCTTCTTGTGCAATACTTACTTTATTTATAAAAGTACCACGATAGCCTTTAAATAGACCTTTTATTGAAAATTCGCAATCTTCGAGTAGTGATGATGACCAACCAACGTCATTAGTCATTTTTAAAGTCATAAATTGGCCATTACCTGAAGCTAAAGATGAGCCCCAGCTAGTTCTTGCCATTTGTAAAAGAGAATTATAAACAGTGAATTCAAAATTTTGCATCACCGCAATATTTTGTTGCAAATTGTAAATATTCACGCGTGTTTGCACTAAATCATAGTGGGAATGATTAAAGGCATATACAACTTCCTTTAAGTACTTTTTTCCTGGAATACTGTCAGCATCGATAACACCAATAATGGTTTTGTCTTCGGGGTAGTTCATCTTAGCAATGCGCTTGACTGTATATTCTAGTGCTGGCCCCTTTCCTTGTTGCGCATTAGGTTTAGTGCGATGTACAACCATGACATCAGGATGGTAGGCATACTTTTGCAGTAGAGTAGTGGTCCCATCGCTTGAATCATCATCAATAAATACTAGCTTAAGTTTGATAAAATCGTCACATTGTTTTTGTACGTCTAATAATTTTGGTATATTTTTGCTTAGAGTTTGAAATTCATTCATCGCAGGGATTAACAAAAACATAGTATCAAAATCGCGGCAGCGCTCGCCATACCTATCCTGTCGAACACGACTGCTAAATGTCAGACACAGCGTCCAGATTAAATCAAGAATGTATGAACAACCACCTATAATTAGTATGATGGCTATCAATAATTTCATTTTATTATCCTCCAGTTATTTTTTGATACTATCAATAACTATAAGTTTATAATAACATGAATTGGTCTATACTTAAAATATTATTTTTATATGTTTGTTAAAAATAATATATTTATAAAGCAATACGTATACCTTTATTATAAAAGCCCATGGTTAAAGCTTTTAGCTTAATTAAAATAAAAATTTAGTTATTATTTTTTTGTCTAATTACTTTCCCTAATCCACTTATTAATAATAATATAATAAGTGGATTAGGCAATGGTATTGTTATTTAAAAATATATTTTTTCTTTACATTGTTATTTTATTTTAATTATTAGCATAGTGAAATGAATCGCTAAAATTTTCAAAACATGATTTTTAAAAATTAATGTAATTTAAATCTTTATTGTTGCATGTAAAAAAACAAGCAACCATTTGCTTGTTTTCTTTGCGCTGGTATTTGACTTGGGAAGATGTTGTTATTCTCCTTTAAAGGTGTTTTCTTCTACTTGACGAATAAAGTCGGCTAAATGTTTGTAATAAACAGCAGGATTATCAACCATGTGGTGGTGACCGCCATCAGGAGTTGTTACTAGGCGAGAATTAGGAATCTCTTTTTGCATAATTTTGGCGGTGGCAATCGGCATTGTTTCATTTTCACCAAAGGTTAGCAGTGTCGGCACCTTAATGTTTTTAAGTTGATCCCTAAAATGCCAGTCTTTTAGTTTTCCGGTAATTACAAATTCATTGTCACCTTGAAATGCCTGGTAAACGGCAGTACCGCCAATATCTTTTAGATGGTATAGCTTAGAAGGCTGTTTACGATCAACGAAATTAATGTTTAGAATATTGACATCTTCTTGATAGCGTTCATTGTCGTAATCATTATTCTTTTCGCATTCATGCATAAAGTCAATTTCGGTTTGGGGCAAAACTTCTTGGCGCCGGCGATTAACGGCTTTAACGTAGTCATCAATATCATCAACCATTGAAGAAATAATTGCGCCTTTTAAATGTTGACCGTATTTGACGGCATATTCTTGTACCAAAAGTCCGCCCCAGCTTTGACCGATGAGGTAAAAATTGTCTAAACCTAGCTTTTGCCGTACCTCATCAACTTCATCTAGGAAATATTCATAGGTCAAATACTTTTTAGCAATAGCAGGGTCAGAATAATCAGGTTGATCAGAATAAAGAGAACCCAATTGATCATACATAGTTACTTGTACGTCCAACCCCTGTTTTTTTAGTTGTTCAGCAGTGTCCTCCCAGTATTCATGATTACCTCCAGGGCCACCGTGTAAAGCCAATAAATGGATATTTCCGTGGCCTTGAGTGTTCGTCCACAAATGATATCCATTATCTAAAGTAATAATCTTTGTCCCAGTTTGCATAATTCTCTCCTTTAAACTTTATCTATTACTATCTATTTTAGCTCATTATGATAGAAAGAAAAATAAATCTCAGATAAAGGATAATTTAAAAAGATGCCTAAAAATAAGCGCTTCCGTGTTACAATTGGTTTACTATTGTAAATGATGATAAAGGAGAATGAAAAATGGCTGAACCCAAATGGTTAAAAGATATGAACTCTGATGAATATTTAAAAGAAAACTTTGATGCTACAGGCAAAAGCCGTTATACAGTAGAGGGGCTTAAAAAAGAGGATCCAGATTGGCTTGATAAAGCAGCAGAAAAGACCCATGCTGCCACAGGAGACGATTATGTTAAGCTTGACAGTGGATTATTAACAGTCAATCAAATTAACTGGATGTTGCGTAACACAATTGGCGAACTAACTTTTGTAGATGATAATAACCAATTCTTATGGTATAACCGTCCGGTTGATCCTAACGCCAAGATGAAGGCTAAGAGAGTTCCTGCACAAGTAGGAAATACCATGGGAGAAGTTCATCCTGATGTTCGCGATGTCATTCCCGAAGCTAAAAAAGTTGTTCATGCTTTGCGAACCAAAGAAGGCGGACACGACGCTGTTTATATGCCTGTACCAACGGGAAACCTTAAGCAACTTGTTTTACATTATTACAAGCGTGTTGAAGATGATGAAGGTAACTATGCCGGTATTTATGAATGGGTACAGGACCTATATCCACTAGTAAAATATTTCTGTGAAACAACCGGACAAAAGTTGGTGGTCGATCCGGATGCTACGACAGGAGCTACGTACAAGCGTAATTCTGATCCTGATGCTCAAACTGGAGCTTCAACTAAAGCCGAAGCGGCCGCTGCAGAAGAAGAGGTCAAGAAGGAAACTGAGCCGGACACGGCCACAGGCGCATCCCAAAACTAAGTTTAAATTAAATATTTATAAGTAGTAGTTAGACAGGTTCTAACTACTTTTTTGTTATACTAATAATATGTAGGCTTATAAACACAGTTAAGGTAAGCTGGTAGGGAGGAAGCGAACAATTTTAGCTATATTTGGTAATGTTTAATTTAGTTAATATGTGATTTTGCTATTGCTATTAACTTATAAAAACTAGAATAAATTATTTTTGATAGAGGTAATTATGTTATGACTTTTTACACACTTAAATATATTGAGCAAAATCAAAATACAAGTAAAACCATTCTCTACATCCTGATTGCAATTGCGGCTTTAACAATGATCGCGTTCACAGTTTTGTATCTCAGGCACAGATTCGATACTCGCTACCGGGATTTAGGAATTATTGCACTCTTATTTTTACTTTTATTTATGGGCACACAATACGAAAAATACGTGCAAACAAACGTAGTGAAATCTCAGTCTGAGCAAATTGCACCATTTATAAAATCAGTTGCTAAAGATCACAAAGTACCGGTTTCAGATGTGATGGTCAGTTCTACTACACTGCAAAACGGTTTAATCGTCAGGGTTGACTCAAAAGATATTGACTATCAGCTGGAATTAAATGATGACAACAATTCATATTCTTTAAAGCAGGCTCATGTGATTAACCACACGGTCGACATAAAGAATTAGGAGGGAAATAATAATGAATTATACGCAGCTTTTTATTAAATTCGTTTTAGGTGTGTTAACTTTAATTTTTCAAATAAATGTGTTTGGCAAAAGCAACATCGCTCCCACGACCGCTTTGGATCAACTGCAAAACTATGTTTTAGGTGGTATTATCGGCGGCGTTATTTACAATGCCAACATTTCCGTCTTGCAATTTCTGCTCGTTTTGATCGTTTGGACTCTGGTGGTCTTTATCTTGAAGTTTGCGCGGGAGCACAGCAACTTTATTCGCGGCCTGATTGATGGCAAACCAATTCAAATAGTTAAAAACGGTCAGGTTTTACCACGTAATTGCTTGTCTGCCGGGCTGTCAGCTAATGAATTAATGTTCAAGTTACGCAGTCAAGGCATTTACTCTGTTGATCAGGTGAAAAACTGTATCTTTGAAAAGAACGGTCAACTAACAGTTATTAAAAAAGATGAGAAAAATGTCCGTTTTCCTTTAATTAATGATGGTCAAATTAACCAAGATGTGCTTGAATCTATTAATAAGGATGAAAATTGGTTAAAAGAGCAGCTCAAACAAGCCGGCTATAATGACCCTAGTGATGTTTTCTTAGGAGAATTTGAGAATGGCCAGGTTTCGTTTACTGGCTACAATCAAAAATAGGAAAGAGAATTAAATGGAAAATTTGAATAAGGCAAAGCAGTTAGTCCAAGAGGCGGAGGCTGTGGTTGTAGTTGCCGGTAATGGTTTGGCAAAAGTTGAGGGACTGGATCTTTTAGGTCAAGCAGATTTTGAACGTGATTTTCCCAGCGTTGCCCAAAAATATGATGTTCATTCAGTCGGATATGCTCTGGATCAACATATACCTTCATGGTCTGAAAAATGGCAACTGTGGTCAAGCCTTATTCAAAAATACTCCTTTGATTACCGCCCAAGTAGTACATTAAAAAATCTGTTGCAACTAATTAGTCATAGACAGTATTTTGTTGCTACCTCAGCATTTGGCCACTTTTTCGAAACTGCCGGTTTTAACGAAAACCGCATTTTTAACGCATTTGGCGATTGGACTAAAGCACAGTGTGCGAGTGGGATTAATCATGGTCTTGCAAACATTCAGACTGCCGCTGAAAAAATTATTGCGGCCAAGCCAGGTACTGATCTAGCAAAATTAGTACCAAAATGTGAGGTATGTGGTCAGCCATTGGAAATTCATCTGCCGCTTAATGACCATTTTTATCCCGACACTGTTGCCAATTCCCGTTTTCGCTGGTTTTTAACAGGCAATGAAGAGAAAAAGACTGTCTTTTTGGAATTGGGAGTTGATGAAACCAGTCCGCAACTGCGCGAACCAATTGAACATTTGGTTGCAGAATACCCGCAATGGTCTTATGTCGCTGCAGATTATCCGCAGGAGACGTTGTTACCGGAAATTCAGGAGCGCAGTGCCGGTACAAATGCAGATACAGTTAGTTTAATTAATCATCTTGTAACGGAGTAACTGATTCTCAATGAGTATTTATGTAAAAAATGGCGTGCTCCATGTTTCTGGCGTTCAGAATAAAATACGGGGCAAAGGTCAGGAATGGCCTGACTTTATTTCCGACTACACTATGCTGGATATTGAAACCACAGGCTTAAATCCCTACCGTGATCATGTAACTGAACTTGGCGCAGTTAAAGTCCGCAATAACAAAGTAGTGGCTGAGTTTAGCCAATTGGTTGTTTATCCGCGGTCGAACCGGGTACCCAGTTTTATCACCAAGTTAAATGGCATTACTGAAGAACTGCTTCTTAAAGAGGGAATACCGGTAAAAGAAGCAATGACTGCTTTTCGCTCATTTATTGGCACGGATATTATCATTGGCTATAATGTCAATTTTGACTTAAATTTTTTATATGATTTAGCGCAAAAGTTTCATTTGCCAGAATTAAATAACAATTATGTCGACGTACTGCGTCTAGCCCGTGTCTATTATCCAATGCAACATAATCGACTGCTTGACTGCATTCAGCGAGCTGGTATTGCACAAGTTGAACAGCACCACGGCTTAGATGATTCCCTTGATACTAAAAAGGTTTATGATGATTTTCGCCAGCATTTTACACCTGCGCTTTTGCAAGAAGCACAAGGCAAGCTCAAAAACCTGAATTTACTGCAAAAAGAACTGGAAGTTTGGGAATTGGGTTTTCGTAATCCGGTAAATAACAAAAAAATTGCCTTCGCTTCTGAAGTAGAGATGAATAGCGCAGAAGCCGCTCAAATGGTAAATAATATGAACGGAATAGCCCAAACTGGTGTTAAGCCTGATACAGATTATTTAATTATGAGCGATGACGGCTTTTTTAGTAAAAGTAATCCGGAAACTCTGAAGGCCAAAGAATATAACCGTGCTGGCAGCAAGATTAAGCGGCTGTCTGAAAGTTATTTTTTAAATATGCTTGATGAATGGGCCAGAAGTTAGAATTTAAGCAAGGAAATTGGTCAACCTTGCTTTTTTATTGTTCCCTATTGCAAACAACAGTTCGATTAGCTATACTTAATTATTATTAACTAAGGAGCAATGTGAATGGCACGCAGGAGGAGCAGACGAAATACTAAGACAGCTAACGCGGATTTTTGGGCAATTGTCATTATTATCTTGTTTTTATTCTGGTTTGTTTCAACTAGAGGTGGATCAGATCCAAGTGGCCAGCAAACGAGGGACAGAATAACTCGCAATGACCAGCAAAAGGATAATAAAATAGAAAAAGCTAAACCCGCTGCAAAAGTGTATGGTGGCTTATCCAGCCAGGACTATCAGAAATTGGCTGATTTAGATTTTAAAAGCGGCAGTTCTTCTTATATTACTGTTAATAATGACCATTCAACCTTAATTAAAAATGCCTGGCGTGTTAACCGGGTAATATATTCTGATTTGGACAGCTTAAACCGTACTTCCCACTCCAATACGGCATTTTTGCAAAAGCGTAATGTAGCCAATGATAGCTTAAGAGAGCGGCAGTTTATCGAACCAACAGGTTGGCATTATAACCGGCGCAATGGTACCCAAATTTATAATCGCGGCCACCTCATAGCTTATTCTGTTTCGGCAGGTATTGATTTTGACGGCAATTTTAATCCGCGTAATCTTTCTGGTGACCAAAATAATCCAAAAAATCTGTTCACCCAGTCTGCTTTTTCAAATCAGAGGATTCAGACAATGTTTGAAAGCCGTATTCGTGTGGCTCTAAGGCAGAATAAAAAAGTAATTTACCAGGCCACACCCATCTTTCGCGGCAATGAATTAATGGCACGGGGGATTAATTTACAGGCTGTGTCAACTGATGGCACACTGGATTTTAACGTTTATTTATTTAACGTCCAGCCAGGCTATTCCTTTAACTATAATAATGGTCGGGCTAAAGTCAATCATGAAATTTATGTGAAAGAAAACTATTAATTTAGCTTTCAAGGCAAAATTTCCCCACTAAAAATAGCCAAATGTTCGGATAAATTAATAATTAATATATAAAGAGATTAACTAAAGCGGCAGCAAGTTTTACTGCCGCTTATTCTGTTTGCAGCAAAGTAATTAAAAGAGAACAATAAAAGTTATTTGTTGATAATAATTAGTAATTTGTGCAATAATTACGAATATTTAGCTCTTATGCGGTGGTGTGATAAGAAAATTACGAATTTTAATCAAGCAAATTAGGTTGTGTTCTTAAGCTTTTTATCTTAAAATTAGGAGAGTAGTAAAAGAAGAAATAAAGATGATAGTGGTGCGAGTTAATGGATAACAATAAATTTGTTGAAGTGAAAAACCTGCGGAAAGTTTATGACAACGGTCATGAAGCGATTAAAAATGTTAGTTTTTCTGTTAAAAAGGGCGATTTGGTGTGTCTTTTAGGACCTTCTGGGTGTGGCAAAACAACCATTTTGAATATCTTGGCCGGTTTACTGAATCCCACGGAGGGAGATATTTTATTTAACGGTAAGTCGGTTGTCAAAGTAGCACCCAAGGACCGCCATATTGGCTACGTTTTTCAAAACTATGCATTATATCCACATATGACTGTTTTGCAAAACGTCATGTTTCCGCTAATTGTAGGGGCTAATAAAAAGCCAAAGGCGGAAGCCAAAAAGATTGCTACCAAATATATGGAGTTAACCCAAATTACTGAATTAGCTGATCAAAAACCTGGTAATTTATCTGGTGGACAGCAACAACGTGTAGCAATTGCACGTGCTTTGGTGCAAGAACCCCAAATTTTATTAATGGACGAGCCATTGAGCAATTTGGATGCCAGATTGCGCCTTAAAATTCGCGAAGAAATTCGTTCATTAGTTAAGTCTGTTGGTATTACTACCTTATTTGTTACCCATGATCAAGAAGAAGCATTATCAATCGGAGATAAAATCATTCTCTTTAATGACGGTGTTATTCAACAAGATGATTTAGGGCAAAACTTTTACCTGGAGCCTAATAATTATTTTGTAGCCAATTTTGTTGGCAATCCTGTAATTGATAACTTTAAAATAACTAAAACCGCAAATGAATTAAAGTCAAGCCAATTTACGATTAATCTTGCTGATCTGGAACAGTCCCGTTTTAAACGCGAAATTCCAGATGGTGAGTATATCTTGTCTGTGCGACCCGAAAATATTGTGCCCGATCCTGATGGTCTGTTTGAGACCAAGGTCGACGATATTGAATTAATTGGACGTGAACGTATTTTGAAATTTACATTTGATAATCAGCAAGTCCGTTCACTAATTAATCTGGAGACTCCAATTAAGAGGGGCGATCAAATTAAACTCAAAATGCGATTTAATAGGATATTTCTATTTACGCCTGAAGGAGAGCGAGTTTACTAATGCAGACTAATCAAAAGAAGGCTTGGCTTTTTTTAGCACCAACTATTATCTTTGTCACGTTATTTAGTATTTATCCCATTTTGCGCGCTTTTGGGATGAGCTTTCAGAGTGGTTCGCTAATTGACCTGCGCTGGACCGGCTTTAGCAACTATCAATATATTTTTAAAGACCCGGAGTTCTGGTTAGCGATTAAAAATACTGTGCTCTATGCCATTATTTCTGTACCAGTTGGTCTAGCTATTTCAATCATGCTGGCGTGGATTATTTTTGACAAAGTAAAACATAAGTCATTCTTTGAAACTACGTTTTTTATGCCTTATGTCACCTCGACCATTGCCATTGGGATAGTTTTTCGCTATATCTTTAACGGTGATTACGGTATGTTAAACTTCGTGCTCAGATGCCTGCATTTACCAGCTCCCGACTGGATTGATGATCCAGCAATGTCGTTAACGACCATCATTATCTTTGGTATTTGGTCATCTTTAGCATTTAACATCGTCATATTAATGGGAGCGTTGCGTAATATTGATCCCAATTTTTACACCATAGCGGATATGTTTGGTGCCAGTGGTCGTGACAAGTTTTGGCGGATTACCATGCCCGAACTTGTTCCTACAATAGCTTTTCTGTTGACAATGAATGTTATTGGAGCATTTAAGATTTATACTTCTGTCTATGCCCTCTTTAACGGTCAGGCCGGAGTAGGTAATTCGGGAACGACTGCAGTGTTCTATATTTACAATAAGTTCCAAA
The DNA here is from genome assembly GCF_003692935.1 of Lactobacillus sp. ESL0260. Lineage (NCBI taxonomy): Bacteria > Bacillati > Bacillota > Bacilli > Lactobacillales > Lactobacillaceae > Lactobacillus > Lactobacillus sp. ESL0260. Next base: position 187,483 of record NZ_REHO01000004.1, read on the forward strand.
TTGTCGGTACTCCCGGTGTTGCGATGGCGGCAACAGTCATCTTATTCCTGATAATTCTGTTTGCGACATTCCTGCAACGCAAGATGATGAAGAAGATAGGAGAATATTAAATGAAACGAATTCGCATTGGGGTTTTATTCAGTTACATTATTTTATTTATCTTTGCCATCATTACCGTTTTTCCTTTTATTTATATGATTTTGGGTGGCTTAATGAGTTTTCAGGAAACCACTTCGATTCCGCCAACTTTAATTCCACACCATTTTGAATGGTCCAACTACGCCAAAGTTTTTGCTCGTGCCCCATTTGGACGCTACTTTGTCAACACGGTTCTAACAGCCAGCGTGACCACGATTGTTAGTTTGTTTAACTCTTTGCTCGGAGCTTTTGCCATGGTCAATCTGCGCTTTAAAGGTAAAGGTTTAATTCAACTGGTGCTATTGTCTTTATTGATGGTGCCAGGTGAAGCAATTATTTTTACCAACTACAACACAATTGCTCATATGGGTTTACTTAACACTTATGTAGGATTGGTTTTACCATTCTTGACTTCCATTTTCTACATGTACTACTTGCAGAGCTACTTTGGTTCAATTTCGGATACGATTTATAAAGCGGCCATGATTGACGGTGCCAGCGATTGGGATTACATTTGGAAAATTTTAGTACCGATGTCAAAGGGTGGTTTGTTTACTGTCGGCCTGCTCAGTTTTATTTCAGGCTGGAATTCATTTCTTTGGCCATTACTGGTCACCAATGAAGATACGATGCGTCTTCTTAATAATGGTTTGTCGGCCTTTGCTTCTGACGCCGGTAGTGAAACGCAATTGCAATTAGCTGCTGCAACTTTAACTGTTTTACCAATTTTGATTTTGTACTTAATCTTTAGAAAGCAGATCATCAAGGGGGTAGTGCGTAATGACCTTAAAGGCTAAAACCACCATCACGTTTTACAACGGCTTAAATACTATTGGCGGGCCAATGATTGAAGTAGCTTATAACAAGTCTCATGTTTTGTTTGACTTGGGTGAGGTCTACAGACCGGAATTGAATCTGCCTGATGAAAAATACCAGACTTTAGTTAATAATCAGTTGATTGGGGCCGTACCTAACTTTTATGATCCAGAATTAACTGGTAAGCCACTTGATCATGAACGGTGGGAACACGCTGCTGCTTACATATCGCACCTTCATCTGGATCACAGCAAGGCCATGAATTTTTTGGCACCCGAAATACGTTTATATGTGGGACCACTAACCGCTAAGATGCTGCCGGCTTTGAATGAAAAAGGGGACTTTCTACTCCCAGCTGCTAAGCATGAACCCAGCTATACTCGCCCAATTATTGCGGCTGAGTATCAAAAGCCAATAGCAGTAGGCGATATTACGATGACTGTTTGGCCTAGCGACCACGATGCCTATGGTGCCACTGGCCTTATAGTTAAGACACCCGATTTAGCAATTGCTTATACCGGTGACATTCGCTTGCACGGTTATCATCCTGATTGGGTCAAAGAATTTTTGACAGCTGCAAAGGACTGCGACGTTTTAATTACTGAGGCAACCGGCTTTTCTTGGCCGGAAGAAAAGCATGACGAAAATAGCGAAGAATTTACCGGCCCTAAAAATGAGGATGAGTTAACCGCAGAATTTGTTCAGTTACAAAAAGATAATCCTAACCGGCAAATCACTTTCAATACTTATCCGACCAATGTAGAGCGACTGTTGCGCATTATCTCTGCTTCACCGCGTAAAGTTGTTTTACATGCCGCAAGAGCTCACTTGCTCAAGGAAAGCATTAATCAGGATTTGCCGTATTACTACTTGCCAGGGGAGCAAAAATTCGCTGATCTGAAACCAGAATTGGCTGTTCAATACGAAGAACTGCTAAACGATGATCACGAATTCCTCTGGCAGGCAGTTGCTGATTTTGAACATTTGCAAAAAGGAGGCTTATATATTCATTCAAATGCTGAGCCGTTAGGAGATTTCGATCCAGCATATCAGCCATTTTTGCAAAAGTTGGAGAAGCAAAATATTGCAGTTCAAATGTTGCGTTGTTCTGGTCACGCTGACGAAAAAGAACTAAGACAAATTATTGATTGGGTTCAACCACCAACACTAATTCCCGTGCACACATTGCATCCGGAGCTGGTAGAGAACCCTTATGGTAACAGGATTTTACCAAAGCGCAATCAAACAGTTACGCTTTGATTAATCATAAAAATGTTGTTTAGTTTTTATATTTGGGAGGTTTTAACCAAATGAAGTTTAGTAAAAAGTTGGCCGCTGCATTTGCTATTGGCTTAACTCTTGTTGGTACTGCAGCTTGTTCAAATGGCGGAAGCAATTCTAATTCTTCCTCATCTTCAAGTTCAGAAAAAATTGCTAAAGTCAAGAAGACAACCAATATTGTCTTTTGGCATGGTATGACAGGTGTGCAACAAGCTACATTAAAGAAGTTGACACAAGACTTTGAAAGCAAAAATCCTAAGATCAAGGTCAAATTGGAAAATCAAGGTGCTTATAACGACTTACAAGCTAAAATTAATTCAACTTTGCAGTCACCTAACAACTTGCCCACCATTACTCAGGCCTATCCTGACTGGCTCTTTAATGCTGCCAACAAAAACATGCTGGTTGATTTAAAGCCATACATTAATAGTAAAGAAGTTGGTTGGGGCAGTAGTGAAGCTTCTAATATCAAGAGTGCACTTCTTGATGGTGCTAAGATTAATGGTAAACAATATGGTGTTCCTTTCAACAAGTCAATCGAAGTTTTGACCTATAATGCTGATTTGCTTAAGAAATATGGTATTAAAAAAGCCCCGGCTACTATGGATGAGCTGAAGAAAGATTCACAAATCATCTACAACAAGAGTAATCATAAAGTCGTTGGTGCTGGTTTTGACTCATTATCAAACTACTACACTTTAGGCATGAAGAATGAAGGCGTTGACTTCTCAAGTAAAATTGACTTTGCTGGCGACACTTCAAAGAAAGTTATTAATTTTTATGCAGATGGCATCAAAGATGGCTACTTCAGAGTTGCTGGTTCAGAGCACTATTTATCCGGACCATTTGCTAACCAAAAGGTAGCAATGTACATTGGTACTTCTGCTGGTGAAGGCTTTGTTAAACAAGGAGTAGGCAATAAGTTTACTTATGATGTTGCTCCTCGTCCTGGTAAATACACCATGTCACAAGGTACTGACATTTACATGTTTAAGCATGCTTCAGCTGACCAAAAATCTGCTGCATTTACCTATATCAAGTTCTTAACTTCAAAAGCTAGTCAACTTACATGGGCTAATGCAACTGGCTATGTTCCAGTTAATCAAGCTGCTGCCGATTCTGCCGAGTACAAGGACTCTAAGAGGCTTAAGCTGCCAGCTAAACTTGAAGATGCAATGGCTAACCTGTATAGCGTGCCAATTATCAAGGATGCCGGTGCAGCATACGGTAGCTTAAATCCAATTATGCAAAACATTTTAGCTGCTGCACAAAAGAAGCAAAACGTTAATGATGCAATTAAAGCAGGTAAAACAAAATTTGATGCTGCTTGGAAACAATAAAAACTAAATAGCAATTTTTATCATAAAGCTTGTCTTTTTACGGCAAGCTTTTTTTGTCCGCAATAAAAGCAAGAGAGTAACTACCTGATAAATGTTCGTAATGTGGTGAACTATATAATTAAATAAAGTAAAATATACAAATAAAGCCGAATTTTTTTGGTTAATTTATTGTAATTAATCTATATTTGCTATACAATTAATGGGAATTAATGCTCACAGTATCACTAGTGAGCGCGTAAAAATGTTCTGGAGGAAAAATAATATTATGAATTTCGGTAAAAAGCTGGCGGCTCTAGCAGTCGCGGGCTTGGCTTTAGTTGGAACTGCTGCTTGTTCAAATAACAGTAATTCGTTGTCATCAAGTTCAAGCAAAATTCCTAAAGTAACTAAGAAAACCACAGTTGTCTTTTGGCACGGGATGCAGGGTGCTCAGGAAAAAACCCTGAAAAGTTTAGCTCAGGACTTTGAGAATAAAAATCCTAAAATTAAGATTAAGCTTGAGCAACAAGGTGATTATGATAATCTGCAATCAAAAATTACTTCAACTTTACAATCGCCTAAGAATTTGCCAACGATCACTCAGGCATATCCGGGTTGGCTTGAAAGTGCAGCCAAGAATAAGATGCTGGTAGACCTTAAGCCATACATTAATAATAAAGATGTCGGTTGGGGCAGCGTTGCCGCATCAGGCATTAAACAGGATATGTTGAACAGTGCCCAAATTAAAGGCACCCAATATGGTATTCCGTTTAACAAGTCAATTGAAGTTTTAATTTATAACCCCAAGATGTTTAAGGAGTATGGAATTTCCAAAGTACCTACAACTATGAGTGAGGTTAAAAAGGCAGCGCAAACTATTTACCAAAAGAGTAATCACAAGGTAGTTGGTGCCGGCTTTGATGACTTAGACAACTACTACGTTTTAGGAATGAAAAATCAAGGTGAGAATTTCTCCAGTAAAATTGATTTTACCGGTACTAAATCTAGAAAGTTGCTTAACTACTTTATAAATGGGGAAAAGGCAGGCTACTTCAGAATGCCTGGTTCAGATAAATATCTTTATATTCCATTTACCAACCAAAAATTGGCTATGTTTGTGACCTCTTCTTCAACAGAGACTTGGATTAAACAGGCGGCTAAGAAGGGCTTCACTTATGAAGTTGCAGCTCGTCCAAGTAAGTACACCATGTCGCAAGGAACCGATATTTATATGTTCAGCCACGCCAGTGCTATGCAAAAGGCAGCTGCTTTCAAATTTATGAAATACTTGTCTTCTAAAGACGGACAGATTAAATGGGCAAAAGAAACTGGTTATATTCCAGTTAATGAAGCTGCTACTAAGTCTGACGACTATAAGGCAAACAAGGACTTTAAGCTGCCGGCAAAATTAGAGGATATTCTCAACTCCAATTCACTCTACAGCGTTCCTGTAATCAAGGATTCCAGTGCTACATATAGTCAATTGACTCCTATTATGCAATCAATTTTGTCAGCTGCACAAAAGAACCGTAATGTAGAAAAAGCTATTACAACAGGTAAAAACAAATTTGATGCTGCTTGGAAACAATAGTTAAGTGCTACAATATTAAAAAAACGGGCCGAGGCCTGTTTTTTTATTTGTCGTTTTTCACTTGAATGGTAAGATAATAATGGCATAAGCAAGCTGGTAGGTAATATCAACTAAATATAGCGGCCAGGGGTGAAAAAGTGATTAGAGAGCAAAAGTTTCCGGTGGAAACCAATTATAGATGGTATGACATCAGTAATTTGAGTGAAGAGGACAGCAACAAGCTGCAAGTAGATTTTAATTTCACTCCTGATATGATTACATATATTTCAGACAGACATGAACGACCGCACTATGACTATGATACACACACGCATATTAATTTGCTTGTTTACGATGTACCTATTTGGCCTACTAAAGCGATTAAGCATTTTACAGCGCATCCTGTAACTTTTTTAATATCTGGGCAGAACATCTTTACTTTTCATACGCAATCAACCAGCTATGTCTTTGATGAATTCAATGACACTGCCACAAGACGGGAATTATCACTTGCACAAGATGTCACGGAATTATTAATGAAGTTTTTGTTGTATTTATCACAGTATTTTCAACGGGCGGTTACGCAGCTTGATACGGAACGCAACAGTTTGGACCAAAAGCTATCTGGTGATATTAACAATAAAGATTTAGTGGAGCTGTCCAATATTGAAAAAAGTTTGGTGTATTTATCCAGTTCAATTCAGACTAATTTGATGATGTTGCACAGTTTAAAAATGTCTAAACTAGATTTTACTAAGCCCAGTCGTGAACGTCTTGATGATGTCCTGATTGAATCGAATCAGTCAGCAGAAATGGTGAAAATTTCGCAGCAGGTTACGCAAACCTTATCAGCAACTTCCAATAATATGATGAACAATAACTTGAATGATACTATGAAGTTCCTAACTGTTTGGTCTTTGGTTCTAACTGTGCCCACTATCTTAACCGGTTTTTACGGTATGAATGTCAGTCTGCCAGTTGGTCATAGTTCATCTGACTGGATTGCAATCACCGTGATCACCATTTTTCTGATGGTCTGGCTAATTGTATTAATGAAACGACATCATTTCTTTTAAACTGAGGCATTGATATGAAAAACAAAGTTTTGTTAGGCTCATTAATTTCGGCTTTAATTGCTTTTATGTTATATTCTGCTAACCTCAAAAGAGTGGAGAATAGCAGTTTAAAAATTGTTGGCGAAAAGCAAGAGCAGGTTGTGAGAAATAAAAAAGGACAAAAGTCTGTTCGTGAACCCAAAGTTGCTACTGTTGAATATCCTAATCATATTAAAATTGCTTCTGGTAGTGAGAAAAAATGGGCAGAAAGTATTGCCCAGGTAATGGGAAAAGAACAGAGTTATCAGGTTTGCGTTCAAGATCTAACTAATAACAAGTTTGCCCGCGTTTCTAATACTACTCAACATCATGGGGTAAATTCTATTAGCCGTTTATTTTTGCTGATTGCAATGACTTATCAAGAACAACACGGCAAGTCTATTGCCAATAAAGCCATCAAAATAAAAAAAGCTGATCGCGTTAAAGGAGAAAAACTCTTGCAAAAGGGAATTGCTTACAATGCGACTTATTTAAAGCAATTAATGATGCAAGGCGACCAAACAGCGGCTAATGCCCTTCTTCGTACTGTTAAGCCCAAAAAGGTAAACGCAGTTATTAAAAAAACAGGTGTTAAGGATACAGCAATAAAAAATAAATTTTCTAAATCACCGGTAGCTTTAACTACTTCTAATGATTTAAACAAAATCATGGTGAGTCTTTATCATGATCAAATTTTAAGCAGACAATACTCCAATCAGGTTTTGGGGACGCTAAACGCTGCTAAAATTAAGCCCAAGATTGTCCGTGATCATAAAGGTCTGATATATGCCATCGGTGACAGTAAAGCAAACGTAGCGCTGGTCCAATCTAATGGCAATGCCTACTGTGTCAGTGTGTGGAGTAGTAATGATCATAATTTTGCTAAATTAGGTAAAGTAGTTGATGGCTTTTTTAAATAACAATATTGATGCGAGCTTTACTAATTCTTTAACTTTTAAGTCCCGTTAACTAAGTGTTTGGGGGCTTTTTTGTTTTTTAAAAAATAATTTACACCTTGTAGATTGTATTCTTCACATTGTAGTGCTATATTATTCACTATGCTGTCAAAAGGAGGGGTGAAAATGATTAAAAAAAGAAGCCTTGATTTAGATAAGGTGATTGCGAAGGCGACGGAGCTGATTGGACGAAAAGGACTTTCCGCGACCACTCTGCCGAACCTAGCTAAGGAGTTAGGCGTTCGTTCGCAGTCACTCTATCACTATGTTTCAGGTCGAAAGCAATTGTTGTCGCTTGTAGGTGCAAGCAGAATTAAAATTTTAGGTAAAAAATTAGTTGATAATTTGATTGGAATTTCAGGTGAAGAGGCTTTACTTAAATTTGCTGATATCGTCCGCGACTTTATTCTGGATGATCCCGCATTAATTAGTATTCTTTATCATTTGAACGAATACCAAAAAGACGATGCTATTACTCAAGAAATTTTAAAGATAATAGCTTTGGCTGACAAACTAAATTTAAGAAGTGACAGCACGGTTTCACTCCATTCCTTAATTGGAGCAGTATTAGGATACGTTTTTTTAGATGTATCAGATTCTTTTACAGAAGAAACTAGTGAAGAGGCTGACCAGGGTTATCATGAATTAATTATTCAATTGGTTCAGCCCAATAAATTATTGCAAAAAAATAGAAAGGAAAATCAGAGTGCATAAACTAGTAAAAAATCATATTTTCTCGTTAATTGCATGGATCTTAATTTTAATCATTTCTGTTGTGGCTTTGCCGGACGTTACAGGGTTAACCCGTGAGCACTCAAATATTTCCTTACCGTCAGATGTTCAAAGTGAAGTTGCAAAGTCAATTCAAAATGACTGGGGTCCTAAACAAAAGGATACCTATCAAATTGCCGTAGTCTTTAATAAGCAAAAAGGCAAATTGACTGCTGATGATAAAGATGCTATTAACGAAACGGTTAGCAGATTAAAAGATGATCAGGATCAGTACGGTATCAAAATGGTATTGGGTCCAGACGATAATATTGCTACTAAGAAAAAGCTGCAATCAAAGGATAATACTACTTGGATAATGCAGTTAAACGTGGCCAAAAAGCACGGACCGATTAATGATGTTGAATCACAGCTAACTAAAGCAGTTAAAACAGCCGGCATTAGAACCTATGTCACTGGTGCAGATGTTTTACAAAATGCCTTTTCAAATGCAATTCAAGAAGGAATCAAGAAAACAGAAGTAATAACTGTTATCTTTATTTTCATCGTGTTAGTGATTGTCTTCAGGTCACCAATTGTGCCTTTGATCTCATTATTAACAGTTGGCGTTTCCTTTATTACATCATTTGCGATTGTTACTAACTTGGTTAAATACCAGAACTTCCCATTTTCTAACTTTACACAGGTCTTTATGATTATTGTCCTGTTCGGTATTGGAACAGACTATAACATTCTCTTGTATGATAAATTTAAAGAAGATCTGGGTAAGGGAATGGGTCGCTACGAAGCGATGAACAGTGCCTTGAAGGTGGCTGGTAAAACAATTCTTTATTCCGGTTCCTCCATTTTAATTGGTTTCTCAGCACTAAGCCTGGCTAACTTCTCAATTTACCAGTCAGCTGTAGGCGTTGCAGTCGGCGTTGCTGTTTTATTAATAGTACTCTTAACCCTCAACCCGTTCTTCATGGCTGTTTTGGGCGAAAAAATGTTCTGGCCGGTAAAGAAATTTACTGGTGAACATGAAGATAAATTGTGGCATGGTATTTCAAAAGGTACACTTGCCCACCCAATTATTTACTTAATTGTGTTAGCAGTAGTTGTCCTTCCCTTTGGTCTGATGTACACCGGTCATTTGAATTATGATGATACGGATGAGATTGATAACAGTGTGCCGGCTAAAGCGGGGATGCTCGTTGTTGAAGATCACTTTTCAAAAGGAATGGCCGAGCCATCAACTCTTTATATTAAGAGTGATCACAAACTTGATAATGAAGCCGACCTACGTCTAATTGATCAATTAACCAGACAGCTTCAGGCATCAGATGATGTAGCATTTGTTACCTCTGTTACCCAGCCATACGGAGAAAGCATTGATCAACTTTACGTTAAAAATCAGCTGGACACTGTCAATCAAGGAGTTGATCAGGCACGTGCCGGTTTAGGCAAACTAAGCAATGCAAGTAAAAAACTAACTGCAGGTGCAAGTAAATTAGCGGATGGTACTAGTCAACTGCAAAGTGGTACTGGCAAGTTAGCTGACGGTGCCAGTCAATTGCAAAGCGGAACTGGCAGACTGCAAAATGGAGCCAGCCAATTGCAAAATGGTACTGGTCAATTGCAAGGCGGCGCCAGTCGCCTGCAAAATGGCACAGAGCAAATGACTAGTGGCTTAAACCAATTAAATTCGCAACTTGCAAGTGGTAGTGCCGGTATTGCGAATGCACAGAAGAATACCAAGGCTGCCTTAGAAAAGAGTTACAAAGCCAACTTGGCTAAGAGTATTGGCAGTATTCCGGGCTTAACCCAGCAGCAAAAAATGGCTGCCATGCAAGCTGCAGGAGCTGCTTTAGAAAAATCTTGGGCAGAAGCTTCTGCTTCAATGCCAGATGTATCTGGTCAAATGGGTCAGCTGCAATCCGGCGTCGGCAGATTAGCCACTGCTTCTGGCCAGTTAAACAATGGGGCTGCTACTTTGAATGGCGGCATTGGTCAGCTTAATTCCAGCGCAGGTCAATTAAGCTCGGGTATTGGTCAAGTTAATTCCAGTACAGGCCAATTGAGTTCTGGTATCGGCCAGCTGAATTCTAGCGTTGGTCAACTGAACTCTGGCGCTGGCAAGTTGGCTGCAAGCACACCCAAGATTACTGATGGTGTGGATCAAGTAAATAACGGACTTGGTCAAGGAGCCGCTTACCTTAATGGCTTAGCAAGTTCTTCAGCGGCAGATACTTTCTATATCCCACAAGAATTTATTAAAAACGATACTTTCCAAACTTCGATTAAGAATTATTTGAGTCCTGACAAGAAGTCAGCCATGCTCATGATTGTCTTCAAATCAAACCCAAGTAGTCTTAAAGCAACCAAGAAGGCGCAGGATCTGAGCTTAATGGCTAAAAAGTCTTTTGCAGGTACTCGTCTTAAAAAAGCCACAGTAGCAATGGGTGGCGAAAGTTCTAACATCGCAGACATTAAAGATATTGCCAACAGGGACTTTATTAGAACTGCTGCCATTATGCTGATTGGTATTGGTATTGCCTTAATTTTTGTCACTCGTTCACTTTTGCAACCTGTTTACATCTTGGGTACGCTTTTAATTGCTTACTTCTGCTCATTATCAATTACAGAGTGGGTAGTCAAAGCTACTTTAGGCAAAACTATGCTTACCTGGAACACCCCATTCTTTGGCTTTATCATGTTAATTGCCTTGGGTGTTGATTACAGTATCTTCTTAATGACACGCTACCGTGAACTTGAAAACGGCAGCCCGAGTCAAAGGATGCTTAAAGCGTGTGGTATAATTGGAACTGTGGTAGTTTCAGCTGCCATTATCTTAGGTGGTACATTTGCCGCATTAATTCCTTCAGGAATACCGACTCTGATTGAAGTTGCATTGGCAGTGATTATTGGTTTGCTAATTCTAGTATTTATTATGCCGATTACCTTGTCAGCTGCAGTCAAGTTGACTTATGAAGGTGTTCATTGGCGCAAGAATAAACGTGCTAAAAATTAAGCAAAATTAATTAAGTGGTTGAAATTCTCATTTAGAGAGTTTCAGCCTTTTTTGTTCAAACCAATTTTTTAATTCATTTACAAATGTTAATTAGTTATAGTATAATATTTTTAATTAAATTTTAAGTAGAAAGCAAGGAATACTGGCATGTCAAGACAAGTAAATAATCAATAAGCTCTAGTTGTAGTTTTAAATCAAGCACCACTTTTAATTTTTAACTCAACGTAGAGCGATCATAATTTATCAGGTAGAGTAATTTTAGCTGCTTATAATTGCGGTCTTACTTTACTAATTACGCGTATACATTGAGGTGTTATAGTGGAATTAATTAAAATAGATTATTTACAAATTGATGTAGCAGCTGCTAAACTGCTGACTGTCTCAAATTTGAGCATCAATTCTAGACAAAAAATTGGTTTAATTGGTAACAATGGTGCTGGTAAAACCACTTTAATGAAGATTCTGGCTCAAGAAAAATTGTCGGATTTATTTACTATTAAAGGTGCAGTTATTAACAATTGTAATTTTGCTTATGTTCCGCAATTGCTTGATGCTGGTGATAAGAGTGGCGGGCAAAGAGAGAAATTAGCTCTCAGTAGGGTCGTTGCCAAATTGAAAAATCTGCCTAAGGGCTTGCTGCTTTTGGACGAACCCACATCTAATTTGGATATTACGCAGCAACAATGGCTAATAAAGTTAATAAACAAAAGCAAAATTGCCTGTTTAATTATCAGCCATGACCAGAACTTTTTGAATAGTGTCTGTAATTCAATCTGGTATATTCAAAATCAAGAATTGCACAATTACTCAGGAACATATGAAGAGTTTCGCAGTTTTAGGCAAGATGAACAAAAACGAGCAGAAACGATTTATGAGCAAAAGGAAAAGCACCTTGAGCAGTTAAAGAGAAGTTATAATCAGCATTTTAATCAGATCAGAACTTTTGCTCGTAACAAAAAAGGACTTTCTTCATCAGATTGGCGGTCAAAGTCGCTGGGAAAACAAAAAACTGCAAATAATGTTATCAGAGCCAGTAAAAGTCTTGCTAACCGCATCAATAAGGAAAAAGAAGAACTAAAAAAGCCGCCAGTTCATCATGCAATTACCCTGAAAAATGGCAATAATGGGATAAGTGATCTGTCTATTTCTGCGAAAAGCAAGGCATTACGGCTAAAGAAACAACCGCTCAATGCTTATGGGCAACAGTTATTTAACCTTACGCAGGAAGTAAATCTTGCTTATGGTTCAAAAGTAGTTTTAACTGGGCAAAATGGTGTTGGCAAGACCGTTTTTCTAGAACAAGTTAAGGATAGGAAGCTGCATGGTTTTTATAGTCCGCAATTAAAAATAGGTTATTTTAACCAAAACATAGTTGCGAGCCAAACAGATAAAACTTTATTTGATTCTCTTTTTGCCACCAGTATCTTTACTGATATTTCGACTATGCAGGTCTTGGGCGATTTGCATTTGCGCCAATATGGCGAGCACAAAATAAGTGATCTTAGTGGTGGCCAGCTTGTGTGTTTCAATTTAGCAAAAATAATTACCGGTCAATATAATTTGTTACTACTTGATGAACCCACAAACTTTTTAGATATTGCCTCTATTAATGCACTGGCGGAATTTGTGAGAGATTATCCGTTTGCTATGATACTGGTATCACATGATCAGGCATTTATTAGACAACTCAAAGTAAAAAAATGGCAAATCAAAAACAAACAATTAATAACTTCCGCAGCACAAAAAAAGAAGCCGCTAAGAAGCAATAATAATGAATTAGAATTGCTCAAATTTAAACTGGATCGATTAATGCTTGATTCGCAGGCTTCAATTGCTGAAATAAAGCAGGTTAAAGAACAAATTCAAAAATTACAGTAAAAAAATATTGTATTAAAATAACGATAAAGACATTTTCCTTATCGCTATTTTTGTTTTATGATTAACGTATTATAATTATTGATTAAAGGAAGCTTCTCATGACTACTTGTCCAAACTGTGGTCGTCCCATTACTGATGTGGATGTTACCTGTCCTAATTGCCACTTTGATTTACAAAAATATCGTGAAACTTTTTTCACAGACCAACACGAAAAAGCTCATTTTGAAGACGAAAAAACCGCTAAAAAAATTGCCAGTCGTAAAGTGTACCGGCAAGAATTTTATCCGGAAAAACAAAATTCAGTTATTGAGCGCATGCTGCAATGGATTCATGTTAACAGCATGATTGTTTTTCTATTGGGAATTGCACTATTAATTATTATGAGTTTTTCCCGTAGTTTTGGCTGGATTTGCTTTTTTGCATTGCTCGTTTGGCTCTACTTTGTTTGTAGTCGTGCAGAAAAGATAGAGCGCTATACTGTGGATCTGCGATTAACACAAAAAGTAAATCAACTTGGGTCTAATATGTTTAATAATGTGGCTGAATCGAAAGAAAAAGTTAAAGCGAAAAGCAGATTGTCCCAAAAGGGTAATAGACATAAGGAGAACATTCAGGTAAACAAGCATTTTACCTTTGTCCAGCTTTTAGTCGTTTTACTAGCAGTTATCAACTTGATAGTTTTATTTACTGGATCGGGCGCATCTGTCTTAGATATGACTTACGGTCAAAAAATGTCAATTACACGAGTCACTTTCGGACTTGCTGGCAGACTTTTTTCTTCCAATGCCACATTGCTTTCTGGAGTTGTGCTTTGTGTAATTTGGCTAGTCATGGTTCTGATTCCGTTATTTATTATATACAATACTATGAGGGATACTAAAAAGAATAGGACAATTGCATTTATCCTTTCTCTAATTGAAACTGTGTTTCTAATATACCTTATATATAGAATGTCTAATAGCACACTGTCAAACCGGGGAATTTTACATAGCATCACCAGTCAGCTACTTTTATATGCGGTCTCAATTGGTGCGTCAACCTATTTCTTGATTTTGGCCAGCGTAATGACCACGGGACTAACGGGCTACAATCTGTTACGTCACCGTTAAAAAATGACAACAAAAAAGCTGATGAATTAACGTCTAATATAAACGCTACTCATCAGCTTTTTTAATTTATGCTCTTATACTAATTATTTGGTCGGCATAGAAATCACTAAGTGCTGGTTGACAAAAGCCATCAAACCTAGGTCACTAAGTTCACGACCATAGCCTGATTTTTTGACACCACCGAATGGTAACTCAGCAGAACTGATCCATGTGCCGTTGATTACTGTCATACCAGTTTCAATTTGTGCAGCTACATTTTGTGCACGTTTAATGTCGGAACTGATAACAGAAGAACCTAGACCGTAGCTGGAATCGTTAGCTAAAGCAATAGCAGCATCTTCATCTTCTACTTCGTAAACGATAGCAACTGGGCCAAAGAACTCTTGGTCAAAGGCAGGATTGTCACGATCAACATTGGTTAGAATAGTTGGACGGAAGAAAGCACCATCTGAATCAATTTCAGGATATTGGTAGAACACTTTTGCTCCTGCTGCAATAGCACCATCTACTTGTTTAGTCAGTTTTTCCTTAGCAGCTTGTGAATTCATTGGCGGCAAGGTAGTAGCTGGATCAAGGGGATCGCCTGCTTTTAAGCCAGAAAAGACCTGCTTTAATTCCTGCAAAGTTTCTTCATAACGCGACTTAACAACAATAATCCGTTTGGAAGAAGTACATACCTGACCGTCGTTATAGGTTCTGGCTGAACTAAGAGCCTGCTTCAAAACTTCAGGATCAGCGTCATCAAGAATGATGAAGGCATCGTTACCTCCAAGTTCCATAGTCGATTTCTTCAGATTTTTACCCGCATTTTCTGCAACAGAAGAACCACCACGTTCTGAACCGGTTAGAGCTACTCCTTGAATTCTTGGATCTGCAATCATTTGGTCCAGCTGATCATAACTTGGATACATATTAATCAGACTGCCTTCGGGTGCTCCAGCCTGTTTAATAATTTTAGCAATCAAAGCTGCAGAGCCAGGAACATTGTGGGCGTGCTTCAGAATGATAGGATTACCAACAATAAAGTTAGGTGCAAATACTCTGATTACTTGATAAAGTGGGAAATTCCAAGGCTCACATGCCATTACCACACCTGTAGCCTGCTTTAAGTAATATGCATCACCTAATTGAGAATCAATTGGTTCAGGTTTCAGCAATTCGGGACCTTTATCAGCAAAGTAATCACAAATAGAGGCGCAAAGATCAACTTCACCTTCAGATTCGCCAATCATTTTACCCATTTCACGGGTCATGATTTCGGCCATTTCTTTTTTATGCTCGCGCAAACCATCAGCAATTTTGTGCAATGTTGCTGTTCTAGTTTCAGGCCCTTCATGACGCCATTTTTGGTAAAGTGCGTTAGTTAAATTTAGTGCATCTTCTATTTGTTCAGCTGTCGGGTTGTCGTAGCTGGCAAAATTTTCATTAGTGTAAGGATTAATAGATTGATATTTAGCCATAATGTTATCTCCTTAAAAATATTTGTAGGATAAGCTTATCAATAAAATAAAACGTTTTCATCAATTATTATATCACATACAGAATATTTTACTAATAATTAGTAAGTAAATAATAAAAATTATTTTATTGCTTGCAAAAGATAATTTAATGAACAATCTAAATATTGATTAGCGTAAGACATCGCGTGTTTGGTGCCAGATATTATTTTTAAGTCAACCGCGTGATTATTTTGTGCTAAATAGCTAACAAAATCGAGTAAGTATGGGATAGGCGATAGCTCATCGGCAGAATTAATCATTAATAACTGATGTAAATTGGCATAATCATGAGATTTAGCATCCATCTTTTTTAATGTTTCTTCATTTTCCGAACCTGCATAAGCCAAAGTAAAATATTTATAAAAAGCATTATTGATATCATGTAAATCAGATAAGCCCAGTTCTTTACGACCATCAACTGATGCTTTGACATCCTGATGGTCTTTCATCCAGGTTGAATAACTGACAGGAGCCGACCAAGTAACAGTAGGGAAACCATATTTACCCGCAATATTAAGTGCCATTGTGCCGCCACTGCTGGCACCGATTTGGGTAATGTTGGGCTTTTTATGATTCACAAAGTCAGTTTTTAACAGCCATTCAACAAAATTAATGCTGTCTTGGTGCGCAAGCGGAAAAAGATGTTGCGGTGCAAGGGAATAATTAGGTACAAAAACTGTAAAGCCTTGGTCAGCAATATTACTACATAAGGCTTTGAAGCTGCTTTTGTCGCCGCGAAACCAGCCACCGCCATGCCAAAACAACAAGATATCATTCGAATTATTGTTATCTGGTTGATAAATATCTGTTTGCAATTTTCTTGGTTTATCATAAGTAACGTCAGTGATAATTTGGGTCATTAAGTTCTCCTCCAAAAATTATATTGTTAGTATCTATTATACTTTAACTGAAAGCTGTACTTGCTTTAAAACTAGCTTCCTTTTATTTTTAAAAGCAAAATATTTAATTTATTTAAATATTAGTATTTAATGAATTAAAAAGTAATCACGCTGCATATTTTTTGGTAAAATGAGGCTTAAATTGGAGGTAAGTTATGCATCTGTCTGCTAAAGCTAGTCGAAGATTAATCAATATTCTGACCGTTGTCAGTGGGATTATCATTATTCTTTTGTGTATTTATTGGTACAAAATGGGAATATTTACTAGTCAAGCTAAAATGAAAGCATATTTGGCTAATAAGAGAATAATCGGACCAATTATTTTTGTTTTAATCCAAATAATTCAGGTTGTTATCCCTATTATTCCTGGCGGGGTCTCACTTCTGGGAGGAGTTATCTTCTTTGGACCAGTAGCCGGATTTATTTATAACTACGTGGGAATCTGTGTTGGTTCGATTATTAACTTCTTTTTAGCGCGCTTTTATGGCAGACCGTTTATTCTCCATATTGTTTCTGAAAAAACTCTTGATAAATATATGAAGTGGACTAAAAATCAGCGTAAATTTAACTGGTTTTTTGCGATCTGTATTGTTGCACCAATGGCGCCAGATGATGTTCTCTGTCTTTTAGCTGGTTTAACCGATATGAAGTTCTGGACTTATTTTTGGATAATTATCTTAGGTAAGCCTTGGACTATTCTTGCTTATAGCTTCGCACTTGATTTCGGCATGGACTGGTTGCTCAAACTGGTTGGTCACTAATGGTTAGTCGGGTTTATTTACGGCCATTTAATCTAGCCGATGCACCAACTTTACTTAAATGGGGCCAAGATGAATATTATCAGCGTTTAGCCGGCTTTGGTCATTATCAAAATTTAGCAGAAGCTGAAGTTGCTGCAGGACAGTATGCTGCCAGAAAATATAGTTATGGCATTTGTTTGAGTACTTCGCAGCAGTTAATTGGCTTAGTTGAACTATATAATAGGGGAACTAACGAAGAAGAACTGCTGCATACTAAAGAAGTTGGCTTTTTGCTTGATAAAGATTTTTCCGGTCACGGGTATATGACGGAATCTTTAAAAATACTTTTTGACTATGCCTTCAAAAAGCTTGATCAGTCGGAAATTTGGGCTGGGACTTATCAAAATAATACCCGTTCACAAAATTTACTTGCTCGTTTAGGCTTTAAGCTGGTTTATTCGGTTGATATGAGTAAAGTAAGTAGTCTTTTTGAATATCAAGAGGATTTTTTCTTGTTGAAAAAATCAGGTTGGCTTGATCTTGAGCAAAAACTTAAATTTTGAAAGAAACCTTTTTACTAAAAAATTGTAAAAAACATTAAAACTTATTTGCTAAAAAATGCATAATAGCTTAAAATAATATCCAAACACGGAATCCTAAGACTGATTAAGAGAGTTCGCATAGTGGTGTAAGCGAATAGAAGTCGTTTCCAGATTCCATTTATGTGGGTAATTAATAGTTACACGGCACGCGGCATCGTTATCGCCGACTTAATGAAGTGCAGCTAAATTTAGCTGAAACTGGGTGGTACCGCGAAGCCATGTATAAGCCAATTCGTCCCAATTTGATGGGATGAGTTGGCTTTTTTTGTGGAGGTAAAAAGATGCTGGATATTAAGGTGATTCGCGAGAATCTTGATTGGGCCAAGGATAAACTTGGCAGACGTGGCGTTAAGCCGGAGGAATTGGATGAATTAGTCAAAATTGACGCTGATCGACGTGAAGAATTAAATCGTAGCGAGCAGTTAAAAGCAGAGCGCAATACGGTTTCAAAAGAAATTGCTGCAATAAAAAGAAATAAAGAAGATGTTTCTGCTGCAGTTCAAAAAATGCGTGAAGTTGGACAGGAAATTAAGGAACTTGATGATAAGGTTACCAAATTAACTGAAAAGCAAAATTATATTTTGTTGCGGCTGCCTAACTTTCCTGATGATTCTGATCCAATCGGACCCGATGAAAGTTATAATGAAGAAGTTCGTAAATGGCATGAACCAACTAAACTAGCTTTCAAGCCTAAAGCACACTGGGAGATTGGTACAGATTTGGATATCCTGGATTGGGACAGAGGTGCCAAAGTTTCAGGTGCGCGTTTTGTCTATTATAAAGGTGCTGGTGCTTTACTTGAACGAGCTGTATTTAACTTTTTCCTTGATGAAAACACTAAGGAAGGGTATACCGAAATAATTCCGCCATATCTAGTTAATGATGAATCAATGCAAGGTACAGGACAATTCCCTAAGTTCCGCGAAGATGTTTATACCATTGTTGATAATGATAATCCGGACAAACCCAGGGATCTAACTTTGATTCCTACTGCAGAAGTACCGCTTGTTAACTATTTCCGTGATGAAATTATTCATGGTGACAAGCTGCCGATCAATGTTACTGCATTATCTCCAGCATTTAGAAGCGAAGCTGGTTCAGCTGGACGTGATACTCGCGGCTTAATTAGAATGCACGAGTTTAGAAAAGTCGAAATGGTTAAGATTTGTAAGCAGGAAGATTCATGGGATGAATTAGAAAAACTGACTCATAACGCTGAACATTTACTGCAAAAACTAGATTTGCCATATCATGTAGTTGCTTTATCTACTGGGGATGCCAGTTTTACTAGTGCTAAAACTTATGATCTGGAAGTTTGGATGCCGGCTCAAGATAAATATCGTGAAATTTCTAGTTGTTCGAACTGTACTGACTTTCAGGCTCGTCGTGCACAAATTCGTTACCGTGACGAAGATGGCAAACTGCATTTAGCACATACTCTCAACGGCTCAGGTTTGGCTGTTGGCAGAACTGTTGCCGCAATTTTAGAAAACTATCAAAATGAAGATGGCACAGTCACTGTACCAAAAGTTTTGGTTCCTTATATGAACGGAATGACAAAAATTACTAAAGAAGAAACTCTAATTTAGAGAAACAATTATTTTTTGCGTGAGTTTAATAAACTTGCGCTTTTTTTGTAAAAAATTTTGCAGCAATACTTGTAAAAAATGATGAAATTACGAATAATTAGCAAATTGGTCTAGTCATAAAAACGAAAAATTGCAGTATCAGATATTAGACAAAACTAATTTGATTGCGAATTTACTTAAATAACGAACAAAATGATTAATTTGACGAATGAAGATAAAAAGAGTAAGGTATTACTTGTGTTTGAGCGAGTTACAGCAAATAACAAGTTCAAAACAAATCAAGCAAAAGCAGTTGACAAAAGTCAATTGTTTTAGTAAGATAATAAACGCTGTCTGGTAAGACGGCAAAACAAGTCAGAAAAAAGTGCTTGACAAAAGCAACTGAATCTGGCAAAATAAAAAAGCTGCTTTAGCAGCAGGTAGTACCTTGAAAACTGAACAATGTTTTCGCAAAAATGTGCGGGTTTAAAGAACCCAAAACAAAAGAGCGAAGTCAATTTCGCGAGCAAATAAATCCGAGATGCGAATCTTGGAACGAATGAGCAAACATTCAAACAAACATTTAAAAAATGAGAGTTTGATCCTGGCTCAGGACGAACGCTGGCGGCGTGCCTAATACATGCAAGTCGAG